>CAMJFC010000095.1 GCA_946404865.1 uncultured Prevotellaceae bacterium
CGGCACACGCACCTGAAACGTGCGCGTCTACCAATTCCGCCACCTGGGCAAATGGGTAACCTAAATTAGGATTTTATTCAGAATGTGAGCGGCAAACGAGACTCGAACTCGCGACCCCGACCTTGGCAAGGTCGTGCTCTACCAACTGAGCTATTGCCGCATAAACATCCAAAAAGATGTGCATTTCTCCAAATGCGGTTGCAAAGGTACGGTTTTTTTTTGAACCGACAAACTTTTCTTCGATTTTTTTGAAAAAAAATTAATCCATACGATTCAAATAATCTTCAAAAGTAAATGTCTTCAACATTTCGAGTTGTCCGTCGAGATGTCTGATGGCAATAGACGGGTGAGTGATGCCATTAAACATATTCGTCTTGACGGTTGTATAGTGAAGCATGTCTTCAAAAACAATTTCATCGCCCACCTGTAGCGGTTTCGGGAAACGCCAATAACCCATGAAATCGCCGGATAGACAACTGTTACCACCAAGACGGTAGGTGTTAGGGGCATCGGGCACATCGGTGATTTCCGCTCCTGTCACAGTGGGGTGATATGGCATTTCGAGACAGTCGGGCATGTGGCAAGTGAAACTGACATCGAGGATAGCGGTAGTGATACCTTTGTCTTCCACGATATCCACGACATGTGCATAGAGATTGCCCGTCTGCCATCCGAAGGCGCTTCCTGGTTCCAAGATGACGTGCAGCCAAGGGTATCTGCGATGGAACCCTTGTAATATCGAGATGAGCAGTGGCACATCATACCCTTTCCGGGTCATCAGATGTCCCCCTCCGAAATTGATCCATTTGAGTTGTTTGAACCAGGGTGAGAACTTCTGTTCGATATGTTCGAGCGTCCGTTGGAACACATCCGACCCACTTTCGCAGTGGCAATGGCAGTGGAAGCCCTCCAGATGCTCGGGCAACTGCTGCGGCATTTTATCTGCCGCGACGCCAAAGCGTGTGCCGGGCGCACACGGATTATAGAGAGCCGTCCCCACCTCGGAATATTCAGGATTGATCCTCACCCCCAGACTCACGTTTGGGTTCACCGTCCTCACCCGTTGAGCCAGACGCTCATACTGAGAGAAGGAATTGAAAGTGAGATGCGACGAGCATCGTGCGATATCATCCACCTCATCGTCAGTGTAAGCCGGCGAATAGGTATGCGCCGGTGCGCCAAAATACTCAAGTGCCAACCGCGCCTCATCAAGCGAACTGGCCGTTGTGGCATGGATATATTCCCGAAAGACAGGAAACGTTTTCCAGAGTGCGTATGCCTTGAACGCAAGAATGATTTCCACGTCGGCTTTTTGTGCCACCTCGGCAATGAGGCTGAGGTTGTCGCGCAGTGCTTTTTCTTCTAAAATATAAATAGGTGTCATGACACAGATATAACTATTTTCGTTGAAGTCATCTGCAAAAATACTAAAAATGCGTAAAAAGCCCCTTTTTTTATGAGATAAAATTGCCCGTCTAACATATTTTATCTAATTTTGCAGTGCAAATAGGTGCAATCGAAGGATGAAACTCGTAATTATGACCCGCCCCACATTTTTTGTGGAGGAAGACAAAATCATAGATGCCCTCTTTCATGAGGGTTTAGATGATTTGCATATTTTCAAGCCTGACTCCCCCCCTGTTTATTTAGAGCGTCTGCTATCGTTGCTCCCCGAGGAGTATTACAAAAAGATTACCGTACACAACCATTTCTACCTCAAGAATGAGTTTAAGTTGGGCGGCATCCATATAGACGACCCTCAAGCAGAAAAGCCAGACGGCTATAAAGGTACGTTCAGTCGCACCTGCACCGACTTGTCCACCTTGAAAGCGCTGAAGAAGAAGAGCAGATATGTGTTTCTGAAAAATATCTTTGACAGTCAGACGGACAGCAACGAGCGTTGTTCATTCAGCATGGCCGAATTGGAAGAAGCCTCTCGATGCGGTTTGATAGACAAACACGTTTATGCTTTGGGGGGAATGACCTTGGAGCGTGTGAAGACAGCGAAAGAGTTAGGTTTCGGCGGAGTAGTCATCTGCGGTGATTTATGGAGTCATTTCGACATCCACCATGAAGCCGACTTCAGCCAGGTGCTCACCTATTTTAATAAACTACAAGCCGCCAAATAGTCAAGCAAGCAGATACTATAATCACACAATACAACATATCAAAAAAATGAGAGAGAAAAACTCTTTTATGGTTTTTTCTGGCACTGCCACAAAATATCTGGCAGAAAAGATTTGCCAAAGTTTAGGATGCCCGTTGGGTAAGATGCAAATCACCCACTTCTCCGACGGCGAGTTTGCCGTATCTTACGAGGAGTCTATCCGCGGTCGAGACATTTTCTTGGTGCAAAGCACTTTTCCCAACAGTGACAATCTGATGGAGCTGTTGCTAATGATTGACGCCGCCAAGCGAGCATCAGCCCGTTGTATCAATGCCGTGATACCCTATTTTGGCTGGGCCCGTCAGGACCGTAAGGACAAGCCCCGTGTGAGTATCGGCGCAAAATTGGTGGCCGACCTGTTGATGGCCGCCGGCATCAACCGTCTGATAACGATGGACTTACATGCCGACCAGATACAAGGCTTTTTCAATGTCCCCGTAGACCATCTGTATGCCTCGGGCGTCATTCTGCCCTATATCCAGAGTCTTCAGTTGGAGAATTTGTGCATAGCCTCACCCGATGTAGGCGGTTCGAAGCGTGCCAATGCCTATGCGAAATACCTGGGTTGTCCGCTGGTGCTCTGCAACAAGACCCGTGTTCGTGCGAATGTCGTGGATGACATCCAGATTATCGGTGACGTAAGTGGCAAGAACGTGATTGTGATTGACGACATGGTTGACACCGCCGGCACCATCACCAAGGCCGCCGATGTGATGAAAGCCGCAGGAGCCACGAGTGTGCGCGCTTGTGCATCACACTGCGTGATGAGCGGTCCCGCCAGCGACCGTGTCCAGGACTCCGCGTTGGAAGAGATTGTCTTTACCGATTCTATCCCCTACTCGCACCGTTGTGCCAAAGTCAAGCAGTTGTCTGTAGCCGACATGTTTGCAGAGACCATCCGCCGGGTGATAGACAATGAGAGCATCAGTGACCAGTATTTAATTTAATTGGGATGTTCCGTTTCCGAACTGTGATGATATGGCTTGCGGCCATGTCGTTTTGGGCGTGTCAGACGCAACAACCGTCAGACAATTACTCCATAGAAGGCGAGGCTGAGGGTCTCGCCGATGGTGACACGCTCTATCTGTCAGACGTCCACGGCACCGAACTGCCGTTTGAGATGGCCGTCGTCGAGAATGGTAAGTTTAACATCTCCGGCATCACTGAATCATCACAGTTTTGTATGTTATACAGTCCCCAGCAAGGTAACATCCAAATCCCTTTGTTTATCGAACCTGGGAAGATCCTATTGTGGTTGGCGCCTGACGGGGAGACCTATTTGTCTGGAACAGAGAACAATGAGAAATTGCAGGCGTATAAAGACTCACTCCAGCTCTATGAAGAGCAGGTGAGCAGCAGCATGAGTGCCCTTTATGGCAGCACGACACGTTCCAAACACGAAGAAGTATCGCTCCAAGCCCAGAAAGAGACAGAGCGTATGAACGCCTATCTCGTCCGTATCATAGAGGATAATATCGATAACGAGTTGGGGTATTACGCTTTGTTGAAGGAGGGAGACGCGCTCCCGGCTGAGCAGCGTCTGACACTCATTCACCAGATGCCCGCCCTTTTCCAGAACCGTCCTGAGATGGTGGAAATCGAAAAGTCGTTAACAGTTGAATCCCGCTCTGAAGACTCAGACAAGCCAGTGCAGTTGACCAACGACATCCTCGCTCTCCCTGACGATGGTTCCACGACCCTGCCAGATGAAGTGATGAAGAATCAGCTCACCATCATTCAGTTTTGGGCGAGTTGGAACACTCCATATTATCGAGAGTTGCCAGAGGTTAAGCGTCTTTACAGACGTTATGGCGACATGGGATTAGGAATGATAGGCATCTCTTTGGACAATGACGACAAGGCATGGCGTTCGTCCATCGACAAGCACGGACTCACCTGGTTGCAGTTATCCGATTTGAAAGGTTGGGACAGCGAACTGATAGGTGCATACAAGGTTGAGACCCTACCCTATTACATGCTTGTGGACCGCACAGGTAAGATTCTGACGACAGGCGTTTCTGTGGAAGACATCTCGAGTGAGGTCCGCGAGGCGTTACAGCCATAAGCCTGCGGACAAGTTAAATTCCTCGTCCCTACAGCGAATCCATACAAGAATTATCAAACACATAAAAAATCCGATGGAGAACGTTCTCCATCGGATTTTTATCATCTAACCGATTATCGATTAAAGCCATTTCACATAGCAGAAATCCTGGCGGTGTGGCAGGTTCTCATTCTTCGGATACATACGTATGGCCGTTTTAAATGAGCCGGCGTGATCGGGTTCGATATTACACTCAAAGGTGTAAAGGTTACCCTCACGTTTCACCATCTCAAACTGGCGTACTTTGTAAATCATATCCTCGCCCTTGGCATTGGTGTGGATAGACACGAACTCCAACCCGATGGCATCGTCCAGTCCCTGTTCGTCGATGACAATTTTAACTTTGAAAGCGACACCTGTCTCTATTCCAGTCTCCTCTGTCAGGTTCGATTCACGCGACACCACTTTGATGCTGTCCCAACGCTCAGCCACCGTCTCTTTCCACAGTGCGATTTCACGAGCCAGTTGGTTGCCATTGGCTTGCAGTTTTTCAGAACGAGCAGCCAGTTTGTTATAGAACTTGCTATAATAGTCATCGAGCTGACGCTTCATCGTATAATGCGGAGCAATGGTAGCAATAGAGTTCTTGATCACCTTGATCCACCCTGCGCTGTAGCCCTTCTTATTCTTGTCGTAATAGAGGGGGATAATCTCGTTTTCGAGCAAGCCGTAGATGGTAGCGGCATCGAGCTGATCCTGATAGCCCTGGTTCTCGTATGTGCGTTTCTCCGTAAGCGCCCATCCTGCGCCCTCGCGGTAGCCTTCGAGCCACCATCCGTCAAGCACAGAGAGGTTGACCACGCCATTCATCTCGGCTTTCTCGCCGGATGTGCCAGAAGCCTCGAGCGGACGTGTCGGGGTGTTCATCCAGATATCCACGCCCGAAACCAAACGGCGAGCCAGCTGGAAGTCATAGTCCTCGAGGAAGATAATCTTTCCGAGGAATTCCGGACGTTGGCTGATTTCAAAGATCCTCTTGATGAGACCTTGACCTGCACCATCGGCGGGGTGAGCCTTACCCGAGAAGATGAACTGCACGGGGTGCTCAGGATTGTTGACAATCTTCTCCAATCTGTTGAGGTCGGTGAAGAGCAGGTGAGCACGTTTGTACGTAGCGAATCTGCGGCAGAAACCAATCATCAACGCGTTGGGATTGATGCGCTCGAGCAGTGACACCACACGTGAGGGGTCGCCCTGATTCTTGAGCCATGTCTCGCGGAACTTATCGCGGATATATTTCACAAGTTTCTGTTTGAGCGCCATACGTGTAGCCCAGATTTCCTCGTCGGGCACATTGTATATCGCATGCCAGATATCTTCGTTGCTCTGGTCGTTCATGAAGTTCTCGTCGAAATACTTCGCATACAGCTTACGCCATTCTGTGGCAGCCCATGAGGGGAAGTGTACGCCGTTGGTGACATATCCCACATGGTTCTCTTCGGGATAATACCCTTTCCAGATAGGAGCGAACATTTTCTGGCTGACCCATCCGTGGAGTTTACTCACACCATTCACTTCCTGGCAGGTATTGCACGCGAATGTGGACATACTGAACTTCTCGCCATGGTCGTCGGGGTTTTGACGTCCCATGCCGATAAACTCATCCCATGAGATACCCAGCATCTGAGGATAGCCGCTCATGTATTTGCCGAAAAGGCCCTCGTCGAAATAGTCGTGGCCAGCAGGCACCGGTGTGTGACAGGTGTAAAGACCTGAAGCGCGCACCAGTTCAAGTGCTTGGTTGAAAGACATGCCCTCTCTGACATAGTCGCACAGACGTTGTAAGTTACAAAGAGCAGCGTGTCCCTCATTGCAGTGGTAAATCTGTTTCTTGATGCCAAGTTTTTTGAGCACCAGCATACCACCGATACCGAGCAGGATTTCCTGTTTCAAACGGTTCTCCCAGTCACCGCCGTACAGCGCGTGTGTGATGGGTTTATCAAACTCTGAGTTCATCTCATTGTCTGTATCAAGCAGATAGAGCGAGATGCGCCCCACGTTGACACGCCACACGTAAGCGTGAACCTGATAGTTCATGTATGGCACATCTACCACCATGGGGTTGCCCTCGTTGTCGAGTTGCCGTTCGATGGGAAGAGAATTGAAATTCTGCGCCTCGTAGTTGGCAATCTGCTGTCCGTCCATGCTGAGCGACTGTTTGAAATAGCCGAAGCGATAGAGGAATCCGATGGCGCACATATCGACATTACTGTCAGAGGCCTCTTTCAGGTAGTCGCCAGCGAGCATACCGAGACCGCCGGAATAGATTTTGAGCACCTGATTCAGACCATACTCCATGCTGAAATAAGCCACAGAAGGTCTCTTCTCATCAGGTTTCACATCCATGTATTTATTGAATTTGGCGCAAACGTCTTTCACACGTTTCATGATGGCCTTATCCTTCACTATTTCAATCTTCCGATCATAGCTCAATCGTTCCAACAGAAGGACGGGGTTATGTCCCACCTCCTCATAGAGGTCTTCATCCAGGCTTCTCCACAAATCTCTTGCTTCATAGTTCCATGCCCACCACATATTGTGCGACAGCACATCGAGGCATTTCAATTCCTCAGGAAGACGCGATTTAACGGCTATCTCTTTCCACTGAGGTGCATTTGCATAATCTGCTTTAATTTTCATACAATAATTGATATATAAAAGTGCTTATTTGTTCTTCGTATCATGACAAGTTCTTGTAAAACCATCTCAAACTATCTGGTTTTTATGTACATTCCTGTGTTAACACGTTCTCTCTTGTGCCTTTTTTAGCGCATAGTCATAAGCCATCCAATAGTATTTGATGAACTCACTCCACAGTGCCTTTTTAGAGAGTTTATCGGCATTGCTGCGTGCTTTCTTGATGTCGGCCTCGCTCATTTTCGAGAAGTCGCAAATGGTATCCTTGATGACATCAGCCACTTCAGAGTAGTTGTAATCCGTTCTGTGAATCACTTTCACGCCATCGACCAGCTCGCTATACCCGCCTTTCACCGTGTTAGCCCACAATCCGAATCCAGCCAGGTCGGTTGTGATGCAGGGAACCTTGAAAGCCACCGCCTCTAATGGTGTGTAGCCCCATGGTTCATAATAAGAGGGATATATGCACAGATCGTTACCTAAAACCAGATCATAATATGACATATTGAGCACACCGTCGTCACCGGTCAGGTAGCATGGGAGGAAAATCAGTTTTACCTTATCTTCTTTTCTGTTCCACATATTCAGGAACTTGAGCATGCCAAGCACATTGTCATGACTCATATTGTGCAGCCAATGTGTCACCAACGGCACTTCGAGCGGAGTGTCAAATTTTTTCCCACTATTTAAGCGCTCCACCAAGTCCTTTCTGGGTTCTCCCACCCATCCTGGTACTTCGATAAAAGCGAGCACTGTTTTTTGAAGGTCACGGTCGCGCAACAAGCGGTTCATCGCCTCGATATAGACATCGACACCTTTGTTTCGGAACTCATATCTACCACTGGTTGAAACGATGATGACGTTATCATCCAAGTCAGTGCCCATCAATGCATTAGCGACATCTATTAAACGTTTTCTTGCAGCCTTACGTTTCTTTGTGAATGTGGCTCCTTTCGGAACGAAATTATTCTCGAAGCCATTGGGCAGTACAAAATCGACCGGCTTATCAAGCAGTTCTTTACATTCGTTAGCCGTGATGTCGCTCACCGTAGTAAAACAGTCAACATTTTTCGCAGTTTGCTTTTCAATAGAATGCTTGCTCTGCATGTTGAGTTCACCTGCCATTTGGTCACCGTTATATGCAAAGAGATAGTCGTAAAGGGGTTTATGATTTCCGGCAATCGACCGTCCGATACTGGTGGCATGTGTGGTAAACACCGTAGCAATTTGCGGCAGTTTATACCTGATATATAAGAGTCCGAGGCCCGTCATCCACTCATTTCCGTGATAAACGACCTTCTTGCTGTTATCATTTAAATAGAATTTATAAAAGCTCTCCACGACAAGTGCTGCAGCGTACGAAAACATAGATGCCTCGTCGTAATCTCCGTAGGCATGCAAGCTGTCCACCTGGTAAAGTTCCCACAGACGTGTGTAAATCCAGTCTTTCTGTTCAAAATAAGGAAGGAAATCAACCAAAATGGCTACTGGCTTTCCGGGAATATCCCATCGTCCCACTTTCATCGTCAGTCCCTCACTCAGCGCATGTTGACGCCAGTCAGAGAACAGTCCATCATCTTGAATGAAATATGGACACTTATTCTCTTTCCAACAATCAGGGCCGATAAAAATAATACGATCGGTCATGGCATTTTGCAAGGTTTTCGCCCTTGTTGACAAAACCGTATAGATGCCACCTACCTTATTACAGACCTCCCAACTTGACTCAAACACATAATCGGGAGATAACAATTCTTTCGCCATAAAAAAACTAATATTAGTGGTTGCAAAGTTACATAAAAAAACACTAAAAATACAATGTAAATGATGATATTTTGCAAAAATGGCGCGATTACTTGACATAAAATATCTCATATTAAAAAAAATATGTACTTTTGCAACGAACAAAAAATAACTGACATGAGGAAATACATCTTTTTATTTGTATTGTGTTGCGTCTCAACCATCTACGGCCAAGACAGTCGTCCATTTGAAGCCAAGATATACAATTCAGAATATCAAATGTACATCAAGATGAATCTTTATGACAAAGACATCATCGTGGGGCAGGATGAGAGCATTTTAGGTGAGTTGCCTGGTTATTTTTGGACCAAGCGTGACACCCGTAAATGGTATATCATTGATGCCACGCTCATCAATGACCACCAGGCTGAGTTGGCATTTGTCAATGACTTCGGAAGCGAGGATTTCACAGCCATCCTGACCTTTGATGAAGATGGCGGATACACGCTGGAGCGGCAGGAGGGTTCCAAATTAAAGATAGTTGTTAACAGCAAGTTTGTGAAGATTCCCAAGACCGTAAGATTCTTTAAGGAATAAAAAAAAACCGCACCCCTTTTTGGAGTGCGGCTGTTTGTTGAAAAAAAGGCGGCCACCTACTCTCCCGCATTGCATTGCAGTACCATCGGCGCAGGCGGGCTTAACTTCTCTGTTCGGGATGGGAAGAGGTGGGACCCCGCCGCAATAACCACCTGATAAGGGGGTGACGTGTTCGACTGGCGAAACTACTTAAACTTAAGGATTATAAATACTATAGATTCTATAGACACTATAGACACTATAAAAACTATAGATACTATAGATTCTATAGACACTATAGACTCTATAAGAACTATAGACACTATTGATTTATCTCAACAAAGACGCC
>CAMJFC010000096.1 GCA_946404865.1 uncultured Prevotellaceae bacterium
CGTCGAGTATCAACCCCATGTAGAAGCGGTAAATCTCGAGCCGTCCGTTGATGACGTGCCCCTCGCGACCCTTCGTCTCAACCTCGAGCGCATAGCAGATATAATGGCCGGGCACACCCTTGTCGATGGCGGGGTCGAGTACGCAGTCGTGGATGACGGCATAGTGCAACTGTTCCTTCGCGTCCCACTCCACCTTCACGGTGTAATTGGCGGTCTTCTGCCCGCTGCCGTCGGTGATTTTCGCCGTGACCTCGGCGTTGTCGTCCACACCCGTGACCAAGAAGGGCAAGCGCACCTCTTTCTTGTAATGCGCCGGCAGAGTGAGGTTGGGTTGTCCGAAGATAATCTGGCCCGCCTCGATGCGGAAGTGGATGCGGTTGGTGTAACTGCCTGCCTCGTTGCCCACCCGGAAGGCGACGATGCCCTCGGCAGGCGGAGGCGAATCGGCCTCAGGAGCGTTGACCCATGCCGTGCGCCACTCGCCGTGCATGCCGCCGTCGTGTACCTCCACATAACCGTCGCCAGTGAATATCTGTATCATCTGTGTCAATGCGGGGTCGGTGCGCTCACCGTTGGGGTCTTTGCGCACCACTTTGGCAAAGACCTGCTTCGGCGCATCGCCCACAAGCAGCATGTCGCCGAAGGCCTTGTAAAGGCGCAGTTCGCAGGGTGCGGTGTCGAGTGGCTGTTGTTGCTCCTGTTCTGATGCTGTCGGCTTTCTGCGGCGTGTCAGGAGAAATCCCGCAAGAGCCGCTATCACACTCGCTGGAATGACAAAAGGCCACACACCGTCGAATGTCCAAGCATCGGTGTCCTCTATGACGTGGTTGTCGGTGTCGGCGATAATGACGGTAGTATCAGTAGGGATGACGGCGGTCTCAGACTCATGCGGTTGTTCACTATTGATGACATCCACGTCAATACGAACTTCAAGCCATCCGACCCCATCAGGTTTTACAACTTGGCCAAATGGGCCTGTGCCATGAGAGGAGTCCATTTCTCCTTTCATTTCAATACGAAAGTGGGCATCATTAGCACTTTCAGAACACTTAACATTAAAAGAACAGGTGAGCGTGGCCGGCCCGCGCTTCTCCTTTTTTCTCTCACCTTTAAACTCTTGGTCAGAGTCCCTTCTAAGATAAACCCGATAAGAACCAAGCGTACCCACCCACAGACTCACCTCATCACAAACAGCCTCGTCGCCGGAAATGCCATCACAACGCAACGTTACTGTGACATTTTCCCCAGATTTCACTTTGGCATGATAGTTCCGTCTGATTACAATATATCCATGGTAGTCAGAACCAGCACGAATGCATGTATCTTTATTCATCTCAATGTCAGTCAACTTTGTCACTGAGTAGCTCCATTCTGCGGATGTTTTCATCATATTGTCACCCTTAAGCCATTCATAAGTTGACGCTGACCCGCTGATTTGCGCTTGTGACCACTGTGCGACGACACAAAGAAGGAACATGACGACGACGTTTCTTCTCCAAGTGTAATGATGGTATTGATAGTATCTCATAGCGTAAGATAGTTTGTACAAATAGGAGCCGATGCTTACGAGCGTCGGATATGGCGTTTCGACGCTTGGAGGCGGCTAAAAAAACATTTATATGTTAGAGACCCTCGGACAATGTGAAATAATAAACTGACTAACGAAGTCGAAGTCTTCATCGGCGGCATAGACTTGGTTTTTGTTGAGCAGTTCATTGACCTTGATGGTGTTCCATTTCCGGTTGACCTTCACGCTCCTCACCCCGCCGAAGTCGGAATAGAGCGAGTCGTGCGTAGCGGCAACGAAACCGGCGGAGGCGGCTCCCACATTTCCTGCCGCGAGACCTGCCAGCACCGTAAGCCAGGCAAAGGCTTTATCGCGCTTCACGTTTTTCCGCAACTGCCGGTGGAGTACGCCATGCTCGTCCATCTCGAAGAGTACGACATATTTCTTCCCGTTCTTTGCCGCCACTATCAGGTAGGCGATGAAGGTCAGCGGGATGAAAACGACACATATGATAAGCATTACTTTTGTAATACCCCAAATGGTTTTCCCATCCGTGCCATTGAGTAGCCCGATAAGGACGATGATGGCCCACGCGATGAAGAAGGACAATCCAAGCACCTTGAATATGGTGATCAGAAGGGTCGGATTCTTCATCATGTTCATCTCATAAATCCATCGGTACTTACCGTCGTCACAATAAAGGATATTCCGACTCTGGTAAGGCTGATAAGGCGCATTTGCTCCGACGGCGTTGTAAGCCCCGCCAGGTTGATAGGGAGGCGGAGTCTGCGGGGTGTAGTTCCCTTGATTCGGATAAGGTTGATTGTTCATAATTGGTCGTTTGGGGGGGTGGTCGTTTGGTCGTTTGGGGGGGTGGTCGTTTGGGGGATTGGTCGTTTGGGTGGCTTTATTGTCCGCCACCGGCTTTATACATGGCGTCGGCGATGTCATGTACCAGCGATTTGGGAGTATATCCGCGCAAGGACAGTTTCACGTTCAACTCGTCAACGCTGATGGCGTCCTTCGCGTCGAACATCATCTCTATCTCCTCCACTGCCTTGCGCATGTTGTCGGTCACGAAACTGCGGCCGTTGATGTCGGTACGCGCCTCGTCATACGGCTTCACGAAACGCTTGAAGTCCTTCAGCGTCTGACGGTTGCCTTCCATGTAAGCGCTCACAGCCTTCGCCTCCAAGTCAGCGCGCAACTTCGGGTCGGCTGTCTCCTGCGCCTTGGCCAGCAGCCGGTCGCCTTCGGCCAGCCACTCCTCCGTCTTGTAGATAATGGTGTCGCTCACCTGTTTCGCATTGTCCAAGGGCTTGTAGTGCTGGTTCTCATCCATGAGAATCTCAAGGTTCTTCTTTCCGAAACTCTCCGGGTGGTGGGCCGCGTCCTCGATCACCGTGCCGTCCATGGCCTTGGTGAAGAAATCGGCCACTTTCTGGTTGCCGGCCTTAAAGCCCGTGGCTGCCTCGTGGAAGTGCCTGTTATACATCTCCTGCGTTGCTCTCTGGGGGAAAAAAATCTTGTTGCCGTTGTCGTCGATGTAATAATAATGTGTGTCGCGGTCGTAGGTGACGAGTTTCCCTTTACGCAAGTCATCAAGTTTATTACTTGACACATTGCCTTTCCCTATCCTGTCCAACGAGAGATGGTGCTTCGCCGCCAGCTCGTAAATCACCGCCTGGTCCGTCTCCTCGTAGATCTTCAGCATCTCGTTGTTGAACACCGACCGCACCTCGTTGTATTCCTCGCCCAAGGCATTGAGACGATACATCGCCTGTTTGTTGCCCTGCACGTTGAGAACAGCCTCGCGTAACTTCTGCAAGTTCTCCGGGGAGGGGTCCGACTCGCAACGACGCACGATAGCCTCCAGTTCATTGACGTCGCTCACGGCCTTGGTCTTGCCGTGTTCCACACCTCTTCTCAGACCCTTGTCCGACGACTTGCCTTTCGTCTTGTTCCTGTTACCCGGCGAGCGTACCTCGTCTCTTGCTATCTGCTGGCGGTGGTTGCTCTCATCCGTCGCCTTTTTCGATGCTGCGCTCTTCTTGCCCGTGGAGAACCGTTTCTTGCTCGGCTCGGGAAGGGGGCGCTTCTTCGGATTCGAGGAGGAGGCGCGCACGGACAGGGGGGCGGCACCGCCCGGGGGTGTGACAGCGATACGGGCACACAGCTGAAGACCCATCATAAATATTTGGAACTTGGCGGCCTCCTTGGCCATCACACGCATCTGCTGCGTCACCGCGTCACCGCCCTCGTTGACATACAGCTCCGCGGCATTGACCGCCAGCAACGCCGCACTGATAGTGTCGTAGGCGATGAAGAAACCCTCAGAGAGACCGATGGTATGCACGCCGGAAACCAGACGGGCTATCAGCATCAAGGGGGCCACATACTTGTTCAGCTCGTTAGCCGAGTCGAGAACGGCACGTCCGGCATCGGCGAACCACTGGGCCACCTCGCCGGCAAGCGTGAGGGGCTTGTAACCCTCGTCGAAAGTGTAGTCCGACAACGTCGTCGTCATATACAGGAACACGCGGTGCACCAACTGGGCCTGCTCACGGTCGATGCCATAGTCCTCGAGGTAGCCGTCCCTCATCAGGTTCATGAACGTCACCAGGGGCTTCAGGCGCTCCATCAGGCCGTGCCGCGTGATGAACGCCTCCACACGGTCCATGTAATCGAGGGTCTCGCGGTCTGCCTTGATCTGGGCGTCCCACGTGGCGGCGTCGCGGAAGGGACGGCGGGGCTGCGAACACAGCAACACCTGACGTTCGCAACGGTACTCCTTGCCCTTGTACCTCGCGCCCCACTCCAGCATCGCGTCGATACGCGAGGGGGCGTCGAGCAGCCCTTTCATGCAGAGGAGCGTGCATTGGGTGCCGCGAGGGTGGCCCGTGTCACAGGGCAGGAAATTGACTCCGAGCTTGTCCACGCGCCCCTGCTCCGACTCGTCTAGGGCACGTACCTTGAAGAGTTTCGGGTCGGGTGCCGGTGAGACAATCAGGATGCTGTGGTTCTTCTCGTCGTAGTCGTAGATACGCAGGTGACCCTTGGTCACGGCCGGGACGTAGGTCTTGCCACCTGACTCGCCCCAAATCACTTTCTTGCCGTGCTTCTCAATATTGTATTCCTCTAAATAGCAACCCACCTCGTAGCCGTCATAGCCAGCACCGATGTCATAGACCATGCCCATGTAGAAACGTACCAGCAGGTAGTCGCATTTTACAATCAAACCTTTCCCGTTATTGGCCTCCAAGTGTATGTTCAGTTCGATGAAATGGCCCGCTGTGTGGCTGTCTTCCTTCTCGTCGAGCACCTTGTCAACGATGACGGCCTCCTGCTCCTCCTTCTCCTTGTTCCACTCCACATGGATGTCATAATAACTGGACGGGCGCCCAGCCTTGTCGGTGAGCGTGACACTCACTTTCGCGTCGCTCTCCATGCCGTCGATGACGAAGGGCAGCCGCACGGGCTTGTCGTATCGTGCGGGCAGCGTGAGGTTCTCCTGTGCGAAATGCATCTCGGCTTCCTTGATGTCGAAATGCAGGCGGCAAGTGTAACTGCCTTTGTCATTGCCGAAAGAGAGGCTGACCACACCATCTTTCGGGCAGGGGGAGGGGGCGGGATAAGGGGCGCTGACCCACGCTGTCTGCCATTCGCCGTGCATCGGGGCGCCGTCCACGCGAAGATAATCGTCGCCGGGGGCTATGCGCAGCATCTGCGTGAGCGTCGGGTCGGTGTACTCCGTGCCGTCCTTACGGACACGCACGATGCGGGCGAACAACTGCTGACGCTCCTCACCGGGCGTCAGCGTGTCGCCGAAACCCTTGAACACTCGCAACTCGGCATGGTCGGGCACCTTTGAAGTGTCGCCGCCGTCAGTTTTCTTCTTCTTTCTCGTGAGCGTATAGCCGGCGGCTCCGACGGCAAGGCTGCCTACGATGGCCAGTATCGGACCTATCGGCACGGGGTTGCCAGCCTCGCCGGGCTGGTCCGACGCCTTGATGTCCTCCACGACATGAGCCACCGTGTCCTTTAGTTCTTCTTTATTGGCAGCCCCCTCACCTTTCACGAGTTTCAAATGAATCAACACCTGCAAATAGGGAGCCTTCTCCAACCCCATAACCGCCCCGGTAGGCCCGTCAGACGAGTAAGAAAGCATTTCTATTCTCAGCGTGGTGTCATTTTTGTTGTAAGCGCATTTGACATCGGGGGTTATGGTATAATTGATTGTGGCGGAAGGCAACTCGCCCAATGGCACCTTTTCATAGTCAACAGGAGGACCTTCCTTGCCGTTAAGCCTTGTATCGATTTTGGTTAAGATGTTTTCGTTGTGGATTTTATCCCCATTGATGCTCAGCACTTTTATAGATGCCGAAATACCCTCGTTCATTCTGATTTCGCCTCGATAGGTTCGCAAAAGATCATCTGCTCCACGATCGGTGACCTGCTTTGCCTCACCTTCATATTTGACATTGAATGCGCCACTGAGAGAGTATTGATACACTACGGTCAGCGACCCACATCCTTCTTTAGATGACATAAGGGTCACTGTCTCATTAATGGTCTGAGCAAGAAGAGACGACTGAATGACGATACATATAAGAAACATGAGGGCTATGCTTCTTCTCCGGGGGTGATGATTGTATTGATGATACGTCATACTGTTGTGTTTGTCTTTAATTGCATCTTCGCCCGCTCCAAGGGTTCTATAGCCTCATAGTATTTTTTATATGAGATTATGCGGCGGCGCACCATGTGGTCAACGGTCAACGGAAAGTTAGCTTCCTATTGCGATAATGGTGGCACCATGGTCACGGCAGACATCTTCGAACGAGTCGTAGCCGATGTTACGCAGGTTGGCCTCGGCCTGATCCACGGGCAGAGTGCCTTCCGAACACATACGCATAATCTCAATGCCGTCGCGCAGTTTATCGGAAATCTGATTGCCACCATTCTCTCCAGCGCGGGCGATGTCCATCGAGTCGGTGAACTGGTCCATGATTTTGGTCTCCTGACGGCAACCTTCCATCATCTCACCGATGGCATCGGCCTGTTTGTTCAACTTCTGCACAGGGTCGGTCATCGTCTCTGCCTCGGCGAGCATCTTACGCGCGTTCTCAAACCGCTCCGTGCCTTTATTCTCCACGGCCTTGCCCACCTGACGGGCATCCTGCATCCGCTCGCCATGGCGACTTTTATCCATCATCATATTCACGTCCTTACCGTAACTCTCGGGATTGGTCAACTCGTTCTGGATGATGGTCTGGTCCATCTTCTTGGCATGTTTGTTTGCCAGTTTCTGTTCCAAAGGTTTCAAATCCACACCAGGCTCAGTCTTGGGTGTAATGCCGGTCGATTGCTCATGGAAATGGCGGTTGTAGGTCTGCTCCACCATCTTCTCCGTGCCAGGGCCGAAGGTCTTGTCGTCGATGGTCTTCCATACACCGTCGGAGTCCTTATACTGATAGGTGGTGTCGCGGTCCATGGTCACCGTCTTGCCGTTTTTCAGATCGGTGGGTTCTTTCGAAGATATGTTCTTCTTGCGGATTTCTTTGCCGCCAAGGTTGCGCGACAGCTCCTCCTGAACCTTCATATCAGTGTTCTTGTAGATGTCATCTAGATGGCCGTTGAAGTCCTTGCGGGTGGAGGTGAAGGCGTCACCTTTCTCCTTCAGCAGATACATCGTCTGCTTGTCAGCCTGACACTTCATAATCATCTTGTCGCGCAATATCTTGTTCTCGGGCGTGGGGTTAGCGCGATACTGCTCACAGGCGGCGCGCAGGTCGTTCACGTTCTGCTTGGCGCGTTGCTTGCCTAAGTTCGTAGCATCGCTCAGATTCGACTTGCCAACTTTTCCTGATTTTCCTGCGGCTTCTACTTTCGCCTTTACCCTGGATTTCGAACTGGCGCGGCTTATGGTGCTGCGCTGACCGGCAGCCTTGATTGGTGCGCCTTTCGAGGGCGTGGAGAACTGATTTTTCACCTTTGAGTTCAATTTGCCCAATGCGTCCTTCATCTTCTCCGGAGTCAGACCGGCGGCCTTCGCAGTGCCACTGATGACTTTCATGCCTCCCTCCATCACCTTCGCCGTGAGATATTCGCGGACGGCGACCTTCGCCCCCACGCAGAAACCGCCCCAGATGCTGTCACCGCCTTGGTCCACATAGTTCTTCATGCCCGTGTAGATTTCCTCGCCGACAGAGATGGTATCGACAGCGCCAAACACGATTTCAGAGCAGCCCAACGTAGCGAAACCGAGGAACAGTCGACCGCAGAGTCCGAGGTCCTGCGAGGTGGTTTTGGCCGTCTCGTACCACGATTGGATGAACAGCAGCATGTCGTCGGCCAGAGTCAAGGGTTTCGGCACCTCGGCGTTGGCGCCGGCTTTCACACCGGTATAAACATCGTTGTAGGTGCGTGTAATGGTCTTCAGCGTCTTCTTGTCGTAGCCGAAGTCGGGGTCGTAACCGTCGATGACCATGTCGATGTACTTCACCAACGGGAACAAGTTGTCTATCAGTTTGTTGCGATAAATTTCCGAGCGGATGTGGAACAGTTGGTCGGTGATGCGGTTGTCGTCCTTCAGCGCGGCGTCCATCACGAAATTGTCGGCGAAATCGCGGCGCGGTTGAGAGCAGAGCCGCAGCGGATGCTCGATGGTGATTTTTTCCTCGCCCTTTTTCACCGTGATGGTCAACGTGGCCGCCACGCGGTTCGGCGCATCGAGCACCGCCTGCGTACAGCGCAAAACCATATAGGTGGCATCGCCGGGTTTGCAGGCGGTCACCTCCGCTTTCACGGCCACCTTATCGACGAGGTACTGCTTGCCCTCGTCCACAGCCTTGAAGACAAGCCCGTCCTTAACAGGTATGGGTGCAAGTTGCAGGATGCGGTGCCCAGCCTCGTCATAGTCGAAGAGCGTCAACTTGCATTTCGTCTCGGCAGGCACGTACCATTTGCCGCCCGACTCCGCAGCGAATTTCTTCGTGCGGTGCTTCGTGATGTCATACTCCTCGATGAAGCACTTCACGTCGTTGCCGTTGAAAATTTCGAGCACCAGACCCATATAATAACGGTAGAGGTCGAGTCCGCCTGTGACGGGTCGGCCGCTGCGGCTTTGCGCCTCGACGTTGAGTTTATAGGAGAGGTATTTGCCCGGCATGCCCTTGTCTTTCTCCTTGTCCAAGACACGGTCGTGGATGACGGCATAATACAGACGCTCTTTAGCGTTCCACTCCGCCTCAACGGAGTAATTGGCCGTGCTGCGCCCTGAGGCGTCGGTGATGGTGACCTTGACGGGTGCGCCTTCTTCGATGCCCGTGACCACGAATGGCAGACGCACCTCTTTCTCATAGTGCGCAGGGAGGGTGATATTGGGCTGTCCGAAGATGACTTCGCCACCCTCGATATAGAAATGCAGGCGGTTGGTGTAACTGCCCTTGGTGTTGGCCATGCGGAAGGTGACAATGCCCTCCGCGGGGGCGTTCTCCGTTTCGGGCGCACCCACCCACGCCATGCGCCACTCGCCCTGCATGCCTCCGTCGGCCACCTGCAGGAAATTGTCGCCGCTGCTGATTTGAATCATCTGCGTCAGTAGCGGGTCGGGGCGCTCACCGCCTTTCGGGTCTTTGCGCATCATCCTCGCAAACACCTTTTGCGGCATGTCGCCCACGAGCAGGGTGTTGCCGAAGTCTTTGTAAATCTGCATCGAACAGACAGGAGGTTGCT
>CAMJFC010000097.1 GCA_946404865.1 uncultured Prevotellaceae bacterium
GCGATTCAAACAAGGGGCGCTCACCTCCGAACGATTTGTCTTTTATTTCTTTCATGTTCATTTAGTCAATGAAATTTTTCTTGCAAATGGTGTGCCAAAATGGCTGGTAAAATGATGTCATTCAAACAGTTCCTCGCAAAGATAACACAATTTCCGAAATTATCAAAAAATAATTATCAAAAAATGATTATCAAAAAATAATAATCAAAAAGTGATAAAAATGGATAGGAGTGCCCTTATGGGCAGAACCAACGGCCACTGTTCGCGAAGCGAGGGAAAGTAAATCTCACAAATCACAGAAAAAACCGACTAAACGTTTGCAGGTCACCACTATTATCAGTTCGGCGGTCATATTGAGCGTGTGTTTCCATAAAGCATATATTTTTAGTGTTTGGAAACATTTTATTTAATAAATTTATGATGTTTGGAGACATTTTATTATCTTTGCAGCCGAGAACTATATATTAATAAAGTATGGAGGAACAAATCAATTATCTTATCAAGATTTTCCAGCGTAGGTTGGCTGCAACGCCAATGTCTTTTTTTAGATATCTATATAAGCAGATAGATTGGAACGACACGTTGATTGGCATTAAAGGACCGAAGGGATGTGGTAAATCAACCCTAATGTTGCAACATATCAAAGAGACCTTTAAGGGAAAAGAGCAGGATAAGGTGCTTTATATTTCACTTGATAACCTGTGGTTCAGTACTCACGACATTATCGATGTGGTGGACTATCATTATACGCATGGTGGAACCCATCTCTTTATTGACGAGATTCACTATTACAAACATTGGCAAACGTTGCTAAAGAATATATGTGATGACTATCCTGGACTTTATGTAGCATATACTGGCTCATCAATGCTTCAGCTGGAAAGCAGCGAAGGCGATCTATCGCGTCGCCTGACTATGTATGAAATGCGAGGCCTGTCGCTACGTGAATTCTTGGAGTACGAAGGCATACTACAGATTCCAACGGTTTCACTTGAACAGTTGCTTGCAGATCATGTCGGCATTGCTATGGAGGTATGCAGCAAAATAAAGATACTGGAGCATTTCAAGAAATATCTCGAAGTGGGGTATTATCCATTCTATAAGGCCGTGCATCATGGTTATTACCAAAGACTGCAAAATGTTGTCAATCAGGTAATAGAGGTGGACTATCCTAATGTTGAGGATATTACGATGTCAACGATTCGCAAGACGAAAAAATTGTTGATGATCCTTGCCGAGAGGGTACCGCAACTGCCCAAGATGAATGAGATTTACAAAGAGTTGGAAACAGATCGCAACCAAGGGCTGAAAATGCTCTATGCGCTTCAGCGTGGAGGTTTGCTTCTGTTGTTAGGCGATGATGTTAAGAGTCCTGACAACCTGTCGCGCCCAGATAAGATATATATCAATAACCCAACCATGATGTTTGCGCTTACCCCAAAGGTTGATACAGGTACACTTCGAGAGACATTCTTTTGTAACCAGTTGTCTCAAGGTCATGAAGTGCGTTATCCGAAGGCTGGTGATTTTCTTGTTGACAGGAAACATCTGTTCGAAGTTGGTGGGAAAGGTAAGACTTTCGACCAAATCAAGGATATCCCCGATAGTTACCTTGCTGTTGATAATACCGAGGTTGGTCATCGGAATCGCATCCCTTTATGGATGTTCGGACTTTTGTATTGATATACAAAGCCCGCCGAGCTATTAACAGTTCGGCGGGCAGTTTGATTGATCATCGAAGATTCTCAATTGCCCTGCGGGCGAGCCTGCTTACGCTCGGTAGAGCTGAACCAACGGCCACTGTGCAAAGCGGAAAGTAATGACCGCAAATGACCAAAAATAAATATTTATGAACAATTTGTGGACATTAATGGTAATTCGCGTTCAAAATAAGATAAATACGCGAAAAAAGAAGAAAAATCGGGGAAATCGTTCTTTTTTCATTTTTTCTTCGTATCTTTGCCCTTGCTATCTGTCCGAGGTGGCTGTGATGCTCATTGTGTTGAGCAGAGCCTGTGGGCAGGGCGCTACATATTAAAAGGCGTTACTGACGCTTTGTTTTTGAATTTCGAAACTACCACATTCGACAAGCAAACAAAAACATTGCTGGGGTGACACCGCGGGGTGTGTAATAGCATCTCCGTAGTGTGCTGCGAAGGTATCCGTACCTTCTGGCACACTTTACGGTGTATCTATATGCTCCATCGTGGGTGTTTCTCTGTCTGTTTTTTGCTTGGGCTGTGGTAGGCCTCGAAGTTGGACAGGCATGAGTTAAGCATCCACGTTTTTTATTTGTATGCTAATCCATTTTTTACTTTCCGTTTTTGGGTGCTTGTCGGAATCTATAAAAATTTAAGGCACTTAAAAGAAGCTTACCAAACATACTGACGAGAATCATTTCACTTCTGGTGACATAGAACTGGAAAACTAAACAACGCAGAAGCAGAAACGTATAATGACCTCGCACGAATAGCGTGGGGGAATCGTTATGCTTCATTCTGCAGCGTTTCCAGTCGCTTATGTCACAAGCATGACACCCCTGCGCTTTTCAAGTAGCGCAAGGGGCTTTTCGTGTGCCGAAGGCTTGATAAATGGCGACTGTCGAGAAAGATATCAAAGAGAGTTCGGATAAAATTGATGAAGTGAAGCGCATAGTGAAATCTCGTGCACTTTCATTGGATTACAAAAGGAAAATACCACAGACTCCGATAATAGAGGGGGTACTATGGAAAGATTTGGAGTTTTCAGAACCTCAAAAAACTGTTAGAATAGGCACGGTCTTTAGTGGAATCGGTGCTATAGAACATGCTTTCCAGCGTCTCGGACTAAAACATCAGATAATGTTCGCAGGAGATATAGACCCCAAATGTAAACAAAGTTATTTTGCTAATTATGAGATAAGGGAGGAAGATTGGTTTAGTGACATCCGTGATTTTGACGCACGACCATATAAGGGCAAAGTGGACTTTGTCATAGGAGGTGCACCATGTCAGGCCTTTTCAATGGTTGGACATCGCTTGGGCTTTGAGGATGCACGGGGTACACTTTTCTATGAGTTTGCCCGAGTTGTAAAAGAGACACAGCCGAAGGTTTTTTTGTTTGAGAATGTGCGTGGTCTGCTGAATCATGACAAAGGTAGAACTTGGCTTGTAATGCATGATATCTTTGAGGAACTTGGATACGATGTGAAATTCCGGGTACTGAATAGTTGCGACTATGGTATACCACAACATCGTGAGCGAGTTTTTTGTCTTGGCTTTCGTCGCAAGACATATTTTGAATTCCCTGCTCCTATAGAACTTGAGTATAAAATGTATGACTTCTTAGAAGACTATATCGACACCAAATATTTTCTTAAAGAGAAGGGTGTTAAATTTGTGACGAGTCACAAGAATCGTGACAAGTCATATACACAGATAAATGGAGATATTCAACTATGCCAGAAACGCAACCAACAGTTCAATTGGCATGGTGACTTTGTTTATCATCCCGATTCAGAGTTGACCCCGACTGATGAGGCCTTTGATGAATTCATTTTCGATGTTCGCGATGTGGAGGAGAAGTACTATCTGTCAGAGAAGGTTGCTCGATATGTTCTTGCTGGCGGTACGAAAAACTTTAAGACCTCTACACAAACCGATTTAGATGTGGCACGACCGTTGCTTCATTCAATGCACAAGATGCATCGTGCAGGGGTGGACAACTATGTTACGCACAAAGGGCGTATCAGAAAATTGACACCTCGTGAATGCTTGCGCTTAATGGGTTTCAAAGACACATTTAAGATTGTCGTATCTGACACTTCGATGTATCAACAGGCAGGCAATAGTATAGTTGTTGATGTGTTGATAGCAATACTAAAACAGATGGATATTACGAAATACGGCACGATACTATGATTGTTGGGGGCGAAAGATTCACATTTGAGGATACGTTTGAAACTCCGATTGCTGTAGCCGACAGTTGGGTGATGCCCAAAAACAAACTTGGGGGCGGAAACGGCGAGGCAAAACTATACGTTGGCTCGCGTGTCAAAATGGAACAATTTTTTGGGGAAATAGGTTTTGTAGCAACATGCTTTGTCCTGCGCCAAGATTTACAGGCGTATATGAATGCCATAAAGGCCGAATATTTCACTCCGTCCCAAAACTATAGGGGCAAGCATGAAATGCGCTTGTTATGGTCGGAGCGGATGGAGAAAATAAATGCGTTGTCTTCGGGCATCGTTTACTTTACCGTTAGGGAGCAATCTCAAATAGCAGGTTCACGCGGCTATGTCAATTCGTCGGATAAAGTATATAAACTGATAAGGGAAATATCGTTGCCGCTCGTCACATATATCTCTGCCATGCGACTTAATTACAACGGAATCCCTATGTTCTATTTGAAACTTTTCGCGGATTTTGAGGAAATAGAAAAACGAAAATCTTATATAGAGAATTATGGTGCTGCCATTCGCCAAGCAGAGGAAGAAACTCTTTGGAAAGTAGGAGAAGAAAAACTTAAACTGAAAGGTATAACTGTTCGATATGGTCGTGAGGGACAGGATGAATATCGTCGTAAACTATTGGAAGAATGCCCGTTCTGTCCTATTACCATGATTAACGAAGAGTCTCTTTTGATTGCCAGCCATATCAAACCTTGGGCTGTATCGGATAATAAGGAGCGAGTGGATCCTAATAACGGTTTCATTCTCTCTCCACTCTACGATAAACTGTTCGATCGTGGATATATAACTTTCACCGATGACAAACGAGTAATCATATCCAATTGGCTTTCTCGTCAAGTTAAAGACCGCATTGGCATCAAAGAGGGGCAACTCTTCCAATTTTTACCAATTAATGAAGCCCGTGCAGGGTATCTTGAATATCATCGCACAACGGTTTTCAAGGGATAAAATCTCCGCCTTGCTACGGCCAAACAACCAAACGGCCAAACAACCAGACGACTAAACGAGGCTGAACGATTTTTCCTCACGGATTTGTTGCAGGTCTTCTGCTTTTTATGTACTTTTGCAGTGCGTCCACTCATGTTACGTGGGTGCTTAGTCTTGTTGTCTAACTAAAAGTCAGTTTGATTGATGGATATGAAAAAGTTATTATGTGTAGTATGCTTGTCGTTCATGGCGCTTTCGCTGTGGGCGCAGAAAGATTATGTGATCATCAGAGCCGCGATCAACGGTGATAGTTATTCAGCCGGCATCGTTCAGTATAAAACGGGCAATTTTACCTTCTCTTCCGATGCTTACCTGATGCTGCCCACCCATCCCTCATTTGATGAGAATTTTGTGATCTTCCGTAATGCTGTCGATGAATTGGTCGCAGCAGGTTTTACCATTGAACAGTCTAATGGCTACGGGTTCGGCACCAACGCGGATGCGATGTTGCTGGTTTTTTCCCGGGAATCGTCGGCAGCAGCTGATGTGACAAACATCCAGCGGGTGAAACCCGACGATGACGCTGATGAGGAGGTGCATGAGGTGGCCCGTTACAACCTGCAAGGTATTCCCGTGAGGAAAAATGAGAAAGGTGTCCAAATCATCGTCTTTTCTAACTACACCACCAAAACGGTGATTGTGGAGTGAGGATTACGTCAGCGGCACCAACCACAAAAAACACGCCATCGGGATGATGGCGTGTCATAAGAGGTATTAACGGACTTACAGGTTCGGGTTGATCTTGTTCCACTCATCGATGGGAGGCACGATGTTGAGCGTCACCAGTTCGTCGCGCATCTTGCAGAGGTGCTCGTAAGAAGCGTCGAGCTTGGCGTTCTCCTCGGGAGTACCCTGGGGCACCTCAAACTTGGCTCCGTCCTGGTCGAGGGTCGTCTTCATGGCCATCATGATGTGGTCGTATTTGTCGGTCTTCACGTAAGTGCCCACGGGGAAGCGGAAAGGCTCACCGCCCATGGCCGAACGGATCATCTCCACCGACAGGTAAGAGGGGCTCTGGAACGACGAACGTCCGCGCAACTCGATAATCTTAGCGCCGCCCTTGGTCACATCCACTTTCATCTGCTCCCACTCCTCAGTCGGGAACTCCTCTGTGCCGATGATGTCGGTCAGTTTGCGGCCGGCAATCACCACGTGGCTGCCGAACACTGCCATCTGCTCACCGTGACCGCCATAGGTGGCGCAACCGGTGATTTCATCTTGCATCACATTGAATTTCTTGGCCAAAGCGCTCTGCAGACGGGTGGTGTCTAGACCGGCGAGAGTCGTCACCTGACCGGGTTTCAAACCTGAATAGAGCAAGGTCACCAAACCAGTGAGGTCGGCGGGGTTGAAGATGATCACCACGTGTTTCACGTCGGGGCAGAAGGTCTTGATGTTCTGACCCAGTTCCTCGGCAATCTTACAGTTGCCTGCGAGCAGGTCCTCACGGGTCATGCCAGCCTTACGGGGGGCGCCACCCGACGAGATGATGTACTTAGCGTTGGTGAAGGCTTCCTCAGCGTTAGTGGTGGCAGTAATTTTTACATTGCCAAAACCGCTTTGGCGCATCTCTTCGGCCACGCCTTCGGGTGAGAACACGTCATAGAGACAAATGTCGTTGGTCAGACCCATCATCAGGGCTGTCTGCACCATGTTTGAACCAATCATACCGGCTGCGCCGACGATGGTCAGTTTCTCGTTAGTTAAAAATGCCATTGTTGTTATTTGATTTTTAAAAGATTGTTCTTCGGAAGTTTAGGAGTAACCTCTCACCTCTAACCCCTTACCTCTCACCCCTAAGATACCCCTCACCTCTAAAAGTATTCTCTTACCCCTTACCTCTTACCCCTAAGATACCTCTCACCTCTAAAAGTATTCTCTTACCCCTTACCCCTTACCTCTAACCCCTTAATTGTTTGCAAAGATACAAAAAAAAATAATCATCGCATATTTATTTTGCATTTATTTGTTTTTTATTCAGAAAACTTCGTATCTTTGTCATGTCTAAATAGCAATTTTACATTTATTACCCATTTATCGCACTTGTCGTGCAATCTACTCCCCTCCCTACAAGGGAGGGGCAGGGGGTGGGTCTAATCTCAAACCCAATGAACACCATCATCAACCAACGACTTCAGGCACTGCGCGAGGTGATGCGCCGCGAACGGCTCGACGCTTTTATCTTCCCCAGTACCGACCCGCATCACGGGGAATATGTGCCCGCCCATTGGGAGGGACGCAAATGGATTAGCGGTTTCGACGGCTCGGCCGGCACCGCAGTGGTCACTTTACATAGCGCTGCCCTTTGGACGGACTCACGCTATTTCATCGCTGCCGAAGAGCAGTTGCGTGGTACCGAATTTGTGCTCATGCGCGAACGAATCCCTGGCACTCCCTCCATCGCGGAGTGGATAGCCGGGCAACTGCAAGAAGGCGAATACCGCGAAGCGGGTGTCGATGGCATGGTCTTCTCCGTCAACGACACCGAGGCGCTGATTGCTGACCTGCGGCGGCTCGGCGGCATCACCCTCCGCACCAATTTCGACCCGCTTCAGACGATTTGGACCGACCGTCCGCCCGTGCCGCTCAATCCCGTGGCGGTCTATCCCATTGAATATGCGGGTGAGGGCACAACCAGTAAACTGGCGCGTATCCGCAAGGCGCTGCGCGAGAAGCATGCCGACGGTATGCTCATCACCGCGCTCGACGATATCGCATGGACGCTCAACCTCCGGGGCTCCGACGTGCATTGCAATCCCGTGTTCGTCGGCTATCTGCTCATCTCCACCCAGGACGCGACGCTCTTCGTCGATTCGCGCAAACTCACGGCCGAGGTGCGCTCCTACCTGGCTGAACAACACATCAAGGTGGACGACTATGCCAACGTGACCAAGGGACTGGCCGATTATTTCGAGTATAATATCCTGATTGACCCCGATGAGGTGTGTTACACCTTATATAAATATGTGAAACGTGAAGTGGTGAGGGAAGCCTCGCCCGTGCCGTCGCTCAAGGCGGTGAAAAACGAGACCGAACAGCGGGGTTTTCATGAGGCGATGCTCCGCGACGGCATCGCAATGACCCGTTTCCTTTGTTGGCTCGACACCGCTGTCGCCCAGGGCGGTGTCACGGAATGCAGTGCCGCCGAACAGCTGCGCGCGTTCCGGGCTGAACTGCCGTTATACCGTGGACTCTCTTTCGACACCATCGCCGCCTATCAGGAGCATGGCGCCATCGTGCATTATGAGCCCACGCCCGACACCGACATCCCGTTGCGCCCCGAGGGCCTGCTGCTCGTGGATTCGGGCGCGCAGTATCTCGACGGCACGACCGACATCACACGTACCATCGCCCTCGGTCCGCTCACCGATGAACAAAGGCGTGTCTATACGCTCGTTCTCAAAGGACACATCGACCTGCAACTGCTGAAGTTTCCCGAAGGCGCTTCGGGTTCCCAGCTCGATGCGGTCGCCCGCAGACCGTTGTGGCAGGAGGGACTCAATTACCTGCATGGCACCGGCCATGGGGTGGGGGCGTTCCTCAATGTCCACGAAGGACCGCATCAGATACGGATGGAGTGGCGGCCCGAACCGATGCGGGCGGGTATGACCGTGACCGACGAACCCGGCATCTACCTGGAGGGGCGCTTCGGTGTGCGTATCGAGAACACGCTCTTGGTGGTGCCGTATATGGAGACCGAGTGCGGCCGTTTCTTACAGTTCGAGACGCTCACGCTCTGTCCTGTCGATCTCCGTCCGCTCATTCCTGAACTGCTCTCACCCGAAGAAATCGAATGGCTCAATGCCTACCATGCCCGTGTGCGCGAAGCACTCACGCCCTGCCTCGACTCCGATGCCGCCAGATGGCTCGAAGAGGCCACGAGGGCTGTCTGAACAAATTACGCCAACATCGCAAATTCCAGTGCCGTTGTCCTTTGACTTCCCAAGCCGTCGAAGACTGCGGCAACATCCTTTAACTCCTTTAAATCCTTCATCTTAGTCAAGTTGAGTAAAAAACAATCGAAAAAATTTGCATGTTTGGAAAATCCGATGTAATTTTGCACCCACATTTTGCGAAATTGCGAAATTATATATAAGTTTAACATAAAAATTTACGACAAAAGCATGATTATTGTACCAGTAAAAGATGGCGAGAACATCGAGAGAGCCCTCAAAAAATTCAAGAGAAAATTTGAGAAAACAGGTGTCACGAAAGAACTCCGCGCACGTCAGCAGTACAACAAGCCATCTGTTTTGAAGCGTCTCAAGATGGAAAAGGCTAT
>CAMJFC010000098.1 GCA_946404865.1 uncultured Prevotellaceae bacterium
CCACACAAGGGGAAGATGGTGAGGAAATTATCACCATAAACATAATTTACACCATTATAGTCAGTACCGTTCAAACTTGGGTCAACCGTATGTGTAGGATCTTTCTTAGCAGTGAAGGTTGACCACTCTTTCCCAACAAGCCGGTCTCTGATTTCAGCTTCGGTGTAAGGATTGCTATAATTGTTGTCTTTATAAGTCCAGCGATACTGGAGATAGTCGTAATTATCCGTTGCAGGGTCAAGATTGTTGGATGCATCGATGATAGAAGCGGCACCGAAGCTGTCTTCATTCACATTTTCAGTGCGCTCGGGAATAGAGATCTTGATATCCTTGAAATAGAACGTGTTGTTCTGGCTCTTATCATTATTCAAATTGAAGGCAATCGTCTGCCACAACCAATCGGGATTTGCATTATTGGAATTATTAGTTGTGAATTCACCGGTGAAGTGTTGATATTCGGTTGTAATTTCTTTGTCCCCAATACAACCCCAATGAATATAATTACCTGCGGCTTCATGTTGTTGCGAACCGATGGTCGCATTATGGTCTGCCTTCGCCCAGAACTCTATTTGAACAGTTTGTCCTATAGGGAGAGCGTATGGGGCAGTGATGAAGAACTGGGCATCCCAGTCGTTTGATGCGCCAGCTGCCGAATGAACGATATACTCATCGCTGGTGGAAGCCAAGACGGGTGAACCGCCATTTTCTTTGGTATAGTACTTCATTTCAGCAGCGTCTACTTGCTGCAGGGCACCATAAGTATAGCTGACATCCGCAATCGCTCTGACAAAGGTCATGTCATTGTCGGCACCAAACTTCATGGTGATATAAGGAACGGCACCACGTTTGTCTTCCAACACACCTGACTTGGTGTAATAGTAACGATAGCCGAAACTGCTTGAATTATAAGCATTTCCTAAATACTTCTGAAGTTCGTTTGGTTCCAAAGCCCTTACACCGCTTTCGGCCTTTTGGTAATTGGCCACATTGATGACCACACTACGGATGACGGCATCAGCGGGTATGGTTATTTCCACTGTACCTGTTCCATTTCCGCTAAAAGCAGTCACATCGCTGCCACCTGCCAAATAATAGTTGACGGTATAGCTGTCGCCACTATTCAGATTGTGGATTCTAAAGGTTTGGTCGTTTCCAGATATGTTTTTCAGGCCATAACCATTATATTTGCTATTGCCGTTTCTCTCCAAATCCCAAGTACTGGTGTTAGGATTAGTAACGCTGAAGCGCAACTTGTGGTCAATCCAAGAATAGAACGAGGTCTTTGGATGCTGTGTCACATTAGGACCAGCCCACGATTTAGCAATTACGATGGACTCGATAAAACCATTGCTGAAATTAATCTCCTTGGTCGTGAAAGGTCCATTGTAATCTTGATACTCATACACACCGAACCAGTGAGTCTCTTTGATCACTGGTTCCCATGCCATGACGTTGCCCACAAAGGCTAAAAAGAACGCCATTAAAGCATAAATTTTCTTTTTCATTCCGTTTTTATGTTTAATATTTGTTTTGTAGTCTCAAGAATTTGTTAAAAAAAGTTTGAAAATCAAGAAGCGCCTTGATACATCTATAAAAAACGCCTGCAAAAGTATGACATTATTAAATAACCACAAAAACAACGTGTAACGAAGTTTTGACATTTCGTTACATTTTTTAAAAGAAACAATATTTATAGCTTTAAAAGTGGGAGTTTTAAAAAAAGTGGAGCTGACTCACGTCGGCTCCACATACGAAATGAAAATACAAAAACTGCTAAAACTATTATTGTTCGATGTGTAATGTATAATGGATAATAAGTTATATATGCTGTAATGAAGATTTGTCTGTTTTGACGTTGCAAAGATACAGACATTCTAAAAATTTTACATTATAATTTGTATCAAAGACTTTGCAAAATGTTTCATCCTGCCCCAAAGAGGCAAAAAAATTCATTTTTTGGAGAGTTTTTAGGAGTTTTGGAAGAGTTTTCAGGAGATTTTGGACGTTATTTGGGAGGTTGGACGATAGTTTTGGGAGTGAAGGAGTGGAGGAGTGAAGACAATAGTTGGGAGTTTGGGAGTTTAGGAGTTTGGGAGTTTGGACATTACCTGGGAGTTTGAAAGTAGGGACGCGGCGTGCCGCGTCCGCAAACACATGGCCTTTTCTTTTGGCGGACGCGGCACGCCGCGTCCCTACTTGGTAATCATAATGTTCAACGTTCAACGTTCAATGTTCAACGTTCAACGTTCAATGTTCAACGTTCAATGTTCAACGTTCAACGTTCAATGTTCAACGTTCAACGTTCAACGTTCAAGGAAGTATGGGGTCACCCATGGCTGAGGCTTCGGCATCTTTCTCGTCGAGTTTGAAGAGCATGAACTGAGGTTTCTCGGCTGTGCAGACTTCCCATCCCAGGGCTTTGCCATCCTCGCCGTTGGGGTCACCAAATTTGGCGAAGTTGGTCCAAGCGGTCAACATCTTTTCTGCCAAATCCCAGTCGCCCTGTGTCCAGGGACGCCAGCAGTGCTTCAGGCTCTTGAACACAAACCACAGGTCGCTCGAGTGGAAGGCACCTTTCAAACGGTTGGTGATGTCGGGGTGATGACCATCATCGGGCAACGGACGGGCAAACTCGTAGGCCCAAGCCTTGCCGCCTTTCTCCTGGCGCACCTTGCAGAACTCAGCGATACCAGGACCCATCGCACCCATATCATTGAGTGTGTAACCAATCATATACGGCACATCGGCGATAGTACCCTCACGGGTGGCCTCATTGAACAGCTTCTGCGACACATAACCATCGACAATGGGACGCTGCATCAAGAACACCTCGGCCTTGTTGACCCGGTTGTAGAGTTCGCCGACGGTATAAAGGAGTTCGGTGGGAGCCTGACGCAACTGCTCCAGTGTGGTCAACTGCGCCCAGTCCATCACTTTCTTCGTCTCAGCCTCGCTCTCGGCCAGCGTGGGGTTGTAGGTGAAGAACTTATTCACAGGTGTGGCCGGTTTGGCCTCTTCACCCTCTTTCGCCGGCACATCAATGCCGCCGCCGCTCATGATAATGGCCTTGTGGAAGAGCCCGCGTGCCAACGGCGACTCACAGAGGGTGCGCACACTGCCGGCACCCGCACTCTGGCCGAAGATGGTCACATTGTCGGGGTCGCCGCCAAACTGCGCGATATTGTTCTTAATCCATTTGAGCGACTGTATCTGGTCGAGGATACCGTAGTTGCCCGACACGTGGTTGGGACTCTCAGCCGACAGTTCGGGATGTGTCATGAAACCGAAGATGCCCAAGCGGTAGTTGATGGTGACGAGCACCACATCCTTCGAGGCCCATTCCTGTCCGTCGAACTCGGGTTCCGAACCCCATCCCTCACGATAACCGCCACCGTGAATCCACAACGCTACGGGCAGTTTCTTATCCACTTGTCCGGGAGCCTTGGTATAGACATTCAGATAGAGACAATCCTCACTATAGGGAGCCTCGTCGCCATAGCCCCATTCCGAAGCATAAAAACCGGGATAGTGGACAGCCTGGTAACCGGGGTGTCCGAACCGGTCGCATTTGCGCACACCCTCCCATGCCACAACGGGCTGCGGCTCCTTCCAACGGAGACCGCCAATGGGAGGTGCGGCATACGGGATGCCCTTATAAACAAAAACGCCAGGATTGTCGGCAGAAACGCCTTGAATCTCTCCACCTTCAACGGTGAGTATCGGACTTTCGCTCTTGTCCGCAGTTGAACACGACAAAAAAGCCAAGAGAGGCAGTAGGAAAAATAGTTTCTTCATAAGTTAGTAATTTGATATTTTGATGCAAAAATACCAACAATTTTTCACAACTGCCCCTCAAATAGTTACAGATACTTATAAATATGTAACCTAATTGATTAAAAATACCTTTTCTTTGCCCTGATAAGTGCAATGAACCGTGGCACGGCCATCAACAATGGCACTGACTGTGATCTGCACAGCGGGGTCGGAAGCGGTGGCCGTCAGCACCGATTGGTCGGTGAGCCGTCCATAGACCTGATAGCGTGTGCAGTCGGTCAAGCCGTTGGCATTGGACGTATGCACGGGCGTGGCAGGGATATTCAGTTTCTGTCCGTCGGCCATGATGGTAATTTCGGGTACTGCCGGACGCTCACAAGTGGTTCCTGTCTTGGAGAAACCGATACCGTGCAGGTCGAAGAGTCCCTCAGGACGCCGCGGCTGCTGAGGTCTGCCCCATTGGGGACGCTGGGGTTGTTCCACATCGGCGCCCTCAGCCACGAGATAAATGGCGTGTTTGCCGGTCAGTCCCTCCACAGCGGGCACTGCCACCTGATAGTTCATCACCGTACGCTGCGCATTGGCAGGCACCTCAACGACTGCTATCTCACGACCTTGCCAGACACTGTTGGCATAGGGACCGTCGAGCATCACATGGATTTTGAAAGCGCCATGACCGCCCGGCGTCAGATTCAGGTTCAGAACAGCCCCGTCGCCTTTCTTCACATCCTCGAAGGCTTTGACACCCTTCGTGTCTTGGGCCAGTCCGCCGAAACCGAAGTATTTGAAACCGATGATGCCCCCGTTGTTGACACCTGCCAGGTCCATGTGGTTGTTCCACACATCATGGTTATCCTGCATCCACTCATTGGCACCCTTGCCCGTCATCCAGCAAGCTAAGCCAGCCGAATAATAGCGATAGGGAGGCAAGCCAAAGATTTGGAAGCCCTCGCTGGTCACCTCGGCTCCCGTATATTCCATACCATCAGCGGCACGGGCCGTCCATTCATTGTTTTTGGTGAAAGGATCGTAGGCTGTAATGCGCACTTGTCCGCCGTCAGCCACCTTTTTCTTATCCCAGGTGATCTTGACGGGAGCCACCATCGCCTGACGGGCATTGCCGAAGCCACGCGGCGGACGATGGTAGAACACATACCACTGGCCGTTGATCTCCTGCAGCGAGCCATGGGTGTTGTGTGCCGCATTGGTTGTCATCAGGTGCTCACCGCTCTCATCGGGTGTCACACCGCGCGAGTCAACGAGCACACCGCCTGAGCGCCACGGTCCTAACGGACTGTCGCCGTAAGCATAGCGTAAGGCACTGTTGGTGCTGCCCAAGCCATAGTCGGGACCACTGTAGCCGGAGAACACCATCACGTATTTGTTGCCCACCTGACGGATGGACGAAGCTTCGAAGAAATTGAAGTCGCCCGGGTTCTGGCCCTTATACAGTGCGGGATAGGTGGTACCTTCGGGGTCGCGCACCTTGCCGTAACTGGCGCTGGCGGGGATGAAAAAGTCGTGCAACTCGGTGCCGGGGCGCATGGAGTACATCGTTTGGGGGTCGAGCTCACAAGCCGTGGAATGTTGGAAGCCATAGAACACATACGCGCGGTAGCCCGTGGCATAATCAGGGTCTTTCTTGTTATTGACGGGTTCGATAAACACCGAGGGGTCGAAGTCGATCAGTGAACCGGGCACACACTGTGTGCCGTCGGCCGTGAGGTTGACGGGTGTGAACGGTCCGTCGGGCCGGTCGCCCTTGCACACCATCGCCACACGCCGCCAGCCACGTGAATGCGGATAGAGCCAATATGTCTTCTTGCCGGTGGCGCGGTCTTTGACCTCGACCAAGTCAGGGGCAAACATCGTATCCCATTGGCCATTGACATAATAGGAGAAGATGGGACCCTCGTCGCGCCATTGTGAGAGATCCTCGACAGGTGCAGACCACATACGGATGTCATTGCCGCAATACTGGTTGTAGTTGGTGTCGTGCGAACCGATGATATAAGCACGGTATTTGCCGGGCTGGTCAGGATCCTCAAACACCCGCGGCTCACCATCGGGCACATGCTCCCACAGGGGCAGATACGGATTCTGAGCACTCGCCGACAAAGCGACAAATAGGAACGAAAAGAGGAAAAATATCTTTTTCATCATTGACTATAATAATGCTGAGTTTGACTTTTTTGACTATTTTGGCACAATCACTTGGTAATGGCCGCTGAGGTGCATGAATGCGAAGAGACGGAGCAGCCCGTCGTAATAAGCATCGAAATAGCCATCTTCGAACGGTTCATGTCGGGCATTCCACAACGCCTCGACAAACTCGCGACTCTTGGCATGGCCACACATCACCGAGGCGGCGGCGGTGGTAGCCACCAGTCCGATGCTGTGGCGCAGTTTCTTGAATCCGCCCGCCTGTAGTATCTCATCATCGGCCGGCTGACTGCCATCCACGCGATATTGGTCAACGAAGTCGTTGACACCTTGCGAATAGAAGAAATTCTGGATGCGCTCGCCGTACCGCTGCTGCCACTCACGGTCGGCACAGCTCCACTCATAATCGAGGGCGATGTTCATCGGCACGCGCCATGAGTCGTAACGGAAATTGCTGCCGCCGTTGCGACGGCCACCCCAACCGGCGAGCAGCGAGCCGTCGAAATTGCTCATATCGGGATTCAGACCCGTCACAGGGTCTGTGGCACGATGCAGATAAGCACGGGACTTCGCCGCGCAGTCGCGCCAATAGTCGCTGCGCCCGTCATCGGCATATTCCGCCCACACCTCGTAGAACGCCGGGATGTGATAGGAGGGATCGGTGAAACGCTGTCCGAAGCCGTCGGGCGTGAAGGTGATGAGTTTCGTCTCGGGGTCGATGAGATACATCATGCGCCGCCCCTGAGGACCCTGCTCCTGTCCGGGCCTACGGCCTCCGCCGGGGAAGGCCGGCTGCGGACTATCATCCACGCGCGGTTGGATGCAATTGAGAATATGCTGCGCCTCGGCCTTGTAGTTGATGCCGGTGTCGTTGCCCCAGCGATTGGAGGCGAAGAGCAGCGAGGTGATGAAATACAACTCACCGTCGCTGGCGGCACCCTCGGCATTACGTGTGCCGTCGGTCTTACAACTCCATGCGAAATAGCCTTTGCGCGGTCCGTCCTGATGCTGCATGTATTTCTTACTCCACCGCCACAGCCGGTCGAAGATATCTTTCTCGCCCATCTGCACGGCAATCATCATGCCATAGCTCATACCCTCGGTACGGGCGTCGTGGTTCTTGATGTCAGAGACATATCCCAAAGTGTCGCCCACCTCGAAATACACCTTGTTCGGTCCGCGGAACACATCGTTGAACACCTCTTTCAGTTTGGCTTCCACCTCGGCGGGCTGATGTCCCATCTCCACAAAGAGATTGCGATACTGCCCTGTCTCGAAACCGCCTTTGGTCCACGTCTGATAGGCCGACAGTCTGAACGCATCCACATCCACCCAGCCGCCAGTCTGCTTGGTGGCATAGGAGAAGATGCCGAACTTCGAACCCATAAAGAAGCGACGCCAGTCGAAGCGAAGGCGGTAATCGCTGCCTATCTTCGTCCACTCCTGACCGTCTATACTATAATAAAAGGTGGCGAGGTCGTTGCCGCCGCCCCTGCCATTGGGACGGAAGTCAGCATCGATACGGAGATAGACAAGCTGGCGCGATTTGATGTTGAGGTTGACGGATTCGACCACATTCTCGGTCGCATCGGTCACCTTCTTCTCACGGTCGGTCAGTTGCACGCTCTGCTCACTCATCTCAAGGACGTATTTCTTGCCTAGCCGTTTGATGGTAAGCACCCCCGACTGGTCGTTGAACGCGGCCAGTCCAGCGCAGTCGCCATCTTTCATGTGCGAGATATCGAGCGCCACGATGCCGCAGCACGTGGGTCCATACATACGCTGCGTCAGGGTATTGGGTGCGAGATAGAGGGTGTTGACCACACGGCTGGTCTTCAGACGCAGCCATCCCGGACGGTCGGTCAGCGACCATGCGGCATCCACAGGATTGTGGTTCCACTGCCATTGCAGACCGAGCGTCTTCGCAGAGAAATCATCAGCAAGGACGATGCCCGTCGTCGGTTCACCATTGCGATAGGCGCGGAGCGACTCTGGCACCTTGCCCTCCTCATCGCCAATCATCGGCCAACCATCAATCCACCGCACGGGAGAGAGGGTAGGCACGCGCCCCACCCCACCACGGTCTTGGAAGATGACGGCATACCAGTCGCCCTCGGGCGTATCCACGATGGTGCCCTGTCCCACATAGGGGAAACCGCCGAAGTCGGACTCGAGAATCACTTTTTTCTCATAAGGACCGTGGATATCATCAGCACGGTAGCACACCTCGCGGCGGTGACGTCCAGGAGCATAGACCTGGGAAATCATCTGCAAGTAGTATTTGCCGTTGTGCTTAATCATACGGCTGCCCTCCAAGAGTCCCGTCTCATCGGCCTCGCGCTCGAAAATCTTCTGGTGCGTGCCTTCGATGACATCGGAGAGGTCTTTCTTGAGTTCCATCAGCTCGCCTGTGCCGTAAACGACATACACGCGGTCATCATCATCGAAGAAGAGCGAGCAGTCGTGGAAATGGCGCATCCGCGAGACGAGCGTCCACGGACCTTCGGCACGGTCGGCCGAATAGATATAGGTGTCGCCCATCGGCCCCTGTTCATTGGGCGCGAAAAGGACATAGAACTTCCCTTGATGATATTTCAGAGATGTGGCCCACTGTCCACGGCCATAGACGGTGCCCTCTGTGGGCGACAAGTCGTATTTGGGCGAGTCGGTCAGACGGTCATAGACATAACTGACGGTCTCCCAATTTTTTAGGTCGCGTGAGCGCATGATGGGTGCGCCAGGCATCAGGTGCATGGTGGTAGATACGAGGTAGAAGGTGCCATCGACCTGAATGATATCGGGGTCGGGCACATCCGCCCACAACATCGGATTGCTGACGCGCTCCTGCGCCGACACCCCAACGAGGACGGCGAGGAAAAACAAGATGGAAAGAAGAAATCTTTTCATAGTTTTTTTATATTTTATAGACACTATAGATACTATAGAAACTATAGGCACTATAGATACTATCATTTAAACTGCCACCAATCGAGGTGCACATCACCTTTCTTTTGCGAGAAGCAGAGGTAGAGGTCGTGGATGCCGGCGGCATTCTTCACGGCAGAGGTGAAGGCGCGGTATTTCTCCACAGAACCCGTATT
>CAMJFC010000099.1 GCA_946404865.1 uncultured Prevotellaceae bacterium
ATACAGATGCTGACGCGGACTTCTTCGGCGCATATCCTTTGAAGGACGGAGAGATCCTGATCGTATGCGGAGCTTTCGAAGCAAAGAAGTGTGCTACCGTTCCGAAACTGTTCGTCATCAATGAAAATGGCGAAAAACTTCGTGGCATCAATATCATCAAGATGAGCGACGGTACCATACGAAAAGTGGTGGTGCGTTGAACATCGAACATGGCGATAATCTCGCCATGCAAGTAGGGACGTGGCGTGCCGCGTCCGCCAATCAATCCGCGTTCTCTCGCTTGTGGACGCGGTGTGACTCGGCACGCCGCGTCCCTACTTGCTAATCAAGATGAATTGGGATGACAAGACCGATTTCATTGCTTGATTCCTCAATTCCTTAGAACTCAGCTCTCGTCCTAAGGTGACATAATTAATGAATCATTAACGTTCATTCGTGTCATTCATGTAGCGTCACAGACGAAATAATACTTATTTACCCACATTAAATCAACAGCAGCAATGAAAAAGACATTTATTTTGATGGGCCTACTCTTTGGCTTAGTAGTGAACATGATGAGCCTGACGGCATGTGGTGATGACGATGACAACTCCAACCCGCTCGTAGGCACGTGGTATATCAACGAAGACAATGGTGATTATGAGGAAATCACGTTCTTCGATGACGGCAAATGTGTTCATTTTACTGAATCCCAAAAATATGGAAAGGAAACTTTCGCGGGAACATATAAAGCCGATGCAAACAAGTTGCTTCTCATGTGGTCTGACGGTGATACGCTGACTTTAACCTACAGCATCAGCGGCAACAAAATGACCACAACAAAGTCCGGTGGCAGCAGAAGTTCTGTCTGGACCAAAAAGTAGCTTGTAGTACGTAGAACATGGCGATAATCTCGCCGCGCCCTCTTTCTACATAGCGATATATCCGCTTTCTTTGATGATGTTGTTGTGCTGACCTGTCGCCAATCGATAGAGCAATTGGTAGGCGGTGCTTGCCTTGTCTATGTCGGCACGCACACTGGCCATAACTAATGTCACATAGGGATAGGTGCCGTTCTCGATGGTTTTTTTGCCAGGCACTACGCCATTCACGCCGATTACCTTTGTTCGGTCATCGTTCACAATGGTGTCGTAATAGTAGAATGGGGTGTAGGCAATCCCGTTTTCATCCTGCTCCAATTGAAAATATGGAGCAAGCATCACATATCCCACCATTTCAGGCCAGTCTATCATGTTCAATCCTTCCATGACAATCGTTTCCATTTTCTCCTGACTGCCGGAATTCGGATTGCGGACGTATGGGTTGATGGTCGCATCATTACCGCCTATTTCCTTCCAGTTGCGTATCTCACCTGTGTAAATCTTCTGTATCTGCTCAATGGTGAGGTTGCGGACGGGGTTCTTCGGATTGACAATAAACACGAAGGCATCTTTTGCGATAGGAGTTGAGATGACGGCGACACCTTTCTCATTGGCATATTTTTGTTCGTCACGACTGATTTCTCTTGCAGTGATAATCAGGTCATCCTCTCCGTCTAACAGGCTGACAAACGAGCCATGAGTGTTGCTGTTCTTCATGATACGTTGTAAGCCTTTCCGTGTGTTGTCATCCATTTTGTCCCACACCGGTTTTATCGTCCAAGTAGCGTCTGTATGCAGATTCTGTGTCCACTGACAGTCGATACCGAGCAACCGATAGACCAATAGATTTCTAAGAGGCTCAGTGGAGTCTGAACCATCGATGACGGGTGCATTCGTGATGGTGAGCGGCGTGTTCGCGGTTGGTTTTTCCAACTCTATTACGGGGTCAATAATCAACTCGGTTGTTTCATTGTCACTGCTGCAAGAGGTGAATGTGAGGGCAGCGAGAATCGCCATTGCTATTCTTATCTGTTTCATTTCGATGTCTGGTTTTATCAATAGAACACAGTTATGACGGAAATATGGCGAGTTTGGCTGTTAATTTTCCTTAATTGAGATTATCCTTTTTATTGCCTATTTTTCAATTGTAATATTGCGGATGGCGAACGCTCCCTCCCTGTCGCCCTCCTTGAAGTCGAAGACGGAAGGAATGACATCGAAGGGTTCGAAGGTGAGGGTGAAGTCGGTGAAGTATAGCTTGCCCAAAATACCTTCTGTGGTTGCTGCCGCTTTCAGCTTGGGATAATTGTTCTCATCGAGCGTGATGCCGTCGGCTGCTGTCAGCTTGTATTTCTTGCCATTGGCCTCAAGGTAGGAATCTTTGACGATGCGGAACCAATAGCCTTCCTGACCGTAATAGCGGAAACTGATGGTGGTGCTGTTAACATCAGCATTCACTTGTCGGATGGCGAATTGAAGGTTGGTGGTATTGTCCTGCTTGGGACCGTTGATGGCACAAATCATATATTGGCAATGCGTACATTGTCAATAGTTGACTCTGCCACCGTGCCGTCTTCCAGTGCCGGTGAATAACCCGTGATGGTTGCTGTCTTTGTCTGTGCCTGCCCTGCCAATGTGGCAAGTTAAAAGGACATGACTATCCCCCTTATTGTATACATCAAGGAGCAGCAATACTTTCACTAATGTCCTTTAACTTCTTTAACTTCCTTAACTTCTTTAACTCCTTGAGTTTATATATTATACGAAGAAATCCACGAAAAGCCGAAAAACGGATGCCGAGGGAGTGAAGGTCTTAACTTTCCGTGTTCATCCATGTATCAAAAAAAATTAAAAAATGCTTGTATTTCAAGAAAATGTTGTACTTTAGCGGCTTAATTGAGATGTCGCCTCGTAGCTGATACTTGAGGTGGCACATAGATGAACATAGAAATAAGTATCAACAGCCGCTTTTCTGTAAAGACGGCATCAATTCGTATCGTTATGAAAGAAGTTCCCGTATTACTGCTCACGGGTTATTTGGGCAGCGGAAAAACAACGTTAGTCAACCGTATCCTCACCAACGAACGCGGCATCAAGTTCGCCGTTATCGTCAATGACATCGGTGAGGTGAATATCGACGCCGACCTGATAGAACAGGGTGGGGTGGTCGGAAAAAAAGACGAGAGTCTCGTCGCACTGCAAAACGGATGTATCTGTTGCACGTTGAAGATGGATCTCGTGGAACAGCTGCGCGACATCACACGGATGCACCGCTTTGACTATATCGTCATTGAGGCAAGCGGCATCTGCGAACCCGCGCCTATCGCGCAGACCATCTGCTCCATCCCTACCATGGGTCCGGAATATATCCGCGACGGCGTGCCCCGACTCGACTGCATTGTCACGGTGGTGGATGCTCTCCGTATGAGGGATGAATTTGGTAATGGCGGCGACTTGCTCAAACCCAACATCGAGGAGGATGACATCGAAAACCTCGTCATTCAGCAGATAGAGTTCTGTAATATCATTCTGCTCAACAAAGCTTCTGAGGTGAGCAAGGAGGAACTGGAACGACTGCGCCAAATCATACGAGCCATCCAGTCCAAGGCCGAAATCATCAATTGCGACTATGGCGATGTGGACCTCGACCGTATTCTCGGCACAGGGGCATTCGACTTCAACGAGGTGGCTACCTCGGCTGCATGGATTCAAGAAGTGGAAGCGCATCATGAAGAGAATGAACACCACGATGACGATAACCGTGAAGATGAAGACGACGATGACGATGATCACGAGCACCATCACCACCATGATGATGACGATGATCATGAGCACCATCACCACCATGATCATGACGATGATGACCACGACGATGATGACCACGAACACGCCCATCATGGTCATCACCATCACCACCACCATCACCATGAAGGTGGTGAGGTGGAGGAATACGGTATCGGTACCTTTGTCTATTACCGCCGACAGGCGTTCGACCTCGGCTGGTTTGATGAGTTCGTGGCACGCAAATGGCCCAAAGGGGTCATCCGCTGCAAAGGCATCTGTTGGTTCCGCGATGAACCGCAGACGTGCTATGTCTTTGAGCAAGCGGGTCGTCAGGTGTCACTGCGTAATGCCGGACAGTGGTATGCTACCATGCCCAAAGATGAACTCAACGAACTGATGTTGCGCGACCCAGCTATCCGGCGCGACTGGGACGCTCAGTATGGCGACCGAATGCAGAAATTGGTGTTCATCGGACAGCATCTCGACCATGAGGCCATCGAGCGTGAACTCGACTGCTGCCTTGACAAATGACGTGTTGTCAAACCTTAAAACCTTACCATCGTCTTCTTCCCACGGTACTTCACTTCTTTCTTACGACCATCGGGCAGAACGACACGGATGCATTGGAGGGCCTTCTTACCGGTATAGTTTCCTTCGCGCGGACCGATGGTCAACTCATGACGAAGGTCATTCCAATGCAGACGGACGAGGGTCTTTGCTCCTTGTTCATAAGCATAACTCACGCCGTCGTCATCATACAATGTGAAGTCGGCATCACCTCCGGGATAGACGCGAATCTCAAGGGTGTCTTCGATGGCTTCGGCCGTGTATTGGCGGTCACCGCCTAATACCACGATGCTGCCGCCACGGGCATAGACGGGGATAGTGGATAGCGTCACATGGCTGTCGATGAATTGTCCTCCCTCATAGTGCTGGTTGGTGCGGAAATCGTACCAACCTCCTTTATTTTGAGGCAGATAGGTGCGCCAAGTGCTCACTTGGGCTTCCGTCACGGGGTGGATCAACAAGGCACGCCCGAAAAGGTAGGTGCCAGATTCATCCAATGCTTTCGCGTCGTGTGCGAAGTCGAACACTAATGGGCGCATCAGCGTACCGCCGTTGAAAGTGACTTCGGCTGCGTTAGAATAGATATAGGGCAATAGTCGGTAGCGTTCGCGCAGACATTGTGCTATCACATTTTTGGCCTCGTCGCCATAGCGCCAAGGTTCTGTGTCGCTTTGATAACCGTGTACGCGCATCAGGGGCAGATATACCGAGGTTTCTATCCATCGCAGCATCCGCTCGATATAGTCCTTGTTCTGATACTGGTCGTAAGGACGGAAGAAACCACCGGCATCGTAGGTCCACCAAGGCATGCCGGCGGCCATCATACCCTGACCGGCACTGAGCTGACGACGGAAGGTCTCCCAGTCATTGCCCACGTCGCCCGACCACATGGCGGCACCGTAGCGCTGGATACCGGGATAACCGCAACGCGTCAGTATCATGGTTCGACGCTCAGGGTCATCGCGGCGACAACCCTCATACACGGTCTTGTTCACCATGAGCGGATAGACATTACGGAGCCATTCGCCTGCCAATGTGCCTTTCATGATACGGTGACCGGTCAGGTCGTCATTCTCAGGCTCGGTGGCATCTTGCCACCACGCGTCGATATGATAAGGAAGCAACAGACGCTCGCGGAAGGCTTTCCAATAGGCTTGTGAGGCATCTTCACTGAAGAAGTCTATCCAGTCGGTGCCGGGGATATAATGACCGGCAGCCTTCATCTCCTTGCCCAAAGTGGAATTGGGGTCAATCTTTGACCATACCGACAACATCAGACGGATGTTCATGCCATGCAGACTGTCGGTCAGTCGGGCCGGGTCAGGGTAGTGCTCTTCATCGAAGCGCATGGCGTTCCAACCGTATTTGCCCCAGTACTGCCAGTCTTGTACCAGCACATCGACGGGAAGCCGCTCACTGCGGAACCGCTGGGCGGTGTTGAGTATCTCTTCTTGTGAGTGGAATCGCTCACGGCAGTGGATATATCCTAAAGCCCATTTCGGCATGAGGGGGGCGGTTCCTGTCAGCGAACGGAAACTGGAGATGACTTCATCGCCACTACCGACAAATACGGTGTAATCCACGGCCGTGGAGAGGGGACTGCGAAAAACGGTCTCGTCGGTGACCTTGGAATAGTACACTGCGGGGCGGTCGTTCTTTTCCAACTCGGCGCTGAGATGGTGGCGGCCGGCGGTCAGGTGGACAATGGTCGAGGCGGTGGGGGGCAACCAGATGTTCTGCAACTGGATGACCTGTTGACCGTCGATGCTGAGGTCATGGCGGCGGGCCATCTTCTGACCCACATCCAACAAAAGACTGTAGTCGCCTTCTTCTGCAATGTCAAGGTCGCCCTCAAACAGATGACGCTCGCGCACCTCACGCTGGTTGCCGGTGGTGGAGGTGGCGTCCACTACTTCTTGATGAAGACTCTCGGTCGTCCTTTTCTCCAAACGCAGACTATCGGTGCCGGGATTAAACTCGGTCATGCTGTATTGGTTCCACAACAAACCATAACCGCGGCTCGACAACAGCATGGGGATGGATATCTGTGTGTTCACCTGTGTCAAACGACGCGAAAGACCGCGCACATTGGTATAGCCGTCTTGAAACTGCCCTAAACCGTACAGATGCTCGTCGGATGGTGATGCGATGGCGAGTGTGGCGGCATAGGCTTGTTCGCCGTCGAAAGAGATGGGGCGCAAGTCGTGTTTGTTGGCAAGGAACACCTCATGACCTGATGCGTCGCTGATACGTACTTTTTGGTTTTTTTGGTCAATGATGACCCGCATCTTCGCAGTGGTGATGTCACACCCGCTCGCAGTCTGGTTCACATCGTAACGGACGTTTGATGCGGCATTCACGTAGATGTATTCAGGCAACTGACGGCAACGCTGCTCTTCATAACGGATACGTACGGCATTGTCATTGAGCGGTTGCACGGACAACTGCCCCTGACCGAAGGTCACTTGCACAGGTTCTTGTCCGTACAGAGAGAGGGAGGACAGCACTGTAAGGAGAAACAAACAATTTCTTAAGGCGTTGAATGACATAGTAATCATAACAGTTAGTTGGACTAATAATAAAATGTTCTATAATTGAGCAACCGATTTCGGCCGCTATTTCTATAATTGAGCAACCGATTTCGGTTGCGATTCCTACATAATGCTATCCAGGAATTCTTTCACCCGTGCAGCATATTCTTCCGGATAGTCATGGTAAGCCATGGCATGTGGGCTCTTTGGAACAATCCAAAGACGCTTGCTGCCCTCCTTTGCCTCGTAGAGCGGATGCACCATCCACGACGGCACAAAATCATCGTTGTCGCTGTGGATGAACAACATGGGCTTTTCGCATTTTTTCACTTCTTCCAGTGACGATGCCTCACAGAATGTCCATCCATCGCGCCATTGGCACAGTTGACTCGCAACGTTCATCAACGGGAACGAGGGTAGGCCGAACTGGGCCTTCAACTGATAGGCAAACTCGTCCCATACACTCGTATAACCACTGTCTTCGATATACCCAACCACATCATCAAAATGTTCTCGCCCTGAGATATTCATGGCCGTGGCGGCTCCCATCGAGGTGCCATGAATCACCATGCGGCATTCCACACTGTCAGAGAACAGACGGTTGACCATCGGGAGCCAACCCATGACGTCGTCGGCATCTTTCCATCCCATACGTATGGACTCACCGTCGCTCTGTCCGTGGGCGTGAAGGTCGGGTAAGAAGATGTTATAACCTAACGTGTAGTGAAACAGATAGCCCATATACATGAAATAGTGGGCATTGCCCGTGTATCCGTGTAGGATGACTGCCGTTCTGGGGGTGGGCTGTGGAGCATAAGCATATAACGCGTGAAGACGGCGATGGTCGGGTGTTACCATGAATGTGTCGCGCAAATGGTGATGGCTGTACATGCTGTCCGCCCAAACCTTGACGTGCGGATAGACGGCTTGCAGTGTGCTGTCACTCATGGCGATATCCTTGCCACTCAGGTTGCCAAGGGAGTAATCGAGCATATAGAAACTACCCCCGACGGTCGCAACGACCGTCAGGAGTAGTATAATGCACAAGGCTTTAATCGTTTTTTTAGCCTTCTTTTTCACCCCTATCTTTTCTTCAGCTCTTCAATGGATGCTTTCAACGCAGCTATCTTTTCAATCGAGTCGCTCTGTTTCTTACGCTCCAAAGCAACCACGGCCTCAGGAGCGTGAGCCACAAATTTCTCATTGGCCAGTTTCTTCTCCACTCCGGCAAGGAATCCCTCTAAGTGTTTCAACTGGGCTTCTTGTTTTGCGATTTCTGCGGCTACGTCTATCATGTCGCCAAGAGGCACGGCATACTCGTCGGTGCCCACCATGAATTGGGTCGCATCGGCAGGTTTCTCTTCAACCACGTTGATGGCTTTCAGGTTGGCCATCTTGCTGATCATGTCGCGGTATTCACCATAGTGCTCTTCCTTGACGATGAGCAGTTCCAACTGTTCTTTCGGGGCGATGCTCTTCATCGAACGGATGGTGCGCACACCCGACACAATCTGCTTCACGCTCTCGATGCTGCTCAGCAATTCTTGGTCGCCAGTCTCCGGCGCGCCGATGGTCAGACACTCGCGCATGATACTGTCGCCCTCGTTGCGGTCGTAGATATGCTGCCACAGCTCCTCGGAGATGAATGGCATGAACGGATGAAGCATCTTGAGCAAGGTCTCGAAGAATCCTAAGGTGGCTTCGTAGGTCTCACGGTCAATGGGTGAGCCGTAGGCGGGTTTCACCATCTCCAAATACCAACTCGAGAACTCATCCCAGAACAATTGATAGACGGCCATCAAGGCTTCAGAGATACGGTATTTCTTAAACATATCGTCTATCTCGGCGTTCGTCTGGCGCAGTTTGGCGGCAAACCATGCGGTTGCGGTCTTATTTACGTTCGATGCCTCAGTGTCGGCCACACTCCAACCCTTCACCAAACGGAAGGCGTTCCATATCTTGTTGTTGAAGTTGCGTCCTTGCTCGCACAGACTCTCATCAAACAAAATGTCATTGCCTGCAGGGGCACTCAGCATCATGCCCATGCGCACGCCGTCGGCTCCGTATTGGTCTATCAGTTGGATGGGGTCGGGACTGTTGCCTAAGCTCTTCGACATCTTACGGCCAAGTTTGTCGCGCACAATACCCGTGAAATACACATTCTTAAACGGATATTTACCCATATACTCCTCGCCGGCCATAATCATGCGGGCCACCCAGAAGAAGATGATGTCGGGGGCGGT
>CAMJFC010000100.1 GCA_946404865.1 uncultured Prevotellaceae bacterium
ATTAATAAATAAAACCTACCATGAAGATGTGGATGGCGACGAGCACGGACTGTATTCTTTACCCTCTTCAGCGAACTGAAAGAACGATGCCCGTGCGGACAGGCATTTGATTGTGACTGTCTGAACTGATGCAAGCTGAGATATTGACCAGACGAACGAAATCTATGAGAGCAGTAAATTCCCCGTATGATTCCACAACGATGTTTTATTTGCGGGGCGTGATTTTCCAAGTCTGTCATTATCAACATGAAAGATTGTAGCAACCCCGGGGAAATATCCTACATCTTACGTCACCTATGTAAATGTAGCCATAGCAGACATCTGTTTCCAGATGAAGGCTGACGTGGCTGATGTGGATGAGTTGTTGAGTATGATCAGGTCATCTACAGACCTCAGAGACCATATCAGGTTCAATTGAGAGGACCAGCCATTGATTCTGATGAATCCGGCCGGCTTCTTCAAGAAATATCTGATGCCGGCAAACCTTCCTGCAGGCATCAGCACCGCCGGCACCGTAGCACTTGAAAGAGGTTATTACCACGGCATAGTATTTGACATCCCCGGCGCGGAGGTCAAAATCAACGGACAGTGGATTCGTTGCAATGCGGAGAACGCCGACCTGATCAAGTCCCAGAACCCCATGACCTTGGAATGGAGGCTCAACGGCACATTGCTCCGCAAACTCGGCTACAAGCCGGGCGACACCGTCACCGGCCAAGTCGTCACCGTCGATGACGAGTGGAACGGTCTCAACATCACCACGGACATCTCCATCCGTGTGGAATAAAGCCAGTAGTTAAGTCGTTATAGTAGTTAAGTAGTTAAAGTTGTTAAGTAATGTCATTAACTTCTTTAACTACCTTAACTTCTTTAACTTCCCCCAAAATATTTCGTATTTCATATTTCGTATTTCGTTTTTATTATCTACCTTTGCACGCGAATTATTAAAAACTATATTTGTATGTTAGTAAAAATCACTTTCCCCGACGGCACTGTGCGTGAATACGAACAGGGTGTGACGGGACTTCAAATCGCTGAGAGCATCTCGCCGGCTCTCGCCCGTGACGTTGTATCTTGCGGGGTGAATGGCGAGACAGTGGAACTCAACCGGCCCATCAACGAAGATGCTACCGTTGAGTTGTATAAATTCGACCATGAAGAGGGCAAACACACCTTCTGGCACACTTCCGCCCACCTGCTCGCCGAGGCGCTGCAGGAATTGTATCCCGGCATCCAGTTCGGTTTCGGACCGGCCGTGGAGAACGGATTCTTCTATGATGTGATGCCCAAAGAGGGTGATGTCATCAGCGAGAGCGACTTCCCCAAAATTGAGGAGAAGATGCGCGAACTGGCCAAGAAGAACGAACCCGTGGTGCGCCGCGAGGTGGCTAAGGCCGATGCCCTCAAGGAGTTTGCCGATGACGGACAGACCTATAAATGCGAACATATCGAGCAGGACCTCGAGGACGGCACCATCTCAACCTATACGCAAGGTGCCTTCACCGACCTCTGCCGCGGCCCGCACCTCGTCTCCACCGGTGCCATCAAGGCCATCAAAATCACCAGCGTAGCCGGTGCTTTCTGGCGTGGCGACGCCAAGCGCGAGCAGATGACTCGTATCTACGGCATCACCTTCCCCAAGAAGAAGATGCTCGACGAATACCTCGTCATGCTCGAGGAAGCCAAAAAACGCGACCACCGCAAGATCGGCAAGGAGATGGAGCTGTTCATGTTCTCCGACCGTGTGGGTAAGGGACTGCCCATCTGGTTGCCCAAAGGCACCGACCTGCGTCTGCGCTTGCAGGAACTGCTGCGTAAGGTGCAGAAGAATTTCGGCTATCAGGAGGTCATCACCCCGCACATCGGCGGCAAGAACCTCTACGTGACCAGCGGCCACTATGCCCACTACAGCAAAGACGCTTTCCGGCCCATCACCACGCCCGAAGAGGGTGAGGAGTATATGCTCAAACCGATGAACTGCCCCCACCACTGCGAGGTGTTCGCATGGAAACCGCGCTCTTATAAGGACCTGCCCCTGCGCATCGCTGAGTTCGGCACCGTCTATCGCTACGAGAAGAGCGGCGAGCTGCACGGACTGACACGTGTGCGCTCCTTCACCCAGGACGATGCGCACATCTTCTGCCGTCCCGACCAGGTGAAGACGGAGTTCCTGCGCGTGATGGACATCATCCAGGCGGTGTTCAAGACCTTCCAATTCGAGAATGTGGAGGCGCAAATCTCTCTGCGCGACCCCAAGGACACGGAGAAATACATCGGTACCGACGAGATGTGGGCGGAGAGTGAACAGGCCATCATCGATGCTTGTAAAGAGAAAGGCTTGGAAGCCAAACAGGTGCAGGGCGAGGCCGCGTTCTACGGACCGAAGCTCGACTTCATGGTCAAGGATGCCATCGGACGCCGTTGGCAGTTGGGCACCATTCAGGTGGACTACAACCTGCCGCAGCGTTTCAAACTCGAATACACAGCCGAGGACAACTCCAAGCAGACGCCGGTGATGATTCACCGTGCACCGTTCGGTTCGATGGAGCGCTTCACCGCTGTGCTCATCGAGCATACCGCCGGACACTTCCCGCTCTGGCTGGCTCCCGACCAAGTGGCTATCCTGCCTATCTCGGAGAAATATAATGACTATGCCATCGAGGTGTCTCGGTTCCTCGACAGCAAAGGCGTGCGCGCCACCATCGACGACCGCAACGAGAAGATTGGCCGTAAGATTCGCGACAACGAGATCAAGCGCGTGCCGTATATGATTGTGGTGGGCGAGAAAGAGGCTGCCGACGGTACTGTGGCCATGCGTGTGCAGGGCGGAGGCGAACAGGCTGTGCTCTCTAAAGAGGACTTCGCTGCACGTGTGTGCAGTGAGGTGGCTGCACAACTCGCCGCTGCCGACATACGGCCGGAATAAGTCTCTGGCGTCCGCAAACGATTCTATGTCTGCGACGCTACATGAATGTACACAAATTACCCATGAATGTTCCATGAATTATATTATTTGACAAATTCATGGCCATTCATGGGTATTTATGTTACGCCGTAGGCAAAAACAGCTATGGTTTTTGAATAATTTGAACTGAATTTGAAAAATTTCCACCCGGAGCTTGCCAATGGGGAGGAGTTATTCTTTCAAAAAATCGAGGTCTGTTCCGGAGACGAGGTGCGCTTCTTGGTCGTGGGCATCGTATTGCAATGATAATTGCCAACCGTCTTCACCTTTCAACTCCACGACACTGCCCTTGATGGTGTAGGTGCCTTGTCGCATCACATCAATCAAGTCGCCGCTTTTGGTCTTCTCAAAGTCTTGATACTCAAAGGTGTTGTCGGATTTGAGCACCAGATGGTGTTGCAACCCCGACGGCTCGCTCCATTGTCCGACCATCGCATCGACCATATTGACATCCTTCACCTCTGAAGCGGTGGTGGAGTCAACCTTTTGGATGATGGTCGTATCCTCGACCATAACATCTTGGGGTTCAACTAATTCCTTGGTCGGTTCTTTCTTTCCACAGTCGGTCAGTGTCAGTGCCACGCAAAGGGTGGCCATCATCAATAATCCTTTTTTCATTTTATACTCTTTTGTTTGTTTATTCAATGGGTTTCAGATGCCGACGTATCCACTCCATCTGCGCGCGGTTGGTGGCGTCCGACGTCCAGTGCTCGTTGATGGGTGTGATGAGCGATTCTTTCGGACATGTGAGCGTGTTCCATACAGCGTAGCTCGTGGTGGGCGGACAGGTGTTGTCGTTGAACCCCCAGGTGAGGAACGTCTCTGCCTTCACGTAGCGGGCGAAATTCACCACATCGTAATAACTCATGGTGCGTAGGTTGGCTTCGGTGAAGAGACCGCGCTCAGCATTGAAGTGGGGGTAACCGCTCGTCAGTCCGGCACTGCCGGCGGCCATGTCGGCCAGTGCGGGGTGGTTGGCCACGCACTGTGTCACGCGGCGGTCGAGGGCGGCGGCCACGATGGACAGTGCTCCCCCCTGACTGCCGCCCATGGTGATGACGTTCTTGCCGTCCCATTCGGGCAGCGAGCAGAGCAGGTCGATGCAGCGCACCAGTCCTAAATAGACGTGCCGCATATAGTAGTGGTCGCGGTCGTCCAGCCCGTTATGCAGGTAGCCCTTGTCTTTCCCTTCAAACGCCCTTCTGATTTCCTCGAACGTGCTCTCAGGCAGGGTGGGGTTCAGACCGTGTATCTCCGTCACAAAACGTATCATGCCCGCCTCTTGGTAGTAGGGGCGCGAGGTCACCTCTTTGATGGTTTTCACCCCGGCGCCCGGAGGGGTCAGCACCACAGGACAAGAACCTTTCTTCGCTCCTTTCGGCATGAGCAGGTAGCCGTAGAGCGACTGCTTTTGACGGTTGAGTTCCAAGTGAATCAGATAACAGTCGGTCGTCTCGTCCGACATCTCTTTCACCCATTCGCGCGTATATTTCAACGGGTATGTGCGGTCTTCGCTCAACGCCTTGTCCCAATAGGCCTTGAAGTCGTCAGGCTCACGGGTGAAGGGTGTGATCTTTTCGGGTGAGAATCCCACCTTCACATGATGCTCGTATTTCACACCATCCACGGTGGCGGTAAGTCGCAAGTCGCGGAAGCAGGGTTTCCGTGCCGTGCCCATGTTGATAACAGCGTGCCCGCCCTTCAGCGTCACGCTACCCTTTTGGTCTGCGGCCAACAGGTCGGTGCCAATCTCATAGTTCACCACACCATCGCGCGGTATGCCGTATTTGTAGAATTGCACTTCGATATGCGCCTCTTCGCCCGTCTTGTAAATCCAGTCGGCGTGGTCGGGCACGGTCACCCATAGCACATCGCTGCGGTAGGGGTAATTCTCGGCCATGACCCATAGACTGATGAGGCAGGCGAAGAACGTGATAAGCAGTTTTCTCATTTCCGTATTTTGATTTGCTTGTGATAGATGTTGCAAAGATACTGTTTTCTTTCAATACTTCAAGCAAAAGTCCTGCTTTTTTCTTTGCAGCTTATGTAGGTTCTTTCACCACACGTCCTTGCTTGTCAATCCATACCCATTTCTCTTTACGGAAGAAATGCCCTCCTTCTGTCACCTTTGCCAGTCCGTTTTTGAAAAAATCAGCTTTCTTCCAACGGCAGGGTATCACCAATTCTCCGTTTTTGTTGATGAAGCCCAACTTTTTGTTGAAGTCCTGCACGACTGCCATTCCTTCGCTGAATGTCCAGACGTTTTTCCACCGGCAGGGAATGACCACCGTGCCAGTCCTGTCTATATAACCGCATTTGCCGTCCTCGTCCTGCACGCCGGCCAGGCCTTCGCTGAAGACGCCCATGCCCTTCCAAATGCAGGGAATGACGCGCTTGCCTGACAGGTCTATCATTCCTATCTTGCAGTGTTCCTGCACTTTGGCCAGCCCATTGTGAAACGGCCATGCATCTTCCCAAATACAAGGAATGACCAGATGCCCTGTGACATCAATGAAGCCGCATTTCTTATTGTCGTTTTGCACCCCGGCCATGTATTCGCTGAATTCACCGGCCGACTTCCATGTGCAGGGAATCACCTCTTTGCCATGGATATCGACAAATCCGAACAAACCCGTTTTCTTCTTTTTCACTCTGGCCAACCCGTTGTGAAAATAACTGATGTGGTTGTACTCATCGTATGAGATAAGCACTTCGCTCTGGCGGTTGACCATTCCGCAGGAGCGCAGACCGTTGGAGTAGGAATGGTAGTCAGGGCGCAAGCCCTCACGATCTGCCACGCGCTGGTCTTGGTCGGCCTTCCTCTTGGCCGTTTCCGCTGGTTGTCGGTCATCCTTCTTCCTCGTGCCTTCAGATGGTTGTCGGTCGTCTCTCTTTCTTGCGTCTTCTGATGGTTGCTGGTTGTCCTGCTTTTTGGTGACTTCTGGCGTGTGAGGTGTCTTTCCTGTCGTAGGTTCGGCAACGATAGCCGGCACCTCTTCCTCCTTCTTCATTTGATAGGGATAGCCGTATCGCCGCGCCATTTCCTCCATGTAGGCTTCGCGGCTGGGTCCGCAGTAGCGCGGGTCATAATAGAAATACCAATAGGCGGGATTGGCTTTGTCGTCTAATTCAGAGACGAAGGAATTGTCTATTGCGATCTTTGTCTCGTCTGCCGCTTTTTCCGAATCATCTTGACCAAAGATTTCCGAAGCACTGTAGGTGTTCCCCTCTTCGTCTTCATACAGTCCCGATTCGCCAAGCATCCTGTAATGAGGAGTGCTTGGCACACCGGTATTGTCGTTGTCAGCCGGAGCAGCGTTCAGCCTTTCCCTGTCGTTCGTTTTGTCGTCCATCATTTTTTCTGAAGTCTTTGTCCTGCCTAATCCATGTACAGGTTGAAGGTGATTTTGACACCCTTGTTGTTGGTGAATGTGCCTTGGTAGGTGTCGGTGCGCAGTTGCTGGCCGTCTTCGTAGTACGTCTCTGTAGAATAGATGCCGTCAAATTGTCCGATGTAACGGCCCCGTTGGTCTGTGGCTTTGAGCACGAGCCGTCCCGTCTTCTTGTTGTACGACACAAAGGTCAGTTGGCGCTCGATGCGTCCGTTGGGTATCGCATAACTGTATGTGCCCCTCGTGCCGTCCATGTTGAGCCATCCCTCTGATGTCCCTATCTGTCCGGTCAGTGCGATATGGATGCCTTTCTGTTGTTGTGCCGACGCCGTGGTGGCAAAACAAATGAGCGTCGTCAAGAGGCATAAATAAAAGATAGTTTTTTTCATGTTGTAAGTGCTTTTAAGGTGAAAAATAGTAGTACAAGACAGTTATTTCTTCTTGTCGTTTGCAAATATACATTTTTGTTTTGAAAAAACAGCCTTTTCCGTAAAAAAAGAGTACCTTTGGATTGTCATTTAGGTAAAGAACCCCCGAAAGAGGTACTTAATGTGAAGAAAAACTATAAAAATGCTCGATAGAAGAACAACAGAAAGGCTGTTTCGCCAACACTATGCCAAGATGGTTCGTCTGGCCCGGGTCTTGCTCGGCAACGAGGCTGAGGCCGAAGATTTGGTGCAGGATGTGTTCGTAAGACTGATGGAAACGGATATCGCACCGGCAGAAGACAAGGTCGAGGCCTATCTCATGACCACCGTCAGGCACCGCGCCATGAACGCCATCCGACATCAGACGATATGGCAACGGGTCAAAAACCTGCTTCCCGTTGACGACGCCGTGATGCAACCCCTCGAACAGGCGTCGCAACGGATGGCAGCCGTCAAATCAAGTGCCGACACATTGGATGAGCCGCACCGCACCATCTTCCGTCTCCGTTTCGACGACGACCTGACCATCGGCGATATCGCCCGCAGGATGGACATGAACGCCAACACCTGCTACAAATATCTCCGTCAGGCCATCGAGCGCATCCGCCAAACATGTAAAATATAAACCTATATGACTATGGACAAAGAGAAAGATAACATCACCCGACTCCTCGAAATGCTCGACCATCCTGAGGCTTATTCCGAACAGGAGATACAAGACATCATCAATAGCGATGACGAGTGCCGCGAAGCCTACCGTCTGTTGGTAGAGGCGAAGCGAAGTTACCGCGACCAATCCGAAACGCCCGTCGATGTGGATGCGGCATGGCAGCGGTTTGAACGCGAGAGATTGGACGGAAAGGATGAGGCGCAAAGTGTGCGGCCATCATCTTCTTTACACACGGTCTTCAGAAAGACGGCAGCAGTCATCATCAGTGTCATTCTGGTCGGCGGCATCGCACTGGCGGCTATCCATATCGTGGGTAAGTTGCAGCGACCGCAACCCATGCAAGGGCAATCGGCTCAGCCCTCATCTGCGACTGCACCGGTGGGAGACCGTCCGCAATCGGACTCCATCGTCGCCGACACCCTTGCGACAGCGGCCGACACCCTGCAGGTGGTCACTTATGACAACATCCCCCTTGGCGATATGTTGCCCGAGATAGCGGCATTCTATTCAGACGGGACCGCGGACGATGCGATAGATGTGGTGTTCCGCAACGAAGAAACCAGCACGTTCCGTTTCCATTTCGTCTGGAACCGCACACAGACGCTCGATAGGGTGGTGGACGACCTAAACCACTTCGAGCGCATACACGTGACACTGAAACATCATCAACTTATCGTGGAATAACAACGACTATGAAATCTATTCTCATCGACAAAAAAAGCCGCCTCGGCATCTCCCTCCGTCTTTTTTTTACTTTTTTACTCCTTTACTTTTTTACTTTTACATTCGCTCAGCGTGTCACGCAGTCCTTCCAAAATGTGCCCCTGTCGGATGCCTTGCTGCAACTCAGTCGGCAGACCACAGATTACACCATCTTCTTCTTATACAATGAGTTGGAGGACTTCCGTGTCACCACTACGGTCAAGAATAAACCGATACCTGATGCCATTCAGCAGATGATAGGCTTCTATCCCATCCGCATGAACGTGGATGAGACCGACCGCGACAACAAGAAAATCTTCGTGGAGTGCATCTTTAAGACCGACCGCCATCTTACCGGCACCGTTCTTGATGAGCAGGGACTGCCACTGCCTTACGCCAATGTGGCGGTGCTCCATCCCGCCGACTCGACGGTCATCTTCGGCGGCGTCAGCAACGAGAGCGGCTATTTCGCCATCCCCTACGAGACGGAGACGGTCATCGCCCGCATCTCGTATGTCGGCTATAAGACCCTGTACAGGCGGTGCGGCAACCCCGATTTGGGCACCATCCGTATGCAGCCCGACAATT
>CAMJFC010000101.1 GCA_946404865.1 uncultured Prevotellaceae bacterium
GATGTAAATCATCATATTCTTTAGACCATGCCTCGTTTTGAGTGCTTGACAAACTTGAATGATGAAGAGCATGTTTAGAAGACAGTTTACCTATCAAATCATCTTTACTCAAATGGTAAAAATCCATTAAGGAGAAAGATACGTTGAAATATTCCATCTATTCTGAATCTAGAAGTTTAACAATTCACTTTTAGTAATATCTAATGCTTTTGCAATTTTGTCAATTGTAATCAGTGTAGGGCTCTTCTCTCCACGTTCTATTGTACCAATGTAGGTTCTATCCACTTTGCACTTAAATGCAAATTGTTCCTGTGAATAACCGGCATTTTTACGCAATTCGGCTACACGCTTACCAAAAGCAATATTAATATCTTTTTTCATGGGGTCAAAGATAATAAAATGCTACCTTTAGCACAACGGACTAAAGATAGCATTTTGAGGATGATCCATTGCTATATAGTTTTACCCGGCTTAAAGAAAAACGATTTGCATCAACCAACCGTTTTTCACAAAAAAACATAATTATCGGGAGAAAAGGGGGTTTTTCAATCAAATGATGTATCTTTGCAGTTTAAATGCATTTATAATGTAATAAAATCAAAGATGATGCGACACATTTTGACTATGATATTGCTGGTGCTGACGCAAGCGGGAGTGCTGGCGCAGACGGAGAAGAAAGCACCGGCGGCGGAGGCGGAGATGATGATAGCTGCAGTGAACCGCACGGCCGAGGGCATACACACGTTGCAGGGACGCTTCACACAGGTGAAGACCATGTCGTTTCTCAATGACAAGATGACCTCGACGGGTATGCTCTACCTGACCGACAAAGGACAACTGCGGTGGGAGTTCACCACGCCTTACCCCTATATCTTCATCATCAACGACAACCAGGTGACCATCCGCTCGGGCAAGAAGACACAGAACATCGACATGAAGTCGAGCAGGCTGTTCGAGGGCATCGCGCGTATCATGGTGAACAGCATGACGGGCCGCTGCCTGCAGAAAAACGGCGACTTCGACGTGGAGATGTACACACGCGGCTCGGAATGGATAGCGTGGCTCACCCCGAAGAAGGCGCAGATGAAAAAACTGTTCAAACTGGTGAAACTCCACTTCAGCAGCACACAAAACATGGTGACGAGTGTGGAGATGACCGAACCCTCGGGCGACAACACCGTGATAGAACTGAAAGACTTAAACCTCAACCAACCTGTCAATGAAGCGGTATTTACTCTGCATTAGTCTGGTGGCCGTGCTGGGGCAACCCACTCTAGGAGCCCCCTCTTCAGAGGTTAGAGGTGAGAGGTTGGAGGTGAGAGGTGAGAAGCAAGAAGCAAGAGGCAAGAAGCAAGAGAACGCCTTGGAGGTTAGAGGTGAGAGGTCGGAGGTTAGAGGTGAGAGGTTAGAGAATTGCTCTCCATTAGCGGGGTGTCGTCCTTTAACTTCTTTGACTTCCTTAACTTCTTTAACTTCTCAGAATATATCTTCTCAGAATATATCTTCTCAGAACGAGGAATCTCTGATTACCTTCCCTGCAGGCTGCGACCGCTTGGAATATGCCATGCGGCTGGAGGTGAAGAGGATAGACATCACGGGCATCCTGGTGTTGAAACAGACTGCGGAGGGCGAGATACGCGGCGCAATGATGAACGAATTCGGCGTGAGCGCGCTCAACCTGCTGGTGACGCCCGACCGACGGAAGGTGACGCTGCTGAATGTGTCGCCTCTGCTCAACAAATGGTACATCAAACGGGCCATCCGCACCGACATGAAATACCTCTTCCGCGCCCGCATGAGCGACGTGGGGAAAAAACGCAAGGGCCGCCGTATCGAGATGACCGGTGACGGCATCACTCTGCATGGCCGCCACGGCATCACTTACCACTTCAACCAACAGGCAGAACCCATACCTACCGACGACGATGAGACTACAGAATAACATGTATCACATAGTGCGGCGAGACGAAACTCCCGCCTTCGACATCACACTCCATGCCGACCATGTCATCTACCGCGCCCACTTCCCCGGGCAGCCGATCACACCGGGCGTGTGCATCCTGCAAATCATCGGCGAATTGCTGGAAGAACATCTGGGCGGAGCGCTGCGACTGACGACGGTGAAAAACCTGAAGTTCGTGCGGCCCCTGTCGCCCGTCGACAATAACGAGGTGACCGTGACTTTCCGCCGCATCGACAGCGAGGGCGACACGGTCAAAACCAAAGGCGACATCACCGCCGGAGGCGAGACGTTCACATCCTTCTCAATCATCTATGCAAAGGGAGACTGAACCAAACGGACAGGAGCGGCTCTGTGTCATCGTGCCCACCTACAACAACGAGCGGACGCTGGCCGACGTGCTGCGGCGCATCATGCGCATCACCACCGACATCATCGTGGTGAACGACGGCAGCACACAGGCCACTGCCGACGTGCTGGCCGCGGATGAGTTCAAACGTCTGGCGGTGGTGGACTACGGGCGCAACCGCGGAAAAGGCTATGCGCTGCGGCGGGGCATGGAGCGGGCCACGGCCGAGGGCTACACCCACGCGGTGACCATCGACAGCGACGGGCAGCACTTCCCCGAAGACATCCCTCTGCTGATGGAGGCACACCGCGAGTATCCCGAGGCGCTGATCGTAGGCGCGCGCAACCTGAACGAAGACAATATGCCGCGCGGCAACACCTTCGCCAATAAGTTCTCTAATTTCTGGTTCCGTTTGCAGACGGGGCGGCGTATCGACGACACACAGAGCGGCCTGCGCCTCTATCCGCTGCGGCGCGTGAAACCCTCATGGGCAGTCACCCCGCGCTATGAGGCCGAACTGGAACTGCTGGTGTTGGCCGCATGGCACGACATCGACATCCGTCAGGTGGCCGTGCGTGTCTATTACCCGCCCGAGGGCGAGCGCGTGAGCCATTTCCGGCCGATTTATGACTTCGCCCGCATCAGTCTGCTCAATACCGTGCTCTGTCTGGGTGCCTTGTTTTATTACCTGCCCGTAAGCATTTATAGAAAAATACGCCGATGACGCGACCTTTCCTCTATATCTACGACCGATTGTCAGGCCACCGCCGGCTGACAGGCTGCGTACTGCTGTTGCTGTTCGCTGTCTTTGCCGTGGTGGCATTGCAAGTCCATTACGAGGAAGATATCGCCAAATTTCTGCCCCATGACGCCCATCACGAGCGCTGCCAGCAGGTGTATCAGCAGATAGCCATGCAAGACCGCATCGCCGTGATATTCACCTCGGCCGACACCACACGCCGGGTGAGCAGCGACCGCATGACCGACGCCATGGAGGCTTGGGGCGGATACATGGGCGAACATGCGCCTGATGTCCCGGTGCAGGTGAGCATCGACGACGAGCGCGTGCTCGACATGATGCGTTTCGTGAGCGCGAATATCCCCTATTTCCTAAACACCGCCGACTACGAGCGCATCGACTCGCTGCTGGCCCAACCCGGACGGGTGCGTCAGCAGTTGGAAGACGACAAGGCGATGCTGCTGCTGCCCGCCGCCGGAACCTTGTCGCAGGCCATGCCCTACGACCCGCTGCAACTGTTCGGTCCTGTGCTCGGCCGTATGCGCGGGTTGCAGATGTCGAACCAGTTTGACACGGCCGACGGCTATCTCTTCTCTGCCGACGGACGCATGGCGATGGCCACGATGAACAGTCCCTACGGTTCGAGCGAGACACAGCGCAACGCCTTGTTGGCCGCTGCCATCGACAGCGCCATCATGCAGACGCAGGCCGACTACCCCGACATCCGCGTCTCGGCCATCGGCGCCCCATTAGTGGCCGTGACCAACGCCAGCCAAATCAAGAGCGACTCGCTGAAAGCCCTTTCCGTGGCGGCGGTGCTCATCCTGTTCATTCTGTGGTATCATTACCGCCGGTGGCGCGACATCCTGTGGGTGGGCGTTTCTATTGTCTTCGGGTGGCTGTTTGCCCTGACGGGTATGGCATTGTTGAAGGAGAGCGTGTCGATCATCGTCTTGGGCATCGGATCGGTCATCATCGGCATAGCGGTCAATTACCCTCTGCATTTCATCGACCATACACGCGAGGTGCAACAGCGGCGCGAGGCTCTCAAGGAGATGGTGCCGCCGCTGCTCATCGGCAATATCACCACGGTGGCGGCCTTCCTCTGTCTGGTGTGGCTCGATGCCCAAGCCATGCGCGATCTGGGCCTCTTCGGAGCACTTATGCTCGTGGGAACTATTTTGTTTGTGCTGGTGGCGCTGCCGGTGATGAAAGCCTCACCCTCAACCCCACAAGAGAAGATGGGAGTGGATAGCCCAGAGATAAAAGGCAAAGAGAACAGTGATGAGGTTCAAGGGAAAAGGGGCAATCTTCAAATCTCGAGCCTCAAGCCTCAATCCTCAACTCTAAGAGGGGTCCTTTTCCTCGCCGTCACGTTGTTTTTGGGCTATTTCTCGCTCAAGACCTCGTTTGACAGCGACCTGATGCACATCAACTATATGACCGCTCAGCAAAAAGAGGATATGCGTGTGCTGACCGCCATGACACAAGAGGCACCACTGTATGCCGTGGCGGAAGGGGGCACATTGGATGAGGCACTGCAAGCCAATGACAGTCTGATGGCTACCGTGCGCACCCAGACAGACAGCATCGCACAGGCGAAAAAACTGTCGGCCGACAGTCTGGATATCAAGGGCGTAGGGATGTTTGTCCCGTCAGTGGCCGCCCAACAGCGCGCCATCGACCAGTGGACCGAATTCTGGAGCAATGGCAAGGGCGAGCGCCTGATGGCCGAGACACGCAGTGCGGCTCAGGCGTTGGGCTTCAAAGCGGAAGTGTTCCAGCCGTTCTACGACCTCATCAGCACGGCTCCTGGGGTGCAGACCGCCGATTATTTCCGTCCGCTGACCGATCCGTTGACCGGCATGTATATTCTGGAGGGTCACGATAAGTGCCAGATAGTCAATTATATCTATGGCCCGACGGCCCGTGAGATGTCTATCGACGGCAAACACGCCTTCACCTTCACGCGCAATGACATCAGCAATCAGCTGGTCAACGTGCTCAACGACTCGTTCAACTATGTCGGTTGGGTGTGCGGTATCGTCGTGTTCTTCTTCCTCTGGCTGTCATTCGGCAAGATAGAACTGGCCATGCTGTCGTTCCTGCCGTTGGCGGTGGGCTGGATATGGATATTGGGATTGATGCAACTGTTCGGCGTACAGTTCAATATCGTGAACATCATCTTGGCATCGTTTATTTTCGGTCAGGGCGACGACTACACCATCTTCATCACCGAGGGTTTGATGTATGAATACACCACGGGGCGTAAACGGCTGGCTTCGTATAAGCGCAGCATCGCCGTCTCGGCCCTGTTGATGTTTGCCGGCATCGGTTGCCTGATATTGGCGAAACATCCGGCATTGCGCTCGTTGGCCATTGTCACCATCATCGGCATGGCTACCGTGGTGGTCATGGCCTGGTATCTGCCGCCGCTGGTTTTCCGTTGGCTCACCACGAAGCACGGTGAGCGCAGAGCGGTGCCTATCACGTTGAAGCGTGTGGCGTATTCGCTGTACTCCATCACGTTCTTCCTCGCCATCATGTATCTGTTTATGAAACCCTTCACATGGTTCTATTTCCATATCGGGAAGACGACAGAGAAGAAACGGTTGCGGTTCCACACGATGATACAGAAGATGTCGGCATACATCATCCGCCATGTGCCGGGTGTGAAATTCTCTTACGACAACCTGTCGGGCGAGACCTTTGAGCGGCCCGCTGTCATCGTGTGCAACCACCAGAGTCACCTCGACCTGATGTGTCTGTTGATGCTCACGCCGAAGATGGTGTTCCTGACCAACGACTGGGTGTGGCGCAATCCGTTCTACGGGTCGGTCATACGCCGCGCGGAGTTCTATCCTGTGAGCGACGGCATCGAGAATAACCTGCCCCGTCTGCGCGACCTCTACGAGCGCGGCTACTCCATCTGTGTGTTCCCCGAGGGCACACGCTCGCCCGATTGCAATATCCTGCGGTTCCACAAGGGCGCTTTCTATCTGGCGCGGATGCTCGGAGCCGATATCCTGCCCGTATTCCTTCATGGAGCGGGTCATGTGCTGCCCAAAGAAGATTTCATGCTGCGCGAGGGAGCCATCCATGTTGAGGTGAACAGCCGCATCGGTGCGGAAGAGCACCCCGACGACGAGTTGGCCGACCGCACGATGACCAAACGCATGCACCGCTATTACCTCACACATTACCAAGAACTGTGCGACCGCATCGAGACCGAAGATTATTGGCGGCCGTATGAGAAATATAAGAGGTATTATGAGGAGTGAAGCCCCCTCCCCGGCCTCCCCGGGGGGAGGGAGATTACTCCCAAGAGGTGAGAGGTTAGAAGCAAGAGGTTAGAGAATACCTCAGAGGTTAGAGGTTGGAGGCATGCTCATATCTCTTCTCCGTAAGCAGCGGTTTTGACTATGCCATCACACCTCTCTTCCATCATACTCATCTACTCCTATAGCATCCATTGCACCCGCAATAATAACAACCAAATAATGACCAAACGACCAAACGACCAAAAAGTAGTAATAATCGGCAGCGGACTGGGTGGCCTCTCCTGTGGCGTCATCCTGGCAAAGAACGGTTATGATGTGACCATTCTGGAGCAGGGGCGTCAGATAGGAGGCTGTTTGCAGTGCTTTTACCGTGGTGGTGCCAAATTCGAGACAGGTATGCACTTTGTCGGCTCCGCCTCGGAAGGTCAGACGTTGCGCCGACTGATGCACTATTTGGAGATAGACGACGTGTCCCTCTCACGGCTCGATCCCGAGGGATATGAGGTCGTGTCGTTGCAGGGCGAGCGTTTTGCCTTCGCCAACGGGCGCGAGCGGTTTATCGAGCGTTTGGCCGAGCGGTTCCCTCATCAACGGAAGGAACTGGAGCGTTTCTACGACGTGGTGGAGCAGGTGGCGAGCGCATCGTCGCTTCACAGTCTGCGCCATACCGAGACCGATGCCGCAGTCAATACACAATACCTGTTGCGTTCTATCGACGATGTGGTGGCGGAAATCATCACCGACCCGCTCTTGCAAAAGGTCATCGTGGGCAATTTGCCCCTTTATGCCGCTGAACGGGGCAAAACACCGTTCTCCACCTATGCTTTCGTCATGGATTTTTACAGCCAGAGCGCCTATCGCGTGGTGGGCGGCAGCGACCGGCTTGCCATAGCGCTGCAGGCGGCATTGGAGCGACACGGCGGACGTGTGCTGACCCGTCAGCGTGCCGTCAGCATCGACTGCAATGACAGCCGTGCCACGGGAGTGACCTGCGCCGACGGCACCCGCTATGAGGCCGACATCGTCATCAGTGCCATCCATCCGGCGCGCACCTTGGAACTGGTGTCGTCGCCTTTGTTGCGCCCCGCTTATCGCAAGCGCATACAATCCATCCCCAACACCGTGGGCGGTTTTGCCGTCTATGTGCGATTCAAAGAGGGTACCACCCCCTATATGAACTACAATTTCTACGGTTACTGTCAAGATACCCCCTGGGATTGCGAGCAATACGACGATGCCACATGGCCGAAAGGTTATCTCTATATGCATTTCTGCGATGAGGACGGGCAGCAATACGCCAAAAGCGGTGTCATCCTCTCCTATATGCACATGGACGACGTGAAGCAATGGGCTGGCACCAAGAGCGGCCGTCGCGGCGAAGATTATGAAATGATGAAACATGAGCGCGCCGAGCGGTTGCTCAGCGTGGTGGAGAAGGACTTCCCCGGATTGCGCCAGCAGATAGCGTCATATTACACGTCAACTCCGCTCACCTACCTCGATTACACCGGCACCGAAGGCGGTTCGATGTATGGTGTGGCGAAAGACATCCATCTGGGACCGGCAGCACGCGTGCATCATCGCACGAAGATACCCAATTTGCTGCTCTCAGGGCAAAACATCAACAGTCACGGCATTCTCGGCGTACTTGTCGGCACCATGGTGACTTGCGGCGAACTGCTTACCAGCGAAAGGCTGTTTCAGGAGATAACCAATACCCACCCCAACCCTCGCCGAGGGAGGGAGACGATACAGGGGGTTGAGGTCGTCTCTTGTCCTCAGTCCACTGCCCCCTGCTCAGACAAGAAACCCTGCTGCTCAGACAAGGATCCTTGCTCCAAAGACAACGGGTTAATCATCGGCGGCGGACTGGGTGGCTTGTTTGCCGGAGCCCTGATGGCCAAAGAAGGCTTCCGTGTGACCGTGATAGAGAAAAACCGTGTGATCGGCGGCGGACTGCAGACCTTTTACCGCCATGGCGTGGGGTTTGAGACGGGCATGCACTTGCTCGGAGGTATACGTCCTGGAGGTTCCATCTATAAGATTTGCCGCTATCTGGGCATCATGGACCAGATGGACATCCGCGACGTGGACCATGACTGCATGGACCAGATCACTTATTTCTCCGAC
>CAMJFC010000102.1 GCA_946404865.1 uncultured Prevotellaceae bacterium
TTCTCACGGGCGAGAAGGCGGCGGGGATGGCCATCGAGGCACGCATGGCCTGTGGCAGCCGGCCGCTGTGAAAATCCACCTCGCTGTTGTCGATGATGTTGGTGGCCACGCAGGCAAAGGGGATGCGCAGGTCGCGTGTGAAGTCGAGCGAGTCGGTATAGCCTGTGCAGAGCCGTTGAAACAGCTCGGCCAGGTTCTTGCCTTTGATGATGCCGCCGGCTTGGCTGTTGTGCTTGCCGATTGTCAGTCCGGTGCTATATACATACGTGTATTGCTTCTCGCGGTCGTCGAGACTCTGGCTGCGCATGTTCTCCTTGTCGCTGATCACGTAGCTCCAGTCCTGCACACGCACCATCGAGTCGAGCGCATGGGCATTGTAGCCGATGGCATAGAGGCCGCCGATGATGCTGCCCATTGACGTGCCCGTGACGATATCCACGGGGATGCCTGCCCGCTCCAGCACCTTCAGCACACCGATGTGGGCCATGCCTTTCGCGCCGCCGCCACTCAGCACCACGGCTACCTTTTTCCTGCCGTTGGCTGTGCTGTCTGTCTGGGCCGTGGCTGCGCTGATCATCAGCACTGCGGCTATCATCAGTAATAGTTTCTTCATGTTCACGATGGATGGATTTCTTTACAGTGGTTTTTTCCTGCTGGTGGCGAGAATCTCCATGTTGCTGTTTTTAAAAATGCAAATATAACAATTATTTTTGTTTTTCCGATGTTTTATTGGCATTTTAATATGTTCTTTATTTCTCAGCCCTTTTCGGGGTTAAAAACCGAACATTATTCTACTGAAATCGAACAAAACATCCCGCTGCTATGAGTGGTCTCATTGATATAGGGGTGGTGTTTTAATAATAGTAGAGACGTCACGTCGTGGCGTCTCTACTGTGTTTTAGTGTTGGGTGTTCCTTCCAGGTTTTCCAGATTTTCCAGGTTTTCCGGGTTCTCTTGATTCTATTGCGATAGGGCGCGCGAACATATCTCCTGCCCCTTGCTCCCTGCCCCTTAAAAATGCTCCCTGCCCAACTATTTTTCACTGTCGTTCAACAACTCGTCTCTCACCTCTCACCTCTTACCTCTTACCTCCAACCTCATCTTATAGCGTCAGCTCCACGCCCAGACCGAAGACGTTGTTGGTGCGTGTGAAGTCATTGTTGGTGGTGTGGTTAGTGGCTGTCGGGGTTACCTCTTGATGATATGTGTCGTAGTTGGTCTGGAAATAGGCGGCATTCACCTTCACCTTGTCGGTCACTTGGTAGCCGACACCCAGTCCGAAAGTATAACTGCTCACCACGAACGACATGTCGTTCATATATTCGTCAGACAGTCCGTAGTTGGTCTTCTGCAGACCGCCGCTCACCTGCCACTTGTCGTTGATGTCCCACTCTACACCGCCGTTGATTTCCCAGGTGTTGCCGTCGAGCTTCTTCTCGTCGTGGTTGTACCAGTGGGCCGACTTGTCGAAAAACAAGTGATAGCCAGCGCTGACACGCACACTCGGAATCACCGACCATTGCGCGCCCAGGGTGAGCAGGGCAGGCTGGTCCTCGGGCACACTGGTGCCGTCGCGGAATTTGTTGACGGCGTCGATGGCATGGGCTTCCTTCACCGTAGAGCTGTTCTTCATCCTCATGCGGGTCTTAAACTCATACTTGGCACCGAAATTGAAGTTGCCTACCTTGTAGTCGATACCGATGATGGGGGCTACGCCGATACCTGTCTGGTCCGACATCAGGCTGACTCCCTCGCGATACACCTCCAGCGTCTTCAGACTCTGCTGGGTGCCTTCCAACTGTGCTTTGCCTGCCTGCGCCTCTGCCAGTTTCGTGGTCATCTCTGCGGGTACGGGCACACCGGCGGCCGTATAACTCGCAATGCCGGCTTCCAGCAGGTTGATGCCTTCGGCGTATTGCTGAATGCCACCGGCAATCTTTGCGTTGGCGCCTTCGAGAAACGTGCTGAAGGGTACGGAGCCTGCAGCCGTGTTCACCATGATGTTGTTGAGGGTTGCCTTGTAGGATGCTGTTCCGTAAAGCAAGCGGGCACCACCATAGACTGAGAGGTTCTCGTTGATTTTGTAGGCTGCGCCCAATGTGAAACCGATGTAGTATTGATTGCCGCGCATGTATCCGTCAACGTCGTAGCCTGTGGCTCCCAGCAGTTTCAGCGAGTTGGCTATGGCGCCCACGGCGCTCTCAAACGAGCCGATGCCACTGGAGAACTCACACTTGCCGCCACCGCCGGTGATGGCTATCGAACCTTGGAAACTCCATTTGCCTGTGTTGTAGGCCGCTTGGAGCGAGGGGATGATCGGAGCCCGGGCTATTCCCTCAAACTCCTTGACCGTATTGCCGTCGTTTCTCAATCCCAGCGCGAAGTCGGGGTTGGTGGTCGTGATGGTGCGCGTCTGATAGGCGTATTGCCAGTTGAAGCCGATATGTAAACCTTCGCCAAGGAATATCACGCCTGCGGGGTTGGTATATACGCCGTCGATTCCTATATATGCGTCGTGGGCGGGATTACGCAGAAAACTCACACTTTGGTTGGTATTCGTCAGAATGCCGCCGGCCCAGGCCGTCTCGCTCATCGACATTCCTATCGCAATACCTAAAAGCGTTAATTTAATTTTGTTCATATTTAGTTACCTTTACAAAAATTGTTTGCAAAGGTAATTAAATTGTTCGGAATTTCCACAAAACGATGAGGCTGATTAACTTTTCTTAACTGAAAACCTTTTCGAAAAACTGCTTTTCTTCTTCTTGTTGCTTTTTTGCTGTTGATTGTTTTTCCGTGTTTCTTGGTTCAACTCGGGGTATTTGATACGTGTGTGGTAGATGGATTTCAGGTTCTCTAACAACACTTTCTTGGCCGTGGTGATATCGAGGAAGGTGATGGAGCATTCGGTGAAAAATCCTGCGCTCACCTGTCCGTCAATCAGCCTGTTGATGAGCTCGCTGAGTGTCTCGTCGGTATATTCATTCAGCGACCGGGAAGCGGCTTCCACAGTGTCGGCCATCATCAGGATGGCTTGCTCGCGGGTGAACGGGTTGGGACCGGGATAACTGAAGGCTTCTTCGTCTATCTCTTCTTTCGGGTGGGCATTCTTGTATTTCACGTAGAAATATTTCACCACACCGGCACCATGGTGCGTCGTAATGAAATTCTTAATCTCATCGGGCAGACGCTTCTCCTCGGCCAACCGCAGTCCTTCAATGACGTGGCTGATGATGATACTGGCACTCTCTTTCTCGGTCAGTTTGTCGTGAGGGTTCACGCCGGCTTGGTTCTCCGTGAAAAATACGGGGTTCACCATCTTGCCGATGTCATGATACAGGGCTCCTGTTCTTACCAACAGACTGTTGGCGCCGATTTTCTTTGCGATTTCCGAGGCCAGATTGCCTACTGTGATGGAGTGCTGGAACGTGCCAGGGGCCACTTCGCTCAAGTGGCGTAACAAGTCTTTGTTTGTGTCGGAGAGTTCAAACAGGGTGACACTGGAGGTGAAATTGAATGACTTTTCGACCACAAACATGAGCGGGTAGGCTAAAAGGAGAAGAATGCCGTTGATAATCAGATAGATATAGGCCGTTCTGTGGGGCAACTTTGAATGGTTGATGAGCGACATGGCGGTGAACATGACGGCCGTGCAGAGGGTGACCATCAAGGCGGCTTTAAACAAGTCTGAACGTTTTGACATGTCGCGCAGGGCAAAGATGGCGGTCATACCGGCTACTATCTGCACAATGAAGAAAAAAGGCTGGTTGGGCAGTATCATACTGCCTATCATCACCATGGTGGCATGGGCTGCGAAGGCGGTACGGCTGTCCATAAAAATTTGTACAAAGATGGGCACCATCGCAAAGGGCAGGATGTAGATGGACAGTGCTCCCATGGTGCTGCTCACGAGCATGGCGAGCAGGGGGAAGAGCGTAATCAGGGAATAGAGCATCAGCGTGTGACGCACGTTCGAGAAATACTGGGGGCGGAAGAGAATAAGGTATGTGGAGAACAAGGCGAACAGCAACAGCACATAGATGACCCGGCCGCTGATATTGGCAAACGAGCCGTTCTCGCGCATGAAATTCCCGGTTTTGATCTCATAGAATTGCTTGATGGCTCTGGAGGTAGGCTCGTCAATGACCACACCTTGTTCTATGATTTTTTCTCCTTGTTGGATTTTTTTGTCTGAAACGGCTACCAATTCCTCCAAATGGGCGATGTCTTCCTTGCTTGTCGAATCATCATATTCCAGGTTGGGATGCAAATACGGTAAATCGATGTGATGGGTGGAAAGCATCTCTTCGCTATCTATATGGTGCAGATACTCATTGGCTGTCTGTTCGGAATACACCTCATCGAGCGTCTTGGTGACACTCTGGTTGCCACGGATGATGCGGATGCTTTTCTGGTCGTAATGCCTTTCCACGTCATCATAACTGGTCTGGTCCACAATGCCTTTCTTGTATATCTCCTGCAAACGGGGCACATAATACAACTTGGCTGCGCTGGCGAAAGATCCGTAATGGGCTTCAATGGTGTCGATAAGCTCCTTCTCCGCTCTCTGTTCCACGCTGTCAACGACAACGAACGAGGGCACCATCTCTTTCCGTACTTTGTCCGCCTTTTCCTGGGCGATGGTCTCCTCCGATTTCATCAAGTCGAATTCAATGTCGGAGATGAGGTCGTCAAACTGCCACGGTGTGCCTACATTCGGCTCGCCGGTGAAATAGATTTTGTTGGGCATCAGCCACACAATGAGCACCGAGCACAGGATGATGAGCACGCTGTGAGTGGCAAAGTTCCGCCAGAAATGGTCTTCTTTTTTATTATAGGATGGCATGTCAGTTTTCTGTTAAGGTCGTTTTCATCGGCGAAAGTACAAAAAAAAATTGATATGATGGCCTGTTTTTGCCGCTCTTTGTCCTATTTTGTTGAAAATAATGCCTTTTTGGTTGATTTTGCAAATAAAAGTAGTACTTTTGCACCGAAATAACGAAAACGATTCATCATGGAAGAAAGAAAAGTAAGGGTTCGTTTTGCGCCCAGTCCCACGGGTCCGCTGCATATCGGCGGTGTGCGCACGGCATTATATAATTATCTGTTCGCCCGCCAGCATGGTGGCGATTTTGTTTTCCGCATTGAGGACACCGACTCCACGCGTTTCGTGCCCGGTGCCGAGGAGTATATCATCGAGTCGTTCCGCTGGCTCGGCATCACTTTCGACGAGGGGGTGTCGTTCGGCGGTCAATACGGACCGTACCGCCAGAGCGAGCGGCGCAGCATCTATAAGGAATATGTGCAACAGTTGCTCGATGCAGGGAAAGCATATTATGCCTTCGATACTCCGGAGGAATTGGATGCCAAACGGGCGGAAATCCAGAATTTCCAATACGATGCCCGCACACGCTTGCAGATGCGTAACTCTCTGACCTTGTCAAAAGAAGAGGTGGAGGCGCTGATAGCCGACGGACAGCAGTATGTGGTGCGGTTCAAGGTGGAACCGGGTGTGGCGGTGCATGTGGAGGACATCATTCGTGGCGATGTGCGTATCATGAGTGATATCCTCGACGACAAGGTGCTTTACAAGAGTGCCGACGAACTGCCGACTTATCATCTGGCCAATATCGTCGATGACCACCTCATGGAAATCACCCACGTCATCCGTGGCGAGGAGTGGCTGCCCAGCGCACCGTTGCATGTGTTGCTCTATCAGGCTTTTGGATGGGAAGACACCATGCCGCGCTTCGCACACTTGCCACTGCTGCTCAAACCTGAAGGCAAGGGCAAACTGTCGAAACGTGACGGCGACCGGCTCGGATTCCCCGTCTTCCCACTTGAGTGGCACGACCCCAAAACGGACGAGGTGTCGTCGGGCTACCGTGAAAGCGGCTATTTCCCCGAGGCTGTCGTCAATTTCCTCGCACTGTTGGGATGGAATCCCGGCACCGAACAAGAGCTGTTCTCGCTCGATGAACTGGTTCAGGCGTTCGACCTCACGAAATGTTCTAAGGCCGGTGCCCGCTTCGATTATCAGAAGGGCATTTGGTTCAACCATGAGTATGTGCTGCGCAAATCACCTGAAGAGATAGCTAAACTGTTTGCCCCGTATGTGGCAGGCAATGGCGTGGACGAGTCGATGGAGCGTATCACACAGGTGGTAGCCATGATGAAAGACCGTGTCAGTTTCGTGCGCGAACTGTGGCCGCTGTGCTCGTTCTTCTTCATTCCGCCTGTGGAATATGATGAGAAAACCGTTCGCAAGCGTTGGAAGGAAGACTCCGCGCAGGTGATGGGCGAACTGATCGACGTGCTGCAAGGCATAGACGATTTTACCGTCGAGGGTCAGGAACCTGTGGTCATGGCTTGGGTGGAGCAGAAGGGCTACAAACTGGGCGATGTGATGAATGCGTTCCGTCTGGCGCTTGTCGGCATCGGCAAGGGTCCCGGTATGTTCGACATCTCTGCCTTCCTTGGCAAGGAAGAGACCATCAGCCGTCTGCGCCGCGCAATCGAGGTGCTGGGATAAGGTGTGAAGCCCCCCGTCCCCCCCCCAAGGAGGGGGATGCAGACACAAGTTGCCTCTATATCATATCTCTTGTATAAATAAACCTCTTATTCTCTCACCTCTAAGTGAACCTCTCTCCTCTAAATATCTGCCCGAGGCTATCTACTCCCCTCCCTACAAGGGAGGGGGCAGGCGGGAGGGTCTTCTTATAGCACGTATGTACAACATCATTATCTATTTATATCTTGCGGGTGTCGCCATCTACAGCCTTTTCAATGAGAAGGTGCGTAAGATGTGGCGGGGCGAGCGGGCTGCCGTGGCTTTGCTGAAAGAGAAGGTTGACCCGCAAGCCAAGTATGTGTGGTTCCATGCCGCTTCTTTGGGCGAGTTCGAACAGGGGCGTCCCATCATGGAGCGGCTGCGCCGTGAACACCCCGAGTATAAGATTCTCCTGACATTCTTTTCACCGTCAGGCTATGAGGTGCGCAAGAATTATGAGGGGGCCGACATCATCTGCTATCTGCCACTCGACACGCCGACGAACGCGCGGCGGTTTCTCCGTGCCGTGCGACCCGTCATGGCTTTCTTCATCAAATATGAGTTCTGGTACAACTACCTGCATATCCTCCGCCACCGCGAGGTGCCCGTGTATAGCGTGTCGAGCATCTTCCGTCCCGGTCAGATTTTCTTCCGCTGGTATGGTCGGCAGTACTCGCGCGTGCTGAAATGTTTCACCTGGTTCTTTGTGCAAAACGAGGTGAGCCGCGATTTGCTCCACTCGATAGGCCTTGACAATGTCACCATCACGGGCGACACTCGTTTCGACCGTGTACTGCAAATCAAGGAACAGGCTAAGGTGTTGCCTGTCGTGGAGGCTTTCTGTCAGTATTCGATAGCCGATGCCCCCGACGATGATGATATCAACACTGCCTGCGCTGGAAGTGTGCGGCCGGAAGGCGTGTTTGTGGCAGGCTCATCGTGGCCGCCCGACGAAGATATCTTCATCCGCCATTTCCTTGACCGCCAACTCTTCGGCCATGGCAAGTGGAAGATGATTATCGCGCCCCATGTCATCGACGAGAGCCATCTGCAGCAGATTGAGCAGAAACTTGCCGGGTGCAATGTGGTGAGATACACGAAGGCCACGACCGACATCTCTATCGAGAAGGCCGATGTGCTCATCATCGACTGCTTCGGACTCCTCAGCAGCATCTATCGCTACGGCACGGTGTCCTACGTGGGCGGCGGTTTCGGTGTGGGCATCCACAATGTGTTGGAGGCTGCTGTATGGGGCATTCCCGTGCTCTTCGGCCCCAATAACCAACGGTTCCAAGAGGCACAGGGTCTTTTGGCCGACGGCGGTGGTTTCGAGGTCACCGACGTGGCGTCGTTTGCGCAATTGATGGAACGTTTCGCTCAGGACAAAGACTATCTGGCCGAGGCCGGTAAAAAGGCGGCGCACTACGTGTCAGACCATGCGGGTGCCACAAGAAAAGTTCTTGATGGCATCAGATAATCGTGAATACCCATTCCCAATTCCCAATTCTCAATTCCCAGTTCTCAATTCTCAGTTCTCAGTTCTCTGTTCTCACCCATAACTCAAAAGAATTTTTTGGATAATTATTCCAATCATTATAATTTCTTTCCTAACCCTCTCAATTCAACATTCATCAATTCTTCATCGCCGCAGGCGACCATTCAACATTCAAAATTCAACATTCAATAATTCTTCATCGCGAAGCGACCATTCAACATTCAACATTCCAAATTCAACATTCCAAAGATATGGCTATTATTAAATCTGTAAATGGTTTAACCCCCAAATGGGGCCGCGAGTGTTATTTCAGCGAGAATGCCGCCATCGTGGGCGAAGTGACCATGGGCGACGAGTGCTCGGTGTGGTTCA
>CAMJFC010000103.1 GCA_946404865.1 uncultured Prevotellaceae bacterium
ACTCCAGGCTGGCGTGGATTCGGTTCCATCAACCCCATTCCAAAACCTGTGATGTATCAAGTGACTTATGATGAGCCGCAGTATGGTTTCTTAATTATCTCCGACCTAAACGGTGAGATAGAAAGCGGAACGGAAGTTAAAGAGAATACAGTGCTGACCGTTGAGGCTATAGCGTACAATGATTATGAACTGACCAGTATCATGGCTAATGGGGTAGCCATAGAGAATAACACTTCATACACAGTAACGGGTCCGGTACATTTTACTGCCACATTCGAGCCAAAATATGTTCCCAGTTATTATGAGGTGACGTATGACCGACCTGAAAATGGATCATTGAATATTTCTGTGGATGGCACATTGGTCGGTAACGGTACCAGCGTGTTGGAAAACACGGTTCTAAAAGTGAATGCTGTGCCAGCAACCGACTATAAACTTGCGAGCCTGACAGCCAACGGTGTAGCCATCGAGAACAACAGTTCATATACTGTGTCGGCACCCGTACATTTCACTGCCATTTTTGAACCTCTCTATGTGCCTAACTATTATCGCGTTACTTATGATGACCCGGAGCATGGTATTTTGGCGGTATCTGCAAATGGAAATGGCATTGAAAGTGGAGCTGATGTGTTGGAAAATAGTGTGATTACGGTTGAGGCTATAGCTTTGTCTGATTATGAATTGAATAGCTTGAGCGTTAATGGTAAGATTATTGATAATCGTTCTTCGTTTATTCTAACAGGACCTGTGCATATATCAGCTATGTTCTCCTTGATTAACGCCATATCAGATCCTCAAATACCAGCTTCGTCTGTCGTTGCTATATATACGATTCAAGGTAATCGGTTAGATGCCAATGTGACAAATCTTCCCGCTGGCATTTATGTTATAATGATGAATGACGGAGAAGTGAAAAAAGTAACAGTTAAATAAACGGCAATCAGTCTTTTATCAAAATTTATTTGAAAAGGTGCTGAACGAATCAAATAACACAGTAACAATATGAAGACAAGACACATTCTGGCACCATTTGTGATGCTGTTCTGCGCGCAAACCGTGTCGGCGCAACCTTACCCGGAATCCAGTTATGAACTGAATGTCGGCTATCGTCGGTTGGTGAGATGGACAGGTCCAGAGACAGAAATCGATTTCACTGCTGACCCCAGATTGAAAGAATATGTAGAAGATATTTGGGATGGTGCATTTGAGGGGAATGAAAATATCAAATCGGTTAAATTTTCTTCTACGCTGACAGAAATACATGGTAATGCGTTTTATAATTGTCCTAATTTAGAGACCGTGGAGTTTAGCGAGGTAGGTTATGATTACGATCATCTGAGCATACAGTCATATGCATTTGACAAATGCCCGAAACTAAAATCGGTCATCTTGCCAAAAAGACTAGACCATGTGAGGGGTCTCTCATTCGATGAATGTCCTGCACTTGAATCGTTTACCATCCACAAAGATCACCCTCTATGGAAATCATCTGGTGGTGCCATATATACGAAGGCCATGGATAAAATAATATTGTATCCTCATGCCGTTACAGGGCACCTTGACCTTCACAGCAAAGTAAAAACAATTTGTGAGTATGCTTTCAATAGAACGGCTCTTACATCTCTTTATTTGCCGTCTGTTGAAACCATAGAGGAGGGCGCTTTCGAACGAGCTCAAAATCTCACTACAGTGGGTTTCTCTAATACACTTCTCAGTATTGGATTATCGGCGTTTTACCGCTGCTCTAAACTTAAAACAATAGTATTGCCATCTTCGTTAACAACTATTGATTTAGGCGCTTTCGCAAGATGTGAATCATTGCCGCAAACGGTTAAACTTCCTGCGTCTTTATCACAAATCGATGGCTCTGTTTTTACTAACACACCTGTCAGAATGTTTGAATTGGCACAAGGCAATCCCTACTTCTCTACCATAGACGGTGTGCTCTTTGATGCATCTCAAACGGAATTAGTGGCATGGCCATGGGGTAGGGAGGACAAAGATTATACCATTCCCGAGGGGGTAAGCCTGATAAGGGATTATGCTTTTGATGAAACTCAGTTGGAGAATGTATCTTTCCCCTCATCAATTCGGGTAATAGGGGAGTGGGCTTTTGAGTTTAGCAATTTGAAAAAAATCGTGCTTCCCGAGGGCTTTCTTAGTTTAGACCAATATTCTTTTGGCATGTGTACCAGTTTGACCGAGATAGAATTGCCCTCCACTTTGAATAATTTAAAGTCCAATACTTTTTCCCGATTTGATAGCCAACCGACACCTCAACGAAAAGTGACCTGTTACGCAGACACACCAATCGGGTCGTGGGAGGAGAACGGTGTCAAGAACGACATTCTCTATGTCCCGGAGGAGAGCGTTGATATATATAAAATCACTCCAGGCTGGCGTGGATTCGGTTCCATCAACCCCATTCCAAAACCTGTGATGTTTCAAGTGACTTATGATGAGCCGCAGTATGGCTTCTTAATTATCTCCGACCTAAACGGTGAGATAGAGAGCGGAACGGAAGTAAAAGAGAATACGGTGCTGACCGTTGAGGCTATTGCGTACAATGATTATGAACTGACCAGTCTCATGGCTAATGGGGTAGTCATAGAGAATAACACTTCATACACTGTAACGGGTCCGGTACATTTCACTGCCACATTCGAGCCCAAATATGTTCCCAGTTATTATGAGGTGACGTATGACCGACCTGAAAATGGAACATTGAATATTGCGGTGGATGGCACATTGGTTGGTAACGGTACCAGCGTGTTGGAAAACACGGTTCTAAAAGTGAATGCTGTACCGGCAACCGACTATAAACTTGCGAGCCTGACAGCCAACGGTGTGGACATTGAGAACAACAGTTCATATACAGTGTCGTCACCCGTACATTTCACTGCTATTTTTGAACCTCTCTATGTGCCTAACTATTATCTCGTTACTTATGATGACCCGGAGCATGGTATTTTAGCGGTATCTGCAAATGGCAATGGCATCGAAAGCGGGGTTGATGTGCTGGAAAATAGTGTGATTACGGTTGAGGCTATAGCTTTGTCTAATTATGAATTGAATAGTTTGAGCGTTAATGGTAAGATTATTGATAATCGTTCTTCGTTTATTCTGACAGAACCTGTGCATATTCAAGCGTCTTTTTCTGTCATCAGTGGTATATCTGATGTTATTAAATCTGAACCTGAAGTGACTGAGATCTTCACGGTCGCTGGAAAAAAAATAGACGTTCAGCCGAGAACAAATCTTAATCCGGGTATTTATATAATCAGAACTAAAGAAGGAAAAGTGGTGAAAACTACAATCAAATAGTGGGCATTCATCTATGTGCTATGAGAATTCATCTGGAAAGAGCGCGATTTTCAGATGGATTCTTATTTTCTTTTCTAGTGCCATCAGTAATTCATTTCAATAATTCCACTGTTTATTTTGTCATTTCGTACAAAAAGCGTAATTTTGCAGCCTGAAAAGAAAAACATTTATTATATGTACAGGACAAACACTTGTGGGGAATTGAGACTCTCCGATGCGGGTAAGCAAGTCACACTCGCCGGATGGGTACAGCGCACACGGAAAATGGGGGGGATGACCTTCGTGGACCTGCGCGACAGATATGGCATCACACAGCTGGTATTCAACGAGGCTGTTGATAAAGACTTGTGCGAAAAGGCTAACAAACTCGGACGCGAATACTGCATCCAGGTCAAAGGAACGGTCGAGGAGCGCCAAAGCAAAAACAATAACCTGCCCACGGGCGATATCGAGATCATCGCCTCGCAGCTCAATGTGCTCAGCGAAAGCATCACTCCGCCCTTCACCATTGAGGATAATTCCGATGGTGGCGATGATATCCGTATGAAATACAGGTATCTCGACCTCAGAAGACCCGCTGTGAGGAAAAACCTGGAATTGCGCCACCGCATGACCATTCTCATCCGTAATTTCTTGGATGCGAGAGACTTCATCGAGGTGGAGACACCGATTCTTATCGGTTCAACACCTGAGGGGGCTCGTGACTTCGTGGTGCCCTCACGTATGAACCCAGGACAGTTTTACGCGCTGCCACAGAGTCCGCAGACGCTGAAACAACTGCTCATGGTCAGCGGCTTCGACCGCTATTTCCAAATCGCAAAGTGCTTCCGCGATGAAGACCTCCGAGCTGACCGCCAACCAGAGTTCACACAGATTGACTGTGAGATGTCGTTCGTGGAACAGGATGACGTGATTGACCTCTTCGAGGATATGGCTCGCCATTTATTTAAAGAGGTGAGAGGTGTCTCGCTGCCCGACAAACTGCAACAGATGACATGGCATGAGGCGATGCGTCGTTTCGGTTCCGATAAGCCAGACCTCCGCTTTGGCATGGAGTTCGTCGAACTGATGGATGTGCTCAAAGGCACAGGTTCGTTTGCCGTATTCGACAATGCCGAGTATATCGGTGGCATCTGCGTGCCGGGTTGTGCCAACTACACCCGCAAGCAACTTGACCAACTCACTGATTTCGTGAAACGTCCACAAGTGGGTGCGAAAGGATTGGTCTACGTCAAGTTCAACGAAGACGGTTCTGTCAAGTCGAGCATCGACAAGTTCTATACGCCCGAGGTATGGGCAAAATTGAAAGAGAAAACAGGCGCCAAAGACGGCGACCTCGTGCTCATCCTCAGTGGCGACAACGCCAACAAGACCAGGACACAATTGTGCACGCTTCGTCTGGAGATGGGCGACCGCCTCGGACTGCGTGATAAAGACCGCTTCGAATGTCTGTGGATCATCGACTTCCCGCTCTTCGAGTGGAGCGATGAGGAACAGCGACTCATGGCCACACACCATCCGTTCACCATGCCCAATCCGGATGACATACCTCTTCTCGACACCCACCCTGAACAAGTGCGTGCCAAAGCTTACGACTTCGTCTGCAATGGTGTGGAACTCGGTGGCGGGTCTCTGCGTATCCATGACGGAAAACTGCAAGAGAAAATGTTCAAAATCCTCGGGTTCACTCCCGAAAGGGCTATGGCGCAGTTCGGATTCCTCATCAACGCTTTCAAATATGGAGCACCGCCGCACGCCGGACTGGCATTCGGTCTTGACCGGTTCGTTTCCATCATGGCTGGACTCGACTCCATACGCGATTGCATCGCTTTCCCGAAAAACAATTCAGGGCGCGATGTCATGCTCGACGCTCCTTCGGCGTTAGACCAAAAACAACTCGACGAACTCTTGATAAAAGTGATACCCAGCGAACAATAACCAGCTGATTTTGACGATGTTGGGTTGATGTAAATCAAGAAAATCGTTCTTCTGCCTGATTATCTTCGTGAGAAGCGAATTTTTTGGTAAAAATATTTGATTCTTCAATCAAAGTGCACTAATTTTGCACACGATTTCACAGGATTGTTCAATTAATCCCTAAAAGAATTATTAGTTTACAAAAAATTATGGCAGAAAAGAAAGCAACAAAGGAGGCAGCTCCGAAGGCAGCAGCAAAGAAGGCTCCTGCAAAGAAGACAGTGAAAAAGGTAGAGTTAGTAATCAACGCTGAAAACGTCGGCTTCAAGGCTGGTGACGTCTATCAGGCTCTTGCTACCGCTGAGAAAGCTCTTTCTGTGAAAGAAATTGCAAAATCGGCTAAAATCACTGAAGAAGAGGCTCTGCTCGGTATCGGATGGCTCCTGAAAGAAGGTAAAGTGAAGGATGACGCAGAAAAAATTGCATTGGCTTAAATAAGCATCATAAAACAAAAGAGGGCTGGTACGTTTTACATACCAGCCCTCTTTGTTCAATTATGTACGAACAGCAGATACTGAAAATATTGAACGATGCAGGCGAAAATGGACTGAAAGTGGCTAAAATCGCCAGACATGTCTATAATGACTGCAACACTCTCTTCGAACCTCATAGTCTCGAAGAGATTCATAAGGCTGTGCTTGCCTTTCTCATGAAAAACGCTAAATCGAAAGACCCGCTTGTCGAAAAATTACAATGGGGGGTTTATAGACTCAATACGAATTCAAATAGGGTATGCCAACTCATCATGCAGTTTGATGAAGATAACCAACAGGCGGAACGCAAGTCAGCTGCTCCCTCTGTTGACTTGACGCTTAGTCTTTTCGAAGAACAAGGATACTAACATACGCCTTAACACCCGTTAACCTCCATTAACTTCCCTTAGATAGGGAAACTTATTGCTTGCGCGTATTATTATAAAATTCATTTACTCATATTTTATTTTTTATGGCTAACAGATATTTATTAGGATTTGATGTCGGTAGCAGTTCTGTGAAGGCATCGTTGGTAGATGCCGACAGTGGAGCATGTGCCGCATCTGCATTCTTTCCTGAGCGTGAAGCGCCTATTACTGCAGTCAAGGCAGGATGGGCTGAGCAAGATCCTCAGATGTGGTGGGATAACGCTAAGTTAAGCTTAAAGAAAATCATGGCTGAAACGGGTGCCACTGCAGATGACATCAAGGCAATCGGTATCTCTTATCAGATGCACGGATTGGTCTGCGTGGATAAAGACCAGAAGGTGCTGCGACCCGCTATTATTTGGTGCGACTCCAGGGCTGTTCCCTATGGCGAAAAAGCGTTCAACGAGCTCGGTGCAGAGAAATGTCTCGGACACCTGCTCAACTCACCGGGTAACTTCACTGCGGCCAAATTGGCTTGGGTGAAAGAGAATGAACCCGAATTGTTTGAGCGCATCGACAAAATCATGCTTCCGGGCGACTATATCGCTATGCGTCTCAGCGGGGTGGCCAATACGACCATCAGCGGTCTGAGCGAAGGTATGATGTGGGACTTCAAAGAGAAGAAGGTGGCTCAATTCCTGCTCGATTATTATGGATTCGGTGCATCCGTCATCCCCGACATCGTACCTACATTCAGCGTTCAAAGCGGTGTGTGTGCTGAGGCTGCCAAGGAACTGGGACTGAAAGAGGGTACACCTATCTCTTATCGTGGCGGCGACCAACCTAATAATGCACTGTCGCTCAATGTGTTCAATCCGGGCGAAATCGCTTCTACCGCTGGCACTTCGGGTGTGGTGTATGGCGTCCTCGGCGAGACCAACTACGATCCGAAGAGCCGAGTGAACACGTTTGCACACGTCAACTATACCCAAGACCTCAACCGACTCGGTGTGCTCCTTTGCATCAACGGAACGGGTATCCTCAATGCTTGGGTGCGCCGCACCATCGCTCCAGAGGGCATCTCTTATGCCGACATGAACACACTCAACGACAGTGTGCCTATCGGTAGCGAGGGTGTCACCATTATCCCCTTCGGCAATGGTGCTGAACGCGTGCTTGAAAACCGTGAGGTGGGTTGCTCCATCAATGGTGTCAACTTCAACAAACATGGCAAGGCTCACCTTATGCGTGCAGCGCAAGAGGGTATCGTCTTCAGTTTCTGCTATGGTATGGAGGTGATGCAGCAGATGGGCATGGACATCAAGAAGATTCATGCCGGCAAGGCCAATATGTTCCTCAGCCCGCTCTTCCGCGATACCTTAGCTGCCGTCAGCGGAGCTACCATCGAACTGTATGAGACGGATGGAAGCGTAGGCGCTGCCAAGGGCGCAGGCATGGGTTGTGGCATCTACAAAGACAATGATGAGGCTTTCTCTACATTGAAGAAACTGGCTGTCATCGCTCCGGATGAGAAGAACCGCCCCGCATACCTCGCTGCTTATGCCGCTTGGAAAGAGCAACTTGAGAAGATTATCAAGTAATTATCATTTTTATTATCAAAAGCATTTAATCTATGGCAAAAGAGTATTTCCCGTTTACCGGTAAAATTCCTTTCGAAGGAAAAGAGAGCAAGAACGTGATGGCATTCCATTACTATGAACCTGAAAAGGTTGTCATGGGCAAGAAGATGAAGGATTGGCTGAAATTCGCCATGGCATGGTGGCACACTCTCGGTGGAGCCAGTGCCGACCAGTTCGGTGGCCAGACACGTAGCTATGAATGGGATCAAGCAGAGGACGCTGTGCAGCGCGCTAAGGATAAGATGGACGCCGGTTTTGAAATCATGGACAAACTCGGCATCGAGTACTTCTGCTTCCATGACGTGGACCTCGTAGAGGAGGGCGCCACCATCGCAGAGTATGAGGAGCGCATGAAGGCCATTACTGACTATGCTCAGGAGAAGATGAAGCAGTTCCCCAACATCAAGTTGCTCTGGGGTACCGCAAACGTCTTCGGTAACAAGCGCTATGCCAACGGTGCTTCCACCAATCCCGACTTCGACGTAGTGGCACGTGCCATCGTCCAGATCAAGAACGCTATCGACGCCACCATCAAACTC
>CAMJFC010000104.1 GCA_946404865.1 uncultured Prevotellaceae bacterium
GTCCCCATACGGCATGGTTCTGGTAGGCACTCACGCTGCCTTCCGGCACATAGAGCGGGACATTATTATAATAAGAAAACGTATTTTGGTTGATGTCCAAAGGTGTTTCTACCAAGCATGTCACGGAGGATAAATACCGGCAACTGCCGAATGCCTCCTCGCCGATTGCCGTCAAGGTCGAAGGCAGGGTTACACTCGATAATTTTGTGCTATGGAAGGCTCTATAACCGATGGATGTCACGCCTTCTGGGATGATTATACTTTCCAGATTGTCGCACCTGGCGAATGTGCTGCTGCCGATGGTCGTCACAGTCTCAGGGATGGTTATGCTCGTCAAACCGTAGCAGTAATTGAACGCCGCGTCGCCGATGCTCGTCACGCCCCAGGGGATAGTCAAGTCGGTCAAGTTAGTACAGAGTTGGAATGCCTGATTGCCTATTGTCGTCACGCTCGAGGGGATGGTCACACTCGTCAGGTTGGTGCATTGATAGAAAGCAGAATTGCCAATGGCGGTCACATGGAAGAAACTGTTGTCAATGCGCAATTCATTATAAGGGATTTCGATGCTGGTAAGTGATGAGTAGTTGCCAGCGATGACCTTAGCCGTGCCGTCTTCATCATTAAATTGATAATTAAGACGAGGGAGAACGATGGAGAACCGGCTCCACACGTTATGGTTCTGGTAGGCTTGAAAACTGCCCGCTGGCACATGGAGCGAGCAAGGTCTCTCATCGAAATTATTGAAGTAAAACGTGTTATCAAGTATATCAAGAGGCGAGTCCATCCAGCAGTTCACAACCGTCAGCGGACACAATTGGAAAGCATTACTGCCTATACTTGTCAAGGTGGAAGGCAAAGAAATTTCAGCAAGACTTGTAGAATAGAAGGCTAAAGCATCGATAGTTGTCACGCCTTCAGGAATATACAAAATACGCAGACCTGAACAGCCGTAGAACGCAGACTGACCGATGGTAGTCAAGGTCGAGGGGAAGGTCACGCTTTTCAGGTTAGCACGGTTATAGAACGAATCATTTCCAATTGCGGTCACCGTGTAGGTGGTGCCGTCTTTGGTCACAGTCGAAGGGATATTGACGCTGGTGAGCGATGAATAGTCGCCGCTAATGACCGTTGCCGTGCCATTGGAATACAACTCATACTTGATACCGTTAGAGTCGGTCCAAGTATCGGCCCTTGCTTGCAAGAAAGCGCAAAGCAAGAGGATGAAAGTAAGAAGTTTTTTCATAGACTATGGTTTTTTTAGTTATTGATTTTTTAAGATGATGATTTGAAAAAAAAGTAGAGATGACTGTTATTTTAGCAGTCAGTACGATTTGCGGTAATATGGTGCAAATTTAATAAATAATGGGGAAAAACGGGGTGTATAACTGTTAAATATCGTTAAGACCAAAGTCCCCTCTGACTCCCCCGAGGGGGAGAAACGCGAAGAGAGATAAAAAAAACGCCTACTGATGAGTAGGCGTTATTGTTGTCGGGGCGACAGGATTCGAACCTGCGGCCGCCTGGTCCCAAACCAGGAGCGCTACCGGGCTGCGCTACACCCCGAAGGCAAGGTCGTTTAGAAATTGCGGTGCAAAATTACACATTATTTCTCAACCTTGCAAATAATTTTTATGATTTGATGATATTTTGCTCGACGAAAATCTTTTTGAGGATTTGCACACCCCGCTCCACCTGTTCTTCAGTATGGGTAGCCATGAGTGCGAATCGTACGAGTGTGTCTTGCGGTGCACATGCCGGCGGTATGACGGGGTTGATAAACACGCCCGCATTGAACGCGAGTGCAGTGATGAGGAACGTCTTCTCCACATCGCGCACATAGAGCGGAATGATGGGACTCTCGGTGTCGCCGATTTCAAATCCCTCTTCGCGGAAACGCTTCAGGGCGTAGTTGGTCACCTTCCACAGTTTCTCAATGCGTTCGGGTTCCTTTTTCATGATGTGCAGTGCCTCGCGAGCGGCAGCCGTGGCAGCCGGTGTGTTGGATGCGCTGAAGATATAAGTACGCACGTTATGACGCAAGTAGTTAATGGTATCGAAGTCGGCCGCAACGAAGCCGCCGATGCTTGCCAGACTCTTGCTGAACGTGCCCATGATGACATCCACCTCGTCGGTGAGTCCGAAATGGTCGCACACGCCCCTACCCTCTTTACCGAACACGCCGAGACCATGGGCCTCATCGACAAAGATTGAGGCATTGTACTTGTGCTTCAGCCGGACGATTTCGGGGAGGTTGGCCAAATCGCCCTCCATGGAGAAGACGCCATCGACCACAATGAGTTTCACGGCATTGGGCTCACACCTTTTCAGTTGGCGCTCCAAGTCCTCCATGTCATTGTGTTTGTATTTGAGTTGCTTAGCAAACGAGAGCCGGCGTCCGTCCACAATACTGGCATGGTCGCGCTCATCGCAGATGATGTAGTCCTCGCGCCCGCAAATCACCGCCAAGACACCTGAATTGACGAAGAATCCGGTAGAGAAGCACAACGCATCGTCTTTATGTTCAAACTCGGCTAATTCTTTTTCTAATTGCACATGCAAATCGAGTGTGCCGTTGAGGAATCTGCTTCCCGCGCATCCAGACCCGTATTTGTCGAGAGCAGCCTTCGCCGCATCAATAATACGCTGGTCGCCAGTGAGCCCTGTATAAGCATTGGACCCGAACATGAGCACTTTGTGCCCCCCCATTTCCACCTCAGTACCTTGTTTTCCTGTGATGGCCCGAAAATAGGGATAGACACCTTCTTCCATGTATTTCTGCGGCACTCTATAGCTTTTGAATCTTTCTTGTAAAAGTCCCATTTTTAATAAATTGATTCAATAATTTTCAAATTTGGGTGCAAATTTACAAAAAAAGGTAAATATATCATCAAAAAAAGCAAAAAATATACTTTTAAAATGAAAAAATGGATGATAACACCTCAAAAAAAGCATAAAAGGCGTAATTTTGCACCCGAAAAATCTGTTGTAAAAGAATCACGAGCAATGAAGATTGTATTCATCCTGAATCCGATTAGCGGCACGGTGAAGAAAGCCAAAATCCCCCAGTTGATTGAGCAATATTTGGACCAATCGGTTTATACCTATTCTATTATTTATACGGAATACGCCGGTCATGCCACCGAGTTGGCCCGTGAGGCCAGTGTCTCGGGTGCCGATGTGGTGGTGGCTGTGGGCGGCGACGGCACCATCAACGAGGTGGGCCGCGGCCTTGTTCACAGTTCGACGGCCATGGGCATACTGCCTTGCGGTTCAGGCAACGGTCTGGCCCGTCATCTGTGCATCCCGATGAACCTCCGCAAAGCCATCGAAGTGCTCAACCAGCACGAGGTACGTGATTTGGACTACGGTCTGATCAACCAGAAACCGTTTTTTTGTACGTGCGGCATGGGGTTTGACGCCTTCATCAGCAAAAAATTCGCTGACGGCGGCAAGCGTGGCAAGTTGAAGTATGTGCAGTATGTGCTTCAAGAGGGATTGCGCTATCCGCCAGAGACTTACGTCATCACCGACGAGCGTGGCGAGCAGATGCACCATGCCTATTTGGTGTCGTGTGCCAACGCCTCGCAATACGGCAACAACGCCTACATCGCGCCTCAGGCCACGATGACCGACGGGATGTTGGACGTGATTATCATGTCGAAGTTTGGTGTTTTTGGTGCCCCTGAGGTGAGTTTCGACATGATGAACAAGACACTCGACCGGAGCAACAAGGTGCAGTCGTTCCGTACGAACAAGTTGCACATCCGCCGCGAGAATCCCGGTCCCGTGCATTTCGACGGCGACCCGGTGATGATGGGAACAGACATCGACATCGAATTAGTAAGCCGTGGCATCAAGATGATTATCAACCCTGTAGTTGAAACAAAAGGACACCGTCCGAACGGCATACAAAAGGCGATATGCTACCTGCTGAACGGAAGGAAAGGTAAAAAAGTAAAAGGAAAAGTAAAAAAGTAAAAAAGTAAAATTACAGATAGAAGGCTGATGTGATGGATTGATACCATGGCGAGCGGGTGCCGGGAGGGTCTTCGAGGACGACCGTTTGCTGTTGAACGGATTCTATTCTTTGTTTAACGAATTGCAATAAACACCTTTTAGGCAATTTGTTATTGTTTGTCTTCACCATGCAACAATCGGCGAGAAAGAGGCCTGCCAGACAAGCCTCCGACTCCATCGTATTTTTCATATCTGCCGGGACGATGAGTGAGAAGCGGCCATGCGCAGCCAAGAGTTTGACGGCCACAGCCATCAAGCGATGCGTTGGCAAAGCGTCGGTGTGTCGAGCCATGGCGCGTTTGGCATCGGGATTCTTCAACGCATGCACGAAAAAGGGCGGGTTGCACACGATGGCATCGAACGGAAAGCCATTGGTTTCGTTCTCCGCCCAAGCAGTCACATCCTCGGCGACGACCGCAATCCGGTCATAAAAGGGAGAGCGGGCCACATTCTCCGCAGCCTGCTGTGCCGCCTCCGGGTCAATCTCCACTGCCGTGACGTGAGCTTGCGGAAAGCGCTGTGCCATCATCAGTGCCACCAGACCCGTTCCGGTGCCGATATCGAGGATGTTCTCCCCTCCCCCGGCCCATGCCCCGAGCAATACGCCATCGGTGCCCACCTTCATGGCGCATCTCTCCTGCCACACCGTGAATTGTTTGAATTTAAAATACTGATTAGCCATAGCAAAATGCAAAAATACACTAAATGAATCAAATAAGCATGATAAAAATCAAAAAATTATGTCATACATTCGTCAGAATGGTATAAAATGAGTAATTTTGCAGTCCGATTTGTAAAAGACGATGGATAGAAATCAGAATAACCCGTTTCAAATGATAGCCGACTACGACGGCGACATTGAATCTTTGTTTGACATGAAGGTCGAGGGAGACATTCCTATTCTGACGACGCGGAATATGGTCTTGTTTCCCGGAGTGATCTCCCCCATTCTTGTGGGTCGTCCGACCAGCATGAAACTCATACAGAAAGTGCAAGGGCAGTCCAATCAGGTGATTGGCATCTTCTGCCAACGCGACTCGACGATAGACACCCCTTCGGCCAATGATTTGTTTGACTTTGGCGTTTATGCGCGTGTCATCCGCGTATTAGAGATACCCGGTCCGGGGCAGACCACCAATCTGACCGCCATCGTGCAAGGTCTGGGCCGTTGCCATTTGTTGTCGGTCAATAAGACCCGTCCTTATTTCATCGGCAGCACCGAGCCCGCCCCTGAAGTGTTCCCTTCGGAGAAGGACCGTGAATACAAGGCCGCCATTGAAGACCTACGCACACTGAGTGCCGAATATGTGCGCAAGAACGAGGAGCTGCCCGACGAGTCGGTGTTTGCCCTGAGCAATATCACCAACAATATCATCGCCCTGAACTTTATCTGTTCAAACATGCCCTTTGACATCATCGACAAGATGTCGCTGTTGCGCTGCACCGACATCAAGCAGCGTGTGTTTGAGGCGTTGAAAGTGATGAACAAAGAGTTGCAGCTGTTGGATTTGAAGCAAGACATCCGCAGCAAGACCCGTTTGGACCTGGACGAGCAGCAGCGCGAGTACTTCCTCCAACAGCAGATTAAGAACATCAAAGAAGAGCTTGGCAACGGCGAGGGTTCGCCCGAGCGTGCCGAACTGATTGAGAAGAGCAAGAAAAAGAAGTGGAGCGACGAGGTGAACCGCGTGTTTCTCAAGGAGTTAGACAAGTTGGACACGCTCAACCCGCAGAGTCCCGACTACAGTCTTCTTCTCAACTACCTTCAGATGATGGTGGACCTGCCCTGGGGCGAATACACGTCGGACGACCTGAACCTGAAGCGTGCCGAGCGCATTCTCAACCACGACCATTATGGCATGGAGAAAGTGAAAGAGCGCATCTTGGAGCACATCGCCGTACTGTCGTTGCGTGGCGACCTGAAATCGCCCATCCTCTGTTTGTACGGCCCTCCGGGCGTGGGCAAGACCAGCTTAGGCAAGAGCATCGCCTCAGCCATGAAGCGCAAGTATGTGCGCATGTCGCTTGGCGGTCTGCACGACGAGTCGGAGATTCGCGGCCACCGTCGCACCTATGTGGGAGCCATGCCCGGCCGTATCATCAAAGGCATCCAGAAAGCCGGTTCGTCGAATCCCGTTTTCATCTTGGACGAGATTGACAAGGTGACGCAGCACACCATCAACGGCGACCCTGCGTCGGCCTTGCTCGAAGTGCTCGACCCCGAACAAAACAATGCCTTTCATGACAATTACTTAGACGTGGACTACGACCTGTCGAAAGTGTTGTTCATCGCCACCGCCAACGATTTGAACACCATCCCGCGTCCACTGTTGGACCGCATGGAGCTCATCGAGGTGAGCGGTTATATCACCGAAGAGAAGATAGAGATAGCCAAGCGCCATCTCATTCCGCGCGAATTGTCGAACACGGGACTGGATTCACTGACACCGAAGCCCGTCTTCCTAAAGAGCGCGATAGAAAAGATCATCGAGCAGTACACCCGCGAGAGCGGTGTGCGCCAACTGGAGAAACAAATCAACAAAGCGCTGCGCAAGATGGCCTACATGAAGGCGCGCGACGGCGAGTTGCCTTACGACAAGGTGACGACCGAGAAGTTGGCCGACCTGCTCGGCAAGCCCCCCTACTACCGCGACATCTACCAGGGCAATGACTATGCCGGCGTGGTGACCGGTCTGGCCTGGACCAGTGTGGGCGGCGAGATCCTCTTCATTGAGACCTCGCTGAGCAAAGGCAAGAGCGGCAAACTGACGCTGACCGGCAATTTGGGTGATGTGATGAAAGAGTCGGCTGTGATTGCGTTGGAATACGTGAAGGCGCACATCGACAGCCTGGGTGTTGACTACCGCATCTTCAACCAGTGGAACATCCACATCCATGTGCCCGAGGGCGCGACGCCCAAAGACGGTCCCTCGGCAGGCATCACCATTGCCACGAGCATCGCTTCGGCCCTGACGCAGCGCAAAGTGCGCAAGAACACCGCCATGACCGGCGAGATTACGTTGCGCGGCAAGGTGCTTCCCGTGGGAGGCATCAAGGAGAAGATACTCGCGGCGAAGCGTGCTGGCATCACCGACATCGTGATGTGCAGCGCTAACAAGAAAGATATCGACGAGATACCGCCGATGTATTTGGCCGGTGTCACGTTCCACTATGTGGAGAACGTGAAAGACGTCTGGGATTTTGCCCTGACCGACGAGCGCGTATCGCATCCCGTGGATTTTACGATAGAAGAGGAACATCATGACATTTGAGTTACAACACAACGACCCTTTGTCTGACGCCCGTGCCGGAGAGTTGACGACCGACCACGGTAAGATACAGACCCCCATCTTCATGCCCGTAGGCACCTGCGGCAGTGTGAAGGGTGTGCATTTCAGTGAGTTGCGCGAGCAGGTGAAAGCCCAGATTATCTTAGGCAACACCTATCATCTGTATCTGCGTCCGGGACTGGACACCCTCCAGCGTGCCGGCGGTCTGCACCGCTTCAACACCTGGGACCGTCCCATCCTGACCGATTCGGGCGGCTTTCAGGTCTTCTCGCTGACCGGTATCCGCAAGTTGCGCGAAGAGGGTTGTGAGTTTCGCTCTCACATCGACGGTTCGAAGCACTTTTTCACCCCCGAGAATGTGATTGACACGGAGCGCATCATCGGCGCCGACATCATGATGGCCTTCGACGAGTGTCCTCCAGGGCAGAGCGATTACAGCTATGCCCGAAAGAGTCTGACATTGACGCAGCACTGGCTTGACCGCTGCATGAAGCGTTTTGAGGAGACCACCCCATTGTATGGCTACAGCCAGTGTCTGTTCCCTATCGTTCAGGGCTGCACGTATAAAGACCTGCGCCGTGAGGCAGCCAAGCACGTGGCCGACAAGGGAGCCGACGGCAATGCCATCGGCGGTCTGGCCGTGGGCGAACCCACCGAGATGATGTATGAGATGATAGAGGTGGTGAATGCCATCCTGCCCAAGGACAAGCCCCGCTACCTGATGGGTGTGGGCACACCGCAGAACATCCTCGAAGCCATCGAGCGCGGCGTGGACATGTTCGACTGTGTGATGCCCACGCGCAACGGTCGCAACGCGATGCTCTTCACCTATGAAGGCACGATGAACATGC
>CAMJFC010000105.1 GCA_946404865.1 uncultured Prevotellaceae bacterium
CGTTTTTGTTGTTAGATTTTTTTAATTTTTAAATTTTTTAATTCTATAATTTTATCGTACCTTTGCACCCAAAATTGAAGAAATGAGTCCATTTAAGTGGAAAGTGGCATTATTTGACCTTGACGGTGTTGTGTTTGACACCGAGCCCCAATACACCGTTTTCTGGGGTGAGGAATGCCGCCGTTATCATCCCGAGCAGCCAGGATTAGAGCAGACCATCAAAGGTCAGACCCTGACGCAGATATTCGAACGTTATTTCAGCGATGTTGCCGAAGAGCACGCCGCCATTGTGGAGCGTCTGAATGCCTACGAGGCACAGATGTATTACGACTATGTACCTGGTTTCTACGACTTTATCACCTCCATCCGGTCGGAAGGAGTGAAGACCGCCGTGGTGACCAGTTCTAATCAGGCCAAGATGCAGAGTGTGTATCGTCAGCGTCCTGAGTTTCAATCGTTGTTTGATGCCATTCTCACCTCCGAGGATTTCACAGAGAGCAAGCCCTCGCCCGACTGTTACCTGAAGGGTGCGGCCCGTTTTGGAGCCACGCCATCGGAGTGTGTGGTTTTTGAAGACAGTTTCAACGGTTTGAAGTCAGGCCGTGCCGCCGGCATGTACGTCTTCGGATTATCAACGACCAACTCCGCCGAGGCGATAGCGCCGTTGGCAGACGAAGTGATTGGTGACTATTTGCGGATGTGAGGTCATAAGGATGTGAGGTCATAAGGTAAGAAATTTGAAACACTATCATATTTTAATAGACTATGGCAGGATATTTAGTGAGCGATACTCGTAAAGTGACGACGCATCGTTTTTTTGAAATGAAGCAGAAGGGTGAGAAGATTTCTATGCTCACCTCGTATGACTACACCACAGCCGGCATTGTGGACCAAGCCGGTGTTGATGCTATTTTGATTGGTGACTCCGCGTCGAACGTTATGATAGGCAATTCCACCACACTGCCCATCACTGTGGACCAAATGATTTACCATGCCCGTTCGGTTGTGAATGCTGTGAAGCGTGCTTTGGTGATATGCGACATGCCATTCGGCAGTTATCAGGTGGACCGTCACGATGGTTTGAAGAACGCTATCCGCATCATGAAAGAGAGCGGTTGCGACGCCTTGAAATTGGAGGGCGGCGTAGAGATACTTGACACGGTGAAAGGTATATTGGACGCCGGTATTCCCGTGTGCGGTCATCTGGGACTGACCCCTCAGAGCATCAATAAGTTCGGCACCTATGCCGTGCGTGCTAAGGACGCCGCCGAGGCCGAGAAGCTGATGTCCGACGCCCAGTTGCTGTCCGACGCCGGTTGTTTTGCCGTGGTATTAGAGAAGGTTCCGGCCAAGTTGGCCGCCGAAGTGACCACCGCCATCAGCTGCCCCACGATAGGCATCGGTGCCGGCAACGGCACCGACGGTCAGGTGTTGGTGGTAGCCGACATGCTTGGCATGACACAGGGTTTCTCGCCCAAATTCCTCCGTCGTTACGCCGACTTAGGCACCATCATGACCGACGCCATCGGCCAATACGTGACCGATGTGAAGAGCGGTGACTTCCCCAACGAAAGCGAATCGTATTGATGGATACCACCCCTGTCCATTCCCGCCTTTGGCATCGTGACTTTTGGTTGCTGGCCATCGCCAGTTTTCTGCTCACGATGCCAATGTATATGCTCATACCATTGTTGCCGTCATGGTTGGAGCAACGCACCGACCTGTCGTATATGCAGGTAGGCATCGTGATGCTGGCCTGGGGAGCGGGTTTGTTCGCCTTCGGTCCTATTTGTAACTATCTGATACAACGTTGCCGGCGCCGAATGGTTTATGTCTATTCGGCCTTAGGAGTATCGGTGGCGCTGTTTGTATTTTTCCTGTTTGAGCAGAATGTTGACGGTTGGACGCTGCCTTGGTATGCGTGGGCGGCCCTCCGTTTCATGTTAGGAGCCCTGTTTAGTTTGGCTCTGATGGTATTGTTGAGTTCTTTGATTATCGACGTGTCAGAGTCAGCCTATCGCACAGACGCCAACTATGCCATGGTATGGTTCGGACGTTTCCCCCTGGTGCTTGGTCCTTTGGTGGCGCTTCAGCTCTATCGTTTCATCGACATCGCCACCATCTCCATCATCATGTCGTCCATGGCGTTGTTGTCAGCCCTTTTGGTCTGTCTGATACGTCTGCCGTTCAAGGCACCCGACGACACCTTTCGTGTGTTCAGCACCGACCGTTTTTTGTTGCGCGAAAACCCCTTGTGTTTCATCAACTTGATGCTCTTCACCGCCTTTTTCGGCATGTTGCTCTTTTGGTTGCTCGATGCCGTGATGTATGCGATGATGATGGTGGGCTTTTATTTGGCAATTTTGATGGGCAAGGCGTTTCTTTCCTCTACCCTCCGGCGGTTGGATATGTATCTGTCGTTTGCCTTGTCAAGTCTGGCTTTTCTGTTGCCCGTGATATTGTTGAGCGAATGGGTCTGGAATTACATCTCGCCCGTATTGTTGGGTTGTGTGGCCGGTCTGGTGTGCAACCGTTTTATGTTTATATTCCTCAACATCAGCCACCACTGTCAGCGGGGCACATCGCAAAGCACCTTCTTCCTGTCATGGGAGTCAGGCATCGCCCTTGGTGTCTTTTTGACGTTTGTGGCCGCCGATAAAGAATCGGTATTGCTCATTGCCTTATCACTATTGGCCTTGGCTTTTTTGCTCTATTTCACTTTTACACGCCGTTGGTACGAGCATCATCAGAACCGTTTGTCAGGACAATGACACTACGGCTCAGGATTTTCTGGGGACTCCGAGTTGTCATGGAACCCAGTTTTTGGAGGCTTGTCTTAAGGAAAGAAGAATAAGGTCAAAAAATGATAAGAACATATTGAAACATTTGCAGAAAAGCAATATTTTTCTTACCTTTGCATCGATGATGCGAAAAGCGCCACTCATGGCCGTTTTGCTATTGGTTTTAGCCAGTTGCAGCGGCAGGAAGACATTAGCCGACTACGAACTGTCATTGGACAGTATTGTGGTCGATACGTCTGTGTCGGTATCGAAAGACGCCAACGCACCCCGTTGTGCGCTTCACTTGAATGTGAAAGTGTTTTCTGGTCCGAATGCGGAGCAGATGAACGACAGCGTGCTGCGTGGCGGCATTCTGCCCGCCGACTACCTGTCGCTCACGGACGACAAGATACCTGTTCGTGAAGCCGTTGACTCATTCATTAAACGCTATTTCGCCGACTATCGGGCTTTCTACGGCAAGGTGTATGCCGAGGAATCGGGAGCTGGCACCGCCGACCTAAGTTACCGCGTGGACACAAAGGTCGAGATGCTTCGTTCGGGCACAATCAACTACTTGGCATCCATCACCGACCAATCAGGAGCATCAGCCACCACCTACACCCTCGTGCACAATCTCGATGCCGAGACGGGAAGGATTCTGCACCTCTGGGATTTGTTCGGCAGTGACCAACTCAGTACATTGGGCCAGGACATAGGTGAAGCGTTGGCCTCGCAACTGGAGTTGTCGGACACCATCGCCCTGCGCGAACAGGGATATTTCGTGCATACGCCGTTCTATGCCCCCGACAACTACCTGGTGGATGATGACGGTGTGGTGTTCATCTTCGTGCCGGGGGAGATAGCGACGAAAGAGGAAGGGGAAATCAGGGTGAAATTTTGAATGTTGAATTTTGAATGTTGAACGACGAATTGTCGCTGACGCGATGAAGAATGTTGAATGACGAATTGGGGGGAAAGAATACGGAGTAATCATTGAAGAAAGAATTGGAACAGATACTAAAATATTTCAACGGATTGAGCGAGGAGCAGCGGCGGCAGTTGTCGATGCTCGACGGGTTGTATCATGACTGGAATGAGAAAATCAATGTCATCTCACGCAAAGACATCGACCACCTGTACGAACATCATGTGCTGCACTCCATGGCCATCGGACAAGCCTTTCATTTCAAGCCCGGCACCCACGTGCTCGACTTCGGCACGGGCGGCGGTTTTCCTGGCATCCCTTTGGCTATTCTCTTCCCCGAGACCCATTTCCGTCTGATTGACGGCACCGGGAAGAAAATTCGAGTGGCTACAGAAATAGCCACAGCCATCGGTTTAAAGAATGTGGAGGCCGTGCATCTGCGTGGCGAAGAGGAACGTGGCAAATACGACTTCGTGGTGAGCCGTGCGGTGATGCCGCTGCCCGACTTGGTGAAAATAGTCCGCAAGAACATCTCCAACACACAACGTAACGCCATGCTCAACGGTGTGATATGCCTGAAAGGCGGGGATGTAAGCGATGAGGTGCGTCCCTTTGGTCAACGCGCCGAAGTGCTTCCAATCAGCACTTGGTTTGATGAAGAATGGTTTCAAGAGAAATATCTGATATATGTAGCCCTATGATGGAGATCAAGACCTTTGTTTGCAACATGTTGCAGGAAAACTGCTATGTGGTAAGTGACGCGACGAACGAGTGCGTCATTATCGACTGCGGTGCCTATTACGAAGAGGAGCGCCGCGCCATTGTGGATTACATCCGCGAGCATCAACTGACCCCGAAACATCTATTGGCCACTCACGGTCACTTGGACCATCATTTCGGCAACAACACGATATACGAAACATTCGGTCTGAAACCAGAGGTACACAGCGGTGACGAGCGGATGATGTCGCATTTAGAGCGTCAGGCAGAATCGCTTTATGGGATGCGCCTCGGCTATGAGATGCCACCCGTGGGCAAGATTTTGGAGGACGGCGAACAGGTGACCTTCGGCACACATACCTTGAAAGTCATCGCCACGCCCGGCCACTCACGCGGCTGCGTGTGTTTCTTCGATGAGACCGAGCACGTGCTCTTCAGCGGCGACACCCTGTTTCGTGGCAGCATCGGCCGAACCGATTTTCAGGGAGGCAGTATGCTACAGATTATCCAGAGCCTTCGCATGCTGGCCCAGTTGCCCGATGATACCCGTGTCTATTGCGGCCACGGACCGTCCACCACTATCGGTGATGAGCTGCGCATGAACCCCTATATGGACAGATGAACAAGGCAGAGAAAATCATATTAGGCATCGACCCCGGGACCAACGTGATGGGTTACGGTGTGATTCGTGCAGAGGGCAACCAAGCCAAGATGTTGGCCATGGGTGTTATTGACCTGCGCAAGATGAGCGACCCCTACCTGCGTTTAGGACATATCTTCGAGCGGGTGACAGGTATCATCGAGTCGTATCTGCCTGACGAGATGGCCATCGAAGCCCCGTTCTTCGGCAAGAATGTGCAGTCGATGTTGAAACTGGGTCGTGCCCAGGGCGTCGCCATTGCCGCCGCCATCCAGCGTGACATCCCCATCCACGAGTATGCCCCGCTGAAGATTAAGATGGCCATCACCGGCAACGGGCAAGCCTCGAAAGAGCAGGTAGCAGGCATGCTGACCCGCCTGTTGAATCTCGACAAGGAAGAGTTGCCTCGTTTCCTTGACGCCACCGATGCTTTGGGTGCCGCCTATTGCCATTTCATGCAGATGGGCCGTCCTGAGTCGCAGGCGAACTACCGCGGATGGAAAGATTTTGTCAACAAGAACCAAGACCGACTATGCAAACGACCCTCAGCATCCGAGACGGCATAGTGCGCATGCCCCAGTGGCGCATGGCTTCGCCAGTCAATGTCGAGTTGCTCGACGGCGAACATATCGCCATCGTAGGCGACAACGGCAGTGGCAAGACGATGTTGGTAGATATACTGACCGGGCGCCATCCCTTATTGCTTCAGGACGTGGCATACGACTTCCGTCCGAGCACCAAGCCGTTGGCCGCTGACAATATGCGCTATATCACGTTCCGCGACAGTTATGGCGGTGACAACGACCGCACCTACTATCTGCAACAACGCTGGAACCAACATGACATCGACGAGAGCACGCCCACCGTCGGGCAGCTGCTTGAAGAAGCCTTTCTTCAGACGGGAGCCGATACCCCCGAGCGTCGCGCCATGCAGTCGCATCTATACGATTTGTTCGGTCTGCGTACGCTCTTCAGTCAATATATCATCCTGCTCTCAAGCGGAGAGCTGCGAAAATTTCAGTTGACGCGCGCCCTTTTCAGCGAGCCGCGTATCCTGATATTAGACAACCCCTTCATCGGCCTTGACGCAGCCACACGCGACCAGTTGCGCGAACTGCTCCGCCGTCTGTCGGCCGACCGTCCGTTGCAAATCATCCTCGTCATTGCCAAGCGGGATGACATCCCCGATTTGGTGACCCATGTGATTGAGGTGAAAGGGTTGACCGTGGGCGAGAAGAAGACGCTTAGCGACTATTTGGCAGAGCGCCCTCCCCTACCCTCGCACGTCTTAGATGCCGAGCGCGAGAACCTGATATTGTCGCTGCCCAGTCGTGATGATGACTATCAAGCCGACGAGGTGGTGTCAATGCACAAGGTGAGCATACGTTATGGCGAGCGCACCATTCTGAAAGACTTAGACTGGACCGTGCATAACGGTGAGCGCTGGGCATTAGGAGGAGCCAACGGCAGCGGAAAATCGACCCTGCTGAGTTTGGTATGCGCAGACAACCCTCAGAGTTACGCATGCGACATCTCCCTGTTCGGGCAACAACGCGGCTGCGGCGAGACCATCTGGGACATCAAACGTCATATCGGTTATGTGTCGCCCGAGATGCACCGCGCTTACAAGAAGAACCTGCCAGCCATCCGCATCGTGGCGAGCGGTCTGAAAGACTCCGTGGGCCTGTATGTGAAGCCCATGCCCGCTGACTATGATATTTGCCGTTGGTGGATGCACATCTTCGGTCTGGACGGTATGGAAGAACGTAACTTCATGACCCTGTCAAGTGGTGAACAGCGGTTGGTGTTGTTGGCGCGTGCCTTTGTCAAAGACCCGGAGTTGCTGATCTTGGACGAGCCGTTGCACGGTCTTGACGACCGTAGGCGGCGGATGGTGAAAGACATCATCGAAACGTTCTGCCGACGCGAGAACAAGACGATGATTATGGTGACCCACTACGAAGAAGAATTGCCCGCCTGCATCACACACAGGATTAAACTTTAAGAGCCGTGGAACGTCAATGTTTCAGGAGGGTGTGGTCTCCACCCTTTCCGAGGGGAGGAAGATGGAAAATACAAATTTGAGAAAAATTTAAACAATTAATATTCAAGAAGACAATGAAAAAAGTATTATTTGCGGTCATGCTGCTGTTTGCAGGTCTGACCAGTGTGTCAGCACAAGACATTTACAGGGAAATCGTACACATGTCGGACTCTGTGGCTAACGACGAGTCTAAACTGATTGACGTGCGCCGTATAGCAAAGTTCAAGAGCAACGCTTTGAAATACTGGGCCGGCAAGCTGATGATGGAACAGATACCCGAAGGGTCTAACGGCAACATCGACCTGAACGCCATTCAGGTGCCAGACACCGTCTGGCGTGAGTTGGACAATCAGGCTATCTCTCTCTACAACTATGTCCATATCTATCAGACACGTCTCACCCGTGCTGAGAAAGAGAAGGACCGCCGCAACCTGCTGTTGCTGTTCAAAGAGGCGAGCATTCTGTTCCCCCGTTTCAACGACCCCGACACCGAGTTTACGCAGAGTTACTGCAATGACGACCGTTTCCTGACACAGTTCTCGTTGGACACCGACTGGGTGAAAGCCTTGGCTTACGTGCGTGAGAAATTAGGATTGTCATCTAAATAGTACATACCTCCATGCGAGTGGAGCGGTGCCACCATCTACATCTTCTGCTCATAACGGTTTCCCTCGCCTGCCTATTGACGGGTTGCGGGGATAGCCGTTATGAGCAGATGCGTTCTCGCATGGCAGCCATCGATTCGCTCAACAGCCATTACCAGCCTTTCTCCGTCGATAGCGTTAGCGAGATGGCCGACTATTTCGAAAGTCACGGCACGCCGCACGACCGCATCATGGCCTATTATCTGCTTGGCAGTGCCTTCCGCGATGCCAGCGAGGCACCAGCCGCGCTGAAGGTAGAAGACTCGGCGGGCTCCGGCCAGCCCACCTACTACGGGGCCTTCCACTTCGACGACGGCGCGGACAGCGACTTGGAATACGCCTACGACCAGA
>CAMJFC010000106.1 GCA_946404865.1 uncultured Prevotellaceae bacterium
CATGACCATCCATTTGTCAATTCTTCTTAAGTTTTTCATTGTCGTTTTGTTTTGATAATAGGCCTCGTACAGGGCTGCCAACTTTAGAATCATCATATGATGAATTCGAATGCAAAGATAAATAAAAGGATTGAAACCTCAAGGCTTTGGGTGGCATTTTTCTTCTGGGAAATGCTCGATTTTTTATAGATAAATGATGTTCATCTTCATTTTTTTTGTGAAAAAGACTCTAATGAGTTCAAAAGCGTTAAAGTGTTACTGATATTTATTCTGTTCAGCTGTCATGAAATAATCATAAATGTTGAATTTTGAATAAAAAAATGACAAGAACGAACAAAGAGTTCGTTTAAGGGTGTTTACTTTGCAGCGGAAATAGAGATTTTCAAACTAAATATTCATTTTTTGACACAAACAATTATGGAAAACGGAAACCGATGGGAAGAAATTGGAAAAGTTAGAGTTAAAGGGAAATTTAGCGGCAACTACTTTAATCTGATCATTATGGTGAAGTTTATTGACGGAAAACCCTTTTTTAGGACAGCAGGCGGGGATGCTGTTGGACTATTAGCGAGTCCAAGATTTGATTCTGGTTTGACATTTACAGCCGAAACTTCTGACCGTCTGTTAGCGATACCTCAAAACATTATCAAGCAATACACTTGATAGCGTTTACATCACTCCCCCCCAATGTGACAGGAAACGTGTCATATTGTTTTTTTTTTTGACCCTATAAATGGTCGATTTCGTTGTTTTTTCTCCATTTATTCTTTTCATTTCGTCGTTTTTCGTTATATTTGTAGCAGATTTTAAAAAACTGAGAGACGTGTCGTCTTTTAAATACCTATAATACTTTCCAAAAACCGAATCAAGAAATGCGAGTTATAAAAATTATAGGCTTGGCCATGGGCTTGGTGCTCACTCTCCAGACAGCAGCAGTCACCATTGAGACAACACCCTTGCTCAATGTCTACTATCCCGACTTCTCCCATATCGACTTGGTGTGCGGACAGATGCCCCCAACGGGTTCTCCTGGCGTGGAGTTCTGCTGCGAGGCAGCATTTACCGGAGAGCTGCTATTGGAGTTCCGCCACCTGAATGTGGCCGACAACCATATCTGCGATGGCGTGATGATGAAAGGATACAGTTGCCGAGCCAATACAGGGGGCTTCGTATGGAAGAAAGGCAAATGGCAATTCATGCGCAAAGCCGACTATCCCACCGCTGCCGACGGATGGCGCATGGGTTTCTGCCAGTTGCTGATTATAAAAGATGGTGTGGCACGCCCCATCTCCGGCAAGATGAGGACGAAGCGAACCATCTACAGGGCCTTGTGCGAGAAGGCGGGCCGCCTGTGCATCATCGAGTGCAGAAAGCCGATGTCTTACGAGTCGTTCGTGAAGAGTCTTGTCGACTATCACGTCACCCACGCACTCTACCTCGATATGGGCAGCGGATGGAACTACGCCTGGTATCGCGATGCGGATGGCCAAGTCAGGGAACTGTTCCCGGAGAGCAAGGCATCACCCAAATACAAGTACCGCACCAACTGGATTACGTTCTACCAGAAATGACATGTCCAGGCTGATTGTCAATCTTCCTTCACAATCGGGTACAGTTCGATGAATTCGCCCTGATGGCTGTTGCCGTCGTTGATGAGGGCGGCTGTCTTGCTGCCAACAGTCTCAATGTCGTGGAAGCCGGGCAGGCTCATGTTGCCGTTCAGGTCGGTCGTGGTGGGGCCGGGATGCACGGAGAAAATCTCCAACGGTTGGTTGTTCTGCTGAAATTCCACTGCCATCACACCCATCATGGCGTTTTGTGCCGCCTTGCTTGCCACATAGGCCAAAGGGTGCCAGTAGGGGCTGATTTCCGACGGAACGGTGATGTTGACTATCCTTCCGTTGTTTTTCTCTAATAGCGGCAGCAGCGCTTTTGTCAGGGCGAAAGTGCCGATGAAGTTCACTTCGAGGGTCTCGCGGATGACACCGATTTCTGTATGTCCGCCGTCAACGCTCATGTCGCCGGGTATGCCGGCATTGTTCACCAAGAGCGTCAGTCCGGGGTATCTCTCGTTCACCTCCCGTGCGGCTTGTTGCAACCCCTCGAGGTCGGTGAGCTCGATATGCATCCATCCCGGCACGTCCACACCCTGTGAGCGCAGTTCGCTGACAGCTTTTTCCGCCCGCTCTTGATTCCGTGCGCCGATAATCACTTTCCATCCGCTGAGTCCCAGATGTTTTGCAATACCATAGCCAATACCTTTGTTGGCTCCTGTCACTAATACAATCTTTTCTTTCATGTCTTTTTTTCTTGGAATATTAAAAAATAGAGTCCACTTCAAAATTCCCCACAAGGGCTTTCTCCACAGGGTCGCGTATGCCCATACCACTGAGGAATTGGGCGTCAGCCTATTCCCCTCACAATCCTTAAGCGGACAAAACCCTCAGGGCGGCGCCAGCTCCCCTTCTATTAAAGACGATTTAGTCCTTCAACGGACAAAACCTTCAGGCAGTGGTGAAGCCATTCCAATGGCGTCAGCCGGATCCCCTCCTCGTAGGGGCGGGTCTCCGTGCCATTATTATAACATAATTGTTTTAAAACTATTGTTCTTTAAAAGATTTGTTATTTTAGAATAATTATCTCTTATCCAATGAGGATGATTAGAGAATGTTATGAGTATGTATGGGAATTCTTCAGGATATTCCTTTTTTAATGGAACAATATAATTGAGAAAGTATTTATCCCAACCAAATTCAAGATTTACTATTAAGTTTATATATGTATCAATCATTATTCATAATTTTAGTACAAATCTTATTGACTTTTTTATATTTAAAAAATGAAACTGGTCGTATATATATTCCAGTTGCTTGAAGAGGCCATGAGGCCGTTTTTTCGCAAGGGCGTCAGCCAACTGCCCATGCAGTCCCATCAAGGCTGGGGTCAGTAATGCCAAAACTGAATAATCCGCTGCAAAGGTACAACTGAAAAACCAAAAATATAATCCCACAAGTATGGTATTTTCATTTTTTTTTCGTATTTTTGTCACAATTTATGAATGATTCTCGTATGATTGATATATAGCTGGCAAATGTTGCATACTCGCGACTTGTTCCGCTTCATCATCTTTTACTCAACAGTCAACTCTTTCATCAATGCGAAAAATCTTATTAGTCATCTTGGTCGCTCTTGTAGCAGTGTCAACCAAAGGTCAGGTCATCCAACCAACAACCTCTTTAATAGGCTCGTGGAAAGGAAAACTCAAAGCAGGGCTCTCCTCCCTCACGTTAGTGCTCAATCTTGAACAACATGACGGCTATGTCGTGGTGACGCTCGACAGTCCGGACCAGGGCGCAAAAGGCATTCTCACCAAAAAGGAATACCTGACTGACGATTCCATCGCTGTCAGGGTGGATAATCTCGGCGCGTCTTTTCGGGCACGATTAAGAGACGGAAAACTCGACGGCACGTTCACTCAGCGGGGATTCTCGTTCTCACTCGTTCTGGAACGGGGCGTGTACGAGATGAACCGACCTCAAAAACCACAGCCGCCGTATCCTTACACGACAGAGGAGGTCACTTTTCGTAATGAGAGAGACTCTGCCACGTTGGCCGGAACCATCACCTATCCTGTGGGTTACGACCGACAAGCCAAGAAGAAACCCGTCGCTGTGTTGCTCGTCACCGGCAGCGGACCGCAAAACCGTGATGAGGAATTGATGGGACATCAACCCTTCCTCGTCATCGCCGACTATTTCGCACGCCACGGCATCGCCACACTTCGCTACGACGACCGTGCCACTGCCGCTTCTGTCGGAGGGGACATGGAACATGCCACGACCCTTGATCTGGCGCGAGATGCGGAAGCCGGCATCGAATACCTGCGCCAGCAAAAGGCTTTTAGCAAAATCGGTCTCTTAGGGCACAGTGAGGGCGGCGCTATCGCTTTTATGCTCGCTGCACGCAAGAAAACCGACTTCATCATCTCGATGGCCGGACCGGGTGTGAAAGGCGACACACTCGTGGTGGAGCAAACCAATCGCATACAAGAGTTGATGGGGATGAAGCACGACATGACCATAGAACAATTCCGCCAACAAAAAGAGGCGCAGTCCACGCCGTGGTTGAGGTGGTTCATCGATTATGACCCTTTAGAGGATATCCGAAAGACGCGCTGCCCTGTCTTCGCGCTCAATGGCGACCGCGATTGTCAGGTCATCTCCTCCCAGAATCTTACTGCCATCAAACGGTTGCTCCGTCCTTCAAAAAAGAATCTAATCAAGGAATATCCTGCGCTCAACCACCTCTTCCAACATTGTGAGACAGGTCTGTTCACCGAATATTCTTCCATCGAGGAAACCATATCCCCCGAAGTCCTTGCCGACATGGTGCAATGGATCAAACAGAGCATCGGTCAGTGATTCCTGTCTCCCTCCGTCCCTTCCCATTTCCTTGAGGGCTTGAAGGTTTAGGGTAGAGTGTTTAGGGTAGAGTGTTCTAAGCACATCTCTTGCCCCGTGCCCCTTTCCCTTTCCCTTGCTCCTTGCTCCTTTCCCCTTCCCCCTTTCTCCTTTCCCCTTGCTCCTTTCCCCTTGCTCCTGTATGTTGCGGCACCGCCGCAACCCACCCCTTTATTGGTTGTTACGAATTGAAATTTTTTCTTTTATATTTCTTACAAACCGAAAGAAATTTCGTCTATATAATTTCAATTTGTAAACCAATATAATATTTACCTTTCAAAATGTCAAATATTTCTTGTTTTTGCTTACAAAAGTGCGTACTTTTGCAAGCGAAACGTTTCAAAGTGTTAGTTTTAAAATGTAAAAGGTATGAAGAAGATTGAAGCCATCATCCGTAAAACGAAGTTTGAGGATGTGAAAGAAGCATTGTTACAGTCAGACATCGACTGGTTTGAGTATCATAATGTGCACGGTATCGGGCAGAGTCGTGAGGAACGTATTTATCGTGGCGTTCAATACAGCACCGATGTGATAGAGCGTGTGGCACTGACCATCGTTTGCCGCGACCAGTTCGTGGAGCCGACGGTGAAGGTGATCCTGCGCGTGGCACACACCGGTGAGATAGGCGACGGTAGAATTTTCATTAGCGACATGATCGACACTTATTCTATTCGAACGGGCGAAAACGGTGACACCGTACTCCGGGACAAAAAATAATAGACCCGGAAAAAGATATGATAAGTGGCTTTGATGTGTTTTTTTAAGGATAGTAAAAAGATGTTCGGATAACTAACAATTTAATTTTTCAGGATTATGAACGAAATAGGATTATCACTTGATACCGTATGGATGCTGTTGGCGGCCATGTTGGTGTTTTGGATGCAGCCGGGATTCGCTCTGTGCGAGGCAGGATTTACACGTGGTAAAAACACGGCTAACATCCTCATGAAGAACTTTGTCGATTTTATGTTCGGCTCCCTCTTGTTCTTTTTTGTGGGATTTGGATTGATGTTCGGTAGCGAAGGAGCAGGATTTATAGGTGCTCCTAACTGGGGCGACCTCTCTTTCTATCATGGTGATTTGCCAGTAGAGGGCTTTCTGATGTTCGAAACCGTGTTTTGTGCTACTTCGGCCACCATCGTCTCTGGGGCGATGGCCGAGCGTACGAAATTCTCCATGTATTTGATCTACAGCGCTTTCATTTCTCTGATTATCTATCCCGTGGAGGGGCATTGGACATGGGGTGGCGGATGGCTGTGCAACGATAGTGCCGACTCATGGATGATGACAACTTTTGGCGACGTGTTTCACGACTTCGCAGGTTCGGCCATCGTACACAGCGTGGGCGGTGTGTTGGCTCTAATTGGCGCCATGGCACTCGGACCGAGAATTGGTAAATATGCGAAGGACGGCAAGAGCCGTGCTATTCCTGGCCATAACCTGACCATGGCTGCCCTCGGCGTGTTTATCCTCTGGCTCGGCTGGTTCGGTTTCAACCCCGGGTCGCAGTTGGCTGCCAGTGGCGAGGTCAACCGAGTGGCCATCTCACATGTGCTGCTCACAACCAATCTGGCGGCTGTGGCTGGTGGCATGGCAACCATGTTCATCACCTGGATGAAATACGGCAAACCGTCGCTCTCACTCACACTCAACGGTGTGCTGGCAGGATTGGTGGGCATCACCGCAGGATGCGACCTCGTTTCTCCCATCGGTGCAGTGATCATCGGCCTCGTTTGCGGTGTCGTCTTGGTTTATGCCATCGAGTTCATCGACCACCGTTTGCATATCGACGACCCCGTAGGCGCTTCCAGTGTGCATGGTGTTTGCGGCATCCTGGGTACTCTTATGACCGGACTGCTCTCTACCTCTAATGGCGCATTCTATGGCTTTGGATGGGGCTTCTTCGGAGCAGAGTGTTTCGGCGTGCTCTGCATCGACCTGTGGGCGGCTGCCTGCGGTTTCATCCTGTTCTATGGCATCAAGAAAATGCGCGGACTGCGTGTCGATAACCGTATCGAAGAAGAGGGACTCGACATCTATGAACATGGCGAGAGTTGTTACAACTGATAGTTACAAAAGCACAAGAAACAAGTGATATTAAAAAACAACGTTATGAAAAAAATATATCTTTTCTTAGCGGCAATCGTAGCCGCAGGAAGCGCCACGGCGCAGGTAGAGACAACCATTAGTGCTGATTTCGTCAACCAGTACATCTGGCGCGGACAGGATCTGGGCAGTGTGGCCGTGCAACCCACCCTCGGCATCGGGTATAAGGGGCTGAGTCTGACGGCATGGGGCAGTTACGGACTGTCCAATCCCGATGATGCGAAGGAATTGGACCTCACCCTCGCTTACACCGTCGGAGGTTTCAATGTCGGTATCACCGATTATTGGCTCAGCGAAGGACTTGACCCCAAGGCACGCTATTTCAAATATGATGCCCATGCCACCAACCATGTGTTCGAGGTGAATGTGGGTTACGATTTCGGACCAGTTGCCTTGCAGTGGTACACCAACATCACAGGCAACGACGGTACGAACAAAGACGACAAGCGGGCGTATAGCAGTTATGCCGAGGTGTCGGCGCCATTCACCCTCGTGGGTGTCGACTGGACGGCCACGCTGGGTGTCGTACCCTATGCCACCACCTATTATGAAACCAACGGGTTCGCTGTGACCGACCTCTCGTTGCGGGCATCGAAAGACATCCGTATCACCGACTCGTTCAGTATTCCCGTCTTCGCGCAGTTCACCGCCAATCCCTGTTCACAAAAAGCCTACCTGGTTTTTGGCTTTACGCTGCAACCCTAAAAAGCATACCTGGTCTTCGGTTTTACGCTGCAACCTTAATCTCTCCAGGTCTTTTCCCACTCTTCCCCGTGAAGTGGAAGGGTGGGGCTTTTTTGTTATAAAAACACTGTTGGGGCAGACGATTGCCTGCCCCAACATGGGTGCTATTCCACCGGTCAACGCCGGTGGGGATATGATGATGTCTTACCACAAGTAACCGATACGGCCCCATTCTTTGTCGGGCGAAGGTGTTTCGTCTTCGTCGAACGACCAGGCATTGGCATCACCGAACTGGTGCTCTCCGCCATCTTCGCCCGTACCGGTCGAGCCGCCGGCTACGGTCGATTGAGGGCCGATGTCAATGCTATCGTCGAGCACAGTGGAGAAGAGGCGTACACGCACCATTTCGGTCAGGGGTTGGATATACTTCTTTTTCATGATGTTTATTAACTGCTGAACTATTTATCCTTTGTTTTACTTCACCGTCACTTTCTTGCCATTGACAATATAGACACCGCGCTGTGCAGGACGGTTGCCCAGAC
>CAMJFC010000107.1 GCA_946404865.1 uncultured Prevotellaceae bacterium
ACTTCTGCATTTTTACAGCATTAGGACTAATACTCCATGTTGGCCTTTGCTCTTTGCGGAAAAAAGATAGTCTGTGCTGCTGTTGGCAACTGTCTTTTCTAACGATATCGTAGTTGCACATAACATCCCGCTGGCATATAGAGTCAGTTCTAATGGCTATGCTGTCTTGCTTGACCGTTGTTCTGTCCACGCAGTTTTGGCCAACAGCGAAACAAGGTATAAACAACAGGGCGATTACTCCGAGAGATTTCTTTGGTACAATTATTTTTGCCATATTTTCTGCTGCATTACAAACTTTGCTGCAAAGTTACAACTTTTCCACCAATAAAGGCAACTTGCCATATTAAAAAAGTACTATTTACTCCCGATATACAGCAGCAGCATGCTGAGCAGCACCAGCGCCAGGTCGATGCTCTTGGAGCGCAGGTTCTTCTCATGAAACAGCCATGCGCCGAACAGGAACGAGACGACCACGCTGCCGCGGCGTATCATCGACACGATGGAAATCATGGCCCCCGGCAGACTCAATGAATAGAAATAGACAAAGTCGGCCGTGGATAGGAACACACTGACGAAGATGATAGACCAATGCCAGTGAAAAGGGGTGGTGCGATTGCGGTGGGGCCACCACATCAGCATCAGTGCCATGCCCATCATGGCGCATTGATAAATCAAGTACCACGACTGCACCAACATGCGGTCGAGTCCCACGCCGCCATCGGCTGGCGATGCCATCAGATATTTGTCGTACAGGCCGCTGACGGCTCCCAGCACCGCCGAGAGTACCACGAAGTAGATCCAGCGGTCGTGCTTGAAGTCGATGCCCTCTTTCTTGCCGGCCTTGCTCAACAGAAAGAACGAGATGATGGCTATGAGCACACCTGCCCATTGCCAGAGGTTGAGTTGTTCGCCGAACACAAGCATGGCACCCACCAACACCATCACCGGGCGGGTGGCATTGATAGGGCCTACGATGGTCAGCGGCAGGTGCTTCAGTCCGAAGTAGCCAAACAGCCACGACGACAATACGATGACGCTCTTGAGCAGGATATAACGGTGCTCATGCCAACCGCCCTCGGCCATGCTGAAGAGGGTGCCGTCGAGCACGTCGGTCGTCTCGTTGATGACGATGAACGGCAGAAAGATGAGCGATGAGAACAGCGTGTTGAGAAACAGCACGGGTATCACCGCGTTGTCTTTGAGTGCTGTCTTCTTAAATGAGTCGTAACAGCCCAGCAGGGCAGCCGACAAAAATGCTAATATTAACCACATTTAATATTCTATTTTTTCCAGGAAGAGGGCTTGCGGGGGCATGCTTTCACCGGCATCGGTGCGGCTGTGCGACTCGATGATGCGACGGAACTGGTCGAGGGTAATGCGCCCGCGCCCCACATCGATGAGCGTGCCAGTTACGGCGCGAACCATATTTCTGAGAAAGCGGTTGGCAGTAATCACAAAATACCATTCGTGGTCGGATGTCTGTACCCATTCGGCACGGGTCACCTTGCACAGCGTGGTCTTCACATCGGTGTGCGTCTTGCAAAACGAGGCGAAGTCGTCGTATTCCAGCAGCATCGACGCGGCACGATTCATCGCGTCGAAATCAAGCGTATAGTGCATCTCGCACGAGTAATGGCGCAGGTAGGGGTCTTTGCGCGTATGAATATAGTAGTGGTAGGTGCGCGATACAGCACTGAAACGGGCGTGCATGTCGTCCGACACCTCATACACCGCTTGCACGGAGATGTCGCGGGGCAGGATGCGGTTCAGCTTATATGCCAGTTGGGGCGCGTCAACGGGTTGCGCCATATCGAAGTGGGCTATCATCTGGCGCGCATGTACACCGGCATCCGTACGTCCCGCCCCTGTCACTTCAATCGGGGTGCGGAGTAGGGTAGAGAGCGCCTGTTGCAAGCGTTCCTGCACCGACATGCCGTTGGGCTGTATCTGCCAACCGTGATAGTTCGTGCCGTCGAAGGATAAATCAATAAAATATCTCATCAAAAATCAATGTTCCACGTTCAATGTTCCACGTTCCACGTTCAATGTTCCACGTTCAATGTTCCACGTTCCACGTTCAACATTCCACGTTCCACGTTCCACGTTCCACGTTCCACGTTCCACATTCCACGTTCCACGCTCCACGTTCAATGTTCCACGTTCAATGTTCCACGTTCAACGTTCAACGTTCCACGTTCCACGTAATAAGGTTTCGGTTCAACGTGATGAGGCCCTGTTCTTCCCACCGGTGCAGTTGGCGCGACACATTCAGCCGGCTCTCACCGATGTTTGTGGCCAGTGCCTGCATCGTGATGTGCAACTGTTTCTCTCCTGTGGGGGTCAGACAGCGTGAGCGGATGAAATGTATCATCTTATCACCGATGCCCTCCACCGGTGGCTGCCACGGTTCGTCGGCAGCTCGTTGTGCCTGGGTGGTCAGCGTGTTGAGCAGATTGATGCGGAAGATATCGAACTTCGCTGCCAGGCGCACCAGTTCTGTCTTGCTGATGGAGAGTATCTGACAGGAGGTGTGAGTGGTGAAGGTGCGTGTGTAGGTCTGGTTCAATCCAAACAAACGCTCGGGTTGCAACAGCAGCGGACCGCTCACCACCTCTCGCAAATAGTAGGCTTTGTCTGCAGCGGATGTCGTCACAACCATCTGGCCGGCTACTAAATAGAGTTGATGGGTGCAATGGTCGCCGCATTGCACCAATCGCTCACCGCCATCGTGGGTCTCAAACCCCAGTTTCGTGTGCGCCACCGCCTCTTGCAGGTCGGAACGGCTCATGCCTTGAAACAGCGGGAGCGTCAGCAGCAGGTTAAAGATATTTCCGTCAGACATGATTGGTTTTAGTGTTGAGTGTTGAGGGCTTAGGGTTGAGTGTTTAGGGTCGAGTGTTGAGTGTTTAGTGTTATTAAAGTAATGTCTTCACTCCTTCACTCCTTCACTCCCTCACTCCTCGCATAACTCCTTCACTCCTCCTTTTTTATCTTTTTCTCCAAGTCCGGTGAGTACCATACTTGATATTGGCCTTTCTCGTCCGTATAAATGAGGTAAGCCATGAGTTCAGAGTGTGCTTCCAGCAATTTCTGTGCGCGCTCCAACCCCATCACCATAAACGAGGTGGCATAGGCATCGGCCGTGGCGCAGTCTTTCGCCAACACGGTGGCTGAGAGAATATTGTGCTGCACGGGGTAGCCAGTCTTCGGGTCGATGGTATGGGCATATTTCTTCCCGTCTTTATAATAGAAGTTGCGGTAGTTGCCGCTGGTGGCCATCGCCATGTCGGTCACGTTGATAATGGCTTCCCGCTCTACATTCACGGCTAAGCTGTCGTCGGTGGGTTTCGTCACCCCCACACGCCACGGATTACTCTCGGCGTTCTTGCCGCGTGATACAATCTCGCCGCCTATCTCGATGATGAAGTTCTCCACGTCATGATAGCGTAATAATCTCGCCACGACATCGCAACCGTATCCCTTGGCGATGGCGCCACAGTCGAGCATCATACGGGGGTCGGCTTTCTTGATGCGTCCGTCGCGACCCATCGACACCTTCTCGTAACCCATCAGCGCGCGGAGACTGTCCACCTGACGACTGTCGGGCGGCGTGCCGTTCTTGAAACCGAACCCCCACGCGTTGACCAACGGGGCCACGGTGATGTCAAAGGCGCCATCGGTGGCGGCAGAGATAGTCAGGGCTTTCTCAAACACCTCACGAAACATCTTGTCGTCGCCTGCCACCACATCATCGTTGTTGTTCACGTGGGTGATGGTCGATTCCTTGTTGAAGGGCGACAAGGATTGGTCCACCTTCTTGAGTTCACTGTCAATGGCTTCCTTCAAATCCTTGTCGGATTGGTAGGTGATGTGATAGACCGTGCCGAACACCATCCCTTCGATACGTTGGTAAGGCATGTTACGGTGTTGGCGCACAATGATAATCGTGCCAACGATTAACAACAATAGAAAAGGCAACTGCCACAGCAGTTGCTTCTTCGGAACCCTGATATCTTCTTTCTCTTTCTTCATCTTTTTTTGTTAAGTGTTTTTCTACACGGTTTCGTGCTCTTAACATTTCTCTTACCTCTAACCTCTTACCCCTTACCTCTTACCCCTAAATATCAATCGACACGTTGAAGGTGCCACCCAGGTTGGTCTGGTCCGACAGACCGTAGCCCGGCACATACCACACATTGCCCATCGTGCCCTTGTCGAGGGCGATGCGGCGGCGGTAGCGTACCGACCATCCCAGATGCAGCGGTCCCCAGATGCTGGCATCCACACCAAACACCACCTCAGCCCAGTGCTGGCTGCATTTCACATCGTAAGCACTGTACTCCGTCAGGGCGCCGGTTACCGGGTCTTTCAGTCCGGGGTGCCATACGTCGAACTTGAAGGTGCTGAAAGCGTAACGCGCACCGCCATACACGCGATACTTGTCGTGCTTGTTCTTCAGCAGGTTAAAATCGATGCCGATACGTCCGTAGGGGGCTTTCGAACGGTAGGAAATATAGGTCACATCATCATCATGCGACGCACGACCGTAGCCCAGCTCGATGATGGGGAAGTAGCGGTCTTTCAGGTTCAACCGCAGGGCTGCCTCGTATTGTCCGTAACTGCCCAATGCCATTTGCAGCGGACCCACCAGATCGACCGACACGGCGAAGCCGTTGAACCACGGCACGCTGTCCACCGTCTCGGTTACGGTCTTGCGGCCATGGCTTTGCGCGCTGGCAGGCATCGTTGCAGCCAAACTAATCGCGAGGCTTAAAAGTAATAGTGATATTCGTTTCGGTATCATTGTTGACAAGTGGCTTGGAGATGGTCACGGCTTCTATGGTGTGCGTGGTGTAGCTCACATCGGTCAGTGTGTGGAAGAAGACGGGCGAGCACTCCATCGACTCGAAGTGTGGCACGCTGGTCTTGAGCAGGTGCAGGGTGTCGGTGCGCGTCACGTGATTGGTGTCGGTCATCTCGAATATCAAGATGTCCTCGCCACCCGTATAGCTCATCGGCACATCAAACGTGCTGGCGTTTACCTTGCTGTTGAGCAAGGTAGTGTCGGCGGCGTTCTGCCGGATAGCGATGACGCTCAGCGTGTCTTTCAGCGGTGCGTTTTCGCCCTCCATGGCATAGTGCGCATATACCGACTGGTTGAGCGGACAGTCGATCGACGAACAGGCACACATGGCCGTCAATAACGCCAGCAACGGGATTATTTTTCGCATCTGATCACCTCCTCGATCTGGTAGTCATTGCGGTTTGACGACGAACGGCTGATGAGGTCGCCCACGAACCCCGCCAAGAACAGCTGGGTGCCGATGATCATCATCGTCAGGGCTAAGTAGAAGTAGGGCGAGTCGGTGATGAGCCTCATCGGCACATGGTTGATGATGGCTATCAGTTTGTCCACACCCAAGATGACTACCGCCACAAAACCGATGAGAAACATGATGCTGCCCAAGAAACCGAACACGTGCATCGGCTTGCGACCGAACGTGCTCAGGAACCACAGCGTGATTAGGTCGAGGTAACCGTTGATGAAACGATTCAGACCGAATTTCGACTTGCCGTATTTGCGGGCCTGGTGGTGAACCACCTTCTCGCCTATCTTGTCGAAACCGGCATTCTTCGCTAAATAGGGGATATAACGGTGCATCTCGCCATACACCTCGATGTTTTTCACCACATCACGGCGATAGGCTTTCAAACCGCAGTTGAAGTCGTGCAGGTTCTTAATACCGCTAATCTTCCGGGCTGTCCAGTTAAACAGCTTCGTGGGGATGGTTTTCGACAGGGGGTCGTAGCGCTTCTGCTTGTAGCCCGACACCAGGTCGTAGCCCTCTTCCGTAATCATACGGTAGAGCTCGGGTATCTCATCGGGCGAATCCTGCAGGTCGGCATCCATCGTGATGACCACGTCGCCTTGAGCCTCCTTGAACCCGCAGTACAGCGCAGGGCTCTTGCCATAGTTGCGGCGGAACTTGATGCCGCGCACCTCTTCGTGCTCTGCCCCTAAACGCTCAATGACATCCCACGAATGGTCGGTGCTGCCGTCGTTGATAAACAGCACTTCGTAACTGAACTGATGCTCTGACATCACCCGGGCTATCCATTCGTATAACTCAGGAAGCGACTCCTCCTCGTTGTATAAAGGTATAACTACTGATATATCCATTGTGTTATAATATTTTCAATTCAACATTCAAAATTCAACATTCAAAATTCAACATTCACCCCCCTCTCCTTTTACTAATCAGCGCTATCGGCAGACATAGTATCAAGGTCACCATGATGTTGGTGTAGAGCAACTGAAGCGACAGGTCGATGGGGCGCATATCGCGCATCAGTTGGATGGTCTCATCCACCATCTCCGTCGTCATGCCGTAAGCCTTGAGTATCTCGGTCACTTCGGGCGAAGCGAACAGTTGTGCATATTGGCTCACCACGTAACCGTCGTCCATGAACTGGAAATAGACAAACTGTGCCACGGCTAAAATGAGCGCACCGTAGAGCATGGTGAACAGCGAATAACCGTAGGCCCGGCGGAACGACATCACACCGTCAAGCACACGGTCGCGGAAACGCATGGTGCGAAGCGTCACCCATACGGGCGTGCCAATCAGGGTCAGCATCCAAATCAAGCCGAACAGACTGTTGCTGAACTGACCCACGAAACAGGCGAAACTGCCTATCCACAAAACGCCCAATAAGGCTCCGTCAATGCGCGCGTATGCCTGCATTTGGGCATATTTCTCTCCAAATGTCATGTCTCTTTACTATTTTGCGTGCAAAATTACTCATTATTCATGAGATAATAAAAAGATTTTGGAAGATTAACTAAAACAAGCCTGCCGCCAACGTTAAAATTATGTTAAATTCCGTCTTGTCCCGTTGTCACCTCATTTTTTTTGTCTAATTTTGCACCGCTTTTCAAAAAAGCAGTAAGACGGGCAAGTCTTACACGGCCAGCTCCCTTCGAATCCTCCAGGACGGGAACGTAGCAAAGGTAGTTGGTTGTAGCGGCGCGATGTAAGTAGCTGCCCACCCGCCTCTTTAGCTCAGTTGGCCAGAGCACGTGATTTGTAATCTCGGGGTCGTTGGTTCGAATCCGACAAGAGGCTCGAGAGAGACGAAAAAGGATGGGCGTGAGCCAATCCTTTTTTGGTTTGTCCAAAACATGGCGTGAGCCAATCCTTTTTGTCCTATATTTTCAATTATTACATACTATTGATTTATGAAAAAGTATTTATTCGTAGCAGCCGTGGCATTTATGACACTGGCAGGCTGTTCAAACAAGAACGAAACTACTGAGGCCGAAAAATCATCGGCTGCATCGTTCGATGAGGTGCTTACCTCAAGAAGAAGTGTCCGCAATTATGACGCTTCGAAGAAAATTTCCGAAACTGAAGTGCGTGAGTTGCTCAGAGCCACTCAAGAGGCTCCCTCATGGGCCAATCAGCAACCCACTAAATATTATGTGGCGATGAGTGCTGAGAAACTGGCTGCCGTGCAGGACATGGTTGGTGGCAACAAGAAGAGAATTGCCAATGCTCCGGTACTCATCGTATCAACATTTGAGCAGGGCAAATCTGGATTCTTCCAAGGCGAGAAGACCAATGAGGTGGGCGACGGATGGGGTGCCTACGACA
>CAMJFC010000108.1 GCA_946404865.1 uncultured Prevotellaceae bacterium
TTGAGCGTATGTGCGCCTTGATTCTTTGAGCAAGAGGTCCAATTCGGGGCAATTTATTATTTTTTTTATCTATACAGGCTTATAATTCCCAAATTTTATCTAAATTTGCAATCAGAAAAACAATTATGGAGATGGAAAACAACAATTTGTTTTACGGCATTGTCAGGCGCGAGCGTTATATCAACCCCTACACTGACTTCGGCTTCAAAAAGCTGTTTGGCACGGAGATGAACAAAGATCTGCTTGTGAGTTTCCTCAATGCCTTGTTTAATGGCGAGGAGGTGATTCGCGATGTGAGATACCTTCCCACGGAACAGTTGGGCGGTTACGGTTCGCGTCGTGCTATTTTCGATGTGTATTGCGAGAACGAGAAGGGCGAGACATTCATCGTTGAGATGCAGAAGACGGAGCAGGACTATTTCAAGGACCGCAGCGTGTTCTACGCCTCATTCCCTATCCAGCAGCAGGGCAAACGTGGCGGCGACTGGAACTTTGAACTGAAGAACGTCTATACAGTGGGTATTTTGAACTTCGTATTCCCCGACCACGAGTACAGTGACGAGTGCTTCCACCACGAGGTGAAACTGATGGACACTGCCGACAAGCATGTGTTTTACGACAAACTGACGTTCATTTATCTGGAGATGCCGAAGTTCAACAAGACCGAGGACCAGTTGGAGACGATGTTCGACAAGTGGCTGTTCGTGCTGCGCAACCTGTCGCGCCTGTTCGACCGACCTGCGGCCTTGCAAGAGCGCATCTTCACCAAACTATTCGAACAAGCCGAGATAGCTCGTTTCACGCCTCAGGAAGTGATGGAGTATGAGGAGAGTATCAAGGTATATCGCGACCTGAAGAACTCGATGGATACAGCCCTTAGGAAAGGGCATGATCAAGGTTTTGCTGAGGGCATGGAAAAGGGCATCAATGAGGCCAACCTCGTCAATGCCCGTAAGATGAAATCCTTAGGCCTCGACATCGCTGTCATCGCCCAAGTCACAGGACTCTCAGAAAACACCATCACCACGCTGTAGCATCACAAATCCAATACGGTGCTATGGGTTCATACTATATTGAACATTGAATGTTGGAGACACGCCGCGTCTGCATACAATTCACATTCGCCCCATCTCAGTCATCATTATATAAAAACTCACTAATCATGAAACACAATCTTTTAGCAGCCCTTCTCCTTACTTTCCTCTTCTTACCATCTTTCGCCCAGCTCAACTGCGATTACATCGACCCTATATGCCAAAAAGCGCGTGAACTGATGAACCAAGGGCAATATGACAAAGCCCTAAAAGGATTGAAGATAGCCAAATCTGCCCCTGGCATCCGTAACTGCTCCGACGCGTATAAGATTGACAACATGATTCCACAGATACAAAAGAAACAGGCCTTCTCAGCTTCACAACAATCCTACCTTGCTTGCCCAGACTCCAATCATCCTCACCTCATTGACCTCGGTCTGCCCTCCGGTACGAAGTGGGCGTGTTGTAACGTGGGAGCCACCTGCCCAGAAGACTACGGCAACTACTACGCATGGGGCGAGACCATGGCGAAAAACACCTATGATTGGTCCACCTACAAGTGGTGCCGGGGCGAATTCAGCACGCTGACAAAATATTGCACCCAATCGAGTTACGGCATTGTTGACAACAAGACCGTGCTTGACCTCTCTGATGACGCAGCCTGTGCTAACTGGGGCGACTCATGGCGCATGCCCACACTTGCGCAGTTTCTGGAACTTCTTTACAAGAGTATCCATGTTTGGACAACTGTCAATGGCGTAAGCGGCAGGAAATTCACAGGTCCAAACGGCGCGTCTATTTTCCTTCCCGCTGCGGGTTGGTGTTATGAAGCGGACTTGTACTCCTGCGGCACGGGCGGCTATTACTGGTCTTCGATGCCTTTTGAGTTGGGTCCGAGCAATGCCTGCTTACTAAACTTTTATCACGGGTACGCGATCTGCAACGACCAAGGACGCCGCTGCGGGCACTCTGTGCGTCCCGTGGCAGCAATTGAAGTGCATCCTTAATACGTTGAACATTGGGTGGTTATATCACTCAAATGGGGACAAGGGGGGCTTCACAAGTGCATGGAGGTCGGCCTCGTCAGCCGCAGGTGTAATGACATATACGTCACTTCACATACTTCACTTTCGAGGCATCGCGAGGTTTGGCTTCGGGTTGTTCGTCGGGATAGCCGACAGCGAGGATGTAGTTGAGCTGATAGCCGTCGGGGATGTCAAGACGGTCGAGGAAGAAACGGGCTTTGGGATTGGACAGGAGGAATCGAACAGGTCCGCCCAGGCAACAAGTACCCAAACCGATGGACTGCGCCGCAAGCATCATGTTCTCGCCCAAAAGTCCGGCATCCACTTGTCCGCCGCCATCGGCTGGTGTGCAAACACAAATCAGGTTGGGCGCATTGCGGAACATATTCTTGAATCCCGGGTCGCGCTTTACCTGTTCCGCATTCTCCTGACGGTAAACCTCCGTCACGTCGGCAATGAGTTTCTGGTCCTCTACCACACGCACCACCCACGGTTGGCGGTTCATTCCGCTGGGCGCATGAATACCACAGCGCACGATGAGTTCGAGTTTCTCATGCTCCACGGGTTTGTCCAGGTATTGACGCACAGAACGGCGTGCCATCATATTGCTGAGCACGGGGTTCAGTTCCACCTGCACATCCCGCTCCACATCACTAACCGGTTCCGTAGGTTCATACCTGGCGATGACGCGCCCGTCGCGTGCCACGAGGAATTTGGTGAAGTTCCATTTGATGTCAGCCGACTGGTCGTAGTTGGCGTCCTTCTTGCGCATCATGTCATCCATGAACTTCCCCTTTTGATCGGTCGTGTCGAAACCGCCGAAACCCTTCTTTGATTTCAAGAAAGAGAAGAGAGGGGACGCCTGCGGACCGTTGACATCGATTTTGTCGAACTGAGCGAACTGCGTGCCATAATTGGCCGTGCAGAACTGCCGTATCTCCTGTATCGACCCCGGCGCCTGTTGGCCGAACTGATTGCACGGGAAATCGAGTATTTCCAGTCCTTCGGCATGATATTTCTCATAAAGCGCCTCCAGTTCCTTGTACTGGGGTGTGAATCCGCATTTGGTCGCGGTATTCACGATGAGGAGCACCTTGCCGCGATAGTCAGCAAGCGATACGGTTTGTCCGTCAGCATTCTTCACTTGGAAATCATAAACAGTCTGTGCCGACGCCGACAGCACCGCCATCACGGTCAGCAAAAAGAATAACGTTTTTTTCATGATTCAATCAATTGATATGTAATTCAAGTTTGGCACTCGATCAGTTTTCTCAACCCATGAGAAGAGAGTCATCAGCGGATGCCTATAATCTTATGCGTCTGCAACGACAACCGCCATTGGGGATGCTGTTTGATATAATCAATGCAACGGGCAGTGATGCGGGCATTACGCTGACTGTCGCCCGTGTCGCAAGGCTGAATGAAATAATGGTCGGCAATGATGCCCTCATCGGGGTGGTCGGAGAAGGGTTGTTCACCGAACACCACTTTCACCTCATCGGCACGGGTCAAAACGGGTTTGCCTTTTGCCCCCACGAAAACGTCTTTCGGACTCACTGTCACCCAATCCACATTGTCAGGCAGCGGCAGTGTGCCATTGGTCTCCACCGCCACCGTCTTCCCTACCCCGTGCAACCCGTCAACGAGCGAAGCCGTGAGTTGCAATGCCGGTTCTCCACCCGTCACCACCACCCACGAGGCGGGAAAGGCCGCCACCGCCTTGACGATTTCCTCTTCCTTCATTTCAACGAATGGACGGTGGTCAGTGTCGCAAAAAGAGCAGGTCAGATTGCAACCCGACAGCCGGACAAAAACAGCCGCCCTGCCGGTATGAAACCCCTCCCCTTGCAGAGAGTAAAAGATCTCGTTGACTCTCATCCTTCCTCGTCTTGTTCGTAGATGGCGATATTACCTGCACTCTCCTCCACCACCACCTTCCAACAGGTGTCAATCTGGTCGCATATCCATTTGGCCAGATTCTCAGCCGTGGGATTGAACGGCAGCAACTCATTGAGGTTGCCATGGTCGAGATAACCGTGTATGCGCCGTTTGATTTCAGAGAAATCAACCACCATACCGTTGCTATCCAATTCCTTCGCCTTGCAATAGACGGTAATCGTCCAGTTATGTCCATGAGGCCTTGTACACTTGCTTGAATATGGCAGTGTGAGCTGATGGCAACCGGCAATCTCCATTTTTTTGATTACGTGATACATTTTCTTCTTATTGGTCTTCTAAGTCAAATCGTTTTATAGCTGCAAATTTAGTCAAAAAAGGGCAAACAGCCACATAAAGAGGAGATAAAATGCTGGTTTTGCACTTTTTTTGCCGAAAAGTTGCTTTTTTTGCCAAAAAAATTTGGATGTTAAAAAATCACACCGTATCTTTGCATCAGAATTTAATTCTACTACAAAATTTGAACCCTCCAGGGGAGGCCCCACCTCCCCAACCTCAATCCCCAGGGGCGACTTCGGTCGCCCCTCCCTTTTTTATGTCATAAACGACACCGGCCTACCCTTCAAGGGTTCAAGGGAGGGGACTGTCTGACGCCCTGACCTCCTCCAACAACAATTCCACCAAGCGAGGCACAGCATAGCGGTCTATTTCTTCTTCGGCTATCCAGATATAATCGCCGGGAAGGGAGGGCCGCTCTTCCGTTTCCAGAAGATAGAAGTCGGCCAACAGAATACGGTGTGTCAACACATGTTTTACGTTGGTTCTGAGCAAGCGGAGGGAGAGGAGCGAAGGAGTGAAGGGATGAAGGAGTGAAGACATATCCTTCGGTTCTTGCTCCTTGTCCTTCGTTTCTATCTTTACTTCTATTGTCAAAGGTTCCCACAAACCCTGCCAGATGTCGCCGGCACCACGCCGGCGGATGGCTGTCATGCCCTGACACCGTATATAGATATAAATGAGGTGTCGCGTCTGTATCTTCGTTTTCCGCTCTTTCACGGGCAACTGCCCTACCCTCCCCTCACGAAACGCCACGCATGTCTCAGCCAACGGACAGTCGGTGCAACGTGGCGACTTCGGCATGCACCAGGTGGCGCCGAAGTCCATCATCGCCTGATTGTAGTCGGCGGCACGGTCGTGTGGCAGCAATTGTGCCGAGAGGGCCGCAAACTCTTTTTTTCCCTCTGTGCTGTTGATGGGTGTCTCAATACCGAAATACCGTGCCAACACCCGATAGGCATTGCCATCGACAGCAGCTGCGGGCAATCCGAAAGCAAACGACCCGACAGCCGCCGCAGTATAGTCGCCCACCCCCTTCAGCGAGCGGATGTCTTCCAGTGTTGTCGGAAAACCGCCCTGCTCCACAATCTGCCTTGCCGCCGCATGCAGGTTGCGCGCACGGCTGTAATAACCTAACCCCTGCCACAAGCGCAACACCTCGTCTTCGCTGGCAGCGGCCAACGCCTCGACGGAGGGAAAATGCTCCAAAAAACGTTGCCAATAGGCCATACCCTGTTGGATGCGCGTCTGCTGTAAGATGACCTCGCTCAGCCAGATGGGATAAGGGTCTGTTGTCTCGCGCCACGGCAACGACCGGCCATGGTGCTCATACCATTTTAATAATGTGAGGGTAAAATCCATTTCTTCGAAGAAACGCTTTACGAAACGCTTTTATTGTGCCGCTAAATGATTATTTGGAACAATCTGCGTTAATCTTCACTAATCCTTTTGTCAAGTCAGCATTATTGCTTACCTTTGCCGACGGAAAATTACACTTTGGCAAATTAATCAACAAAATTATCACAAAACGTAACCAAAACTATGATTTGGAATGAGAACATAGAATGTATGGACCGCGAACAACTGCGCGAAATACAAAGCAGCCGACTGGTGAAGATGGCTGAATACGTGTATCACAACACCCCTTTCTACCGGAAGAAATTCCATGAGATGGGACTTGAACCGGGCGACATCCGCAGTATCGACGATATCGTGAAACTGCCGTTCACCGACAAGCTCGACCTGCGCGACAACTATCCTTTCGGACTGGCTGCTGTGCCGATGAGTCAGATTGTGCGCATCCACGCCTCGTCGGGCACCACGGGCAAACCCGTCGTCGTGCTCTACACGCGGAAGGACCTGGCCATGTGGGCCGAGGCCATCTCACGTGCCTTCACCGCCTACGGAGCCACCAAAGATGATATTTTCCAAGTTTCTTACGGTTACGGTTTGTTTACCGGCGGTCTGGGAGCACACGACGGTGCCACCAACATCGGTGCGAGCGTCATCCCCATCTCGTCGGGCAACACACAGAAACAAATCACACTGATGCACGACTTCGGCGCGTCGGTGCTCTGCTGCACCCCCTCGTATGCCATGTTCCTGGGCGAAGCCATGCGCGAGTGCGAATGGCCGCGCCGCGACTTCAAGCTGCGTGTGGGAGCCTTCGGTGCTGAGCCTTGGACCGAAGAGATGCGCCAGAAACTGGAGGCGCTCTTGGGCATCAAGGCCTACGACATCTACGGACTGAGCGAGGTGGCCGGACCGGGTGTGGGCTACGAATGCGAATGCCAGAACGGCACTCACCTGAATGAGGACTATTTCTATCCCGAGATTGTGGATCCGAAGACCGGTGAAGCACTGCCCGAGGGCACGTTCGGCGAACTCGTGTTCACGCACCTCACCAAAGAGGGCATGCCGCTGCTGCGCTACCGCACACACGACCTGACCGCACTGCACTACGAGAAATGCGAATGCGGACGCACGCTGGTGCGCATGGACCGCATTCTGGGCCGTTGCGACGATATGCTCATCATCCGCGGCGTGAATGTGTTCCCGTCACAGATCGAGGCTGTCATCCTCAGTCTGCCTGAGTTCGAGCCGCACTTCATGTTGACCGTGGACCGCGTAAACAACACCGACACCAGCGAATTGAGAGTGGAGGTGAAAGAAGAATACTTCACCGATGCCATGTCAGAGATGGTGGGCTTGCAGAAGAAGCTGGAAGGCGAACTGCGCAGCGTCATCGGTCTCGGCTTCAAGGTCCGTCTGGTAGAGCCGAAAGGCATCGAGCGCTCCACCGGCAAAGCCCGCCGCGTGATTGACAAGCGAGTGCTGAAATAATCCACAATTGACTATTCACATCAACCATAACATGAGAGCAATGAATAACACGAGAGCGATGAAACTATGGATGCTGGCCACCCTGCTTTTTTTCACGGGCATGGCAAACGCACAAAAGATTACGGTGACAGACACGGACGGCAATCCCGTGCCTTACGCTTCTGTCATGACTCAAGATGCCAAATTCGTGGGTATCACCGACCTCAATGGTGTGCTGGCCGATGCGAAAGGCAACAAGCAATTAAGCATCACCCATGTGGCTTATAAGACCAAAGAGGTGGATGTGACCACCCTTGCCGACGGCCGTGTCACCCTCGAGGACTCCGACTTCGGACTGGAAGAGATTACTGTCTCTCCCAAACCGTTCGTCTATGTTCAGACCTACTACCGTTGTATCTTCTATGATGAGACGGACGGGGTGAAGTATTACCGTGCCGGACTGACCGACAATGTGATTGACCGGCAGAAGAAAGAAAACAAAGCCAAGA
>CAMJFC010000109.1 GCA_946404865.1 uncultured Prevotellaceae bacterium
GAGATTTAGAGAGGGGTTGGAAGCCCTCCCATGGGAGGGTTGGGTGGGGAAAAGATTTTTGAATTTTGAATTTTGACGAGTTGTTGAGGACTTTGTCCGAAAAATGAAGAATTGTCGCCTGCGGCGATGAAGAATTGTTGAATTTTGAATGTTGAATTTTGAATTTGTCGGTCTGCGGCGATGAAAAATGTGGCATATATAGTCAAGTAATAGAACTTTTGCCCTATGAAATCTCAAACTAAAAATGGCGGATCACTGTCCCCCTCTTTGAGAGGGGGGCAGGGGGCTGGTTTCCGCCGTTATTTACGTTTACAGCGCAACTATTCGCCCAACACGCTGGATGCCTATCTGCGGGATGTGGAGAAATTGCTGCAATATCTTGATGGTGAGGGAATTGCGCCGGAGAAGGCCACCTTGGCCGACTTACAGCAATTTGCCGCCTCGCTATATGATTTAGGCATCGGGGCACGGTCGCAATGTCGCATTCTCAGCGGTGTGCGTGCATTCTATCATTATCTGGTGGTGGACGGCTATATCGCCGATGACCCCACGGAACTGCTGGAGTCGCCCCAAACGGGCGACCATCTGCCCGAGGTGCTCTCTACCCAGGAGGTGGATATGATAGAGGCGGCTGTTGACTTGTCGAAATGGGAGGGACACCGCAACCGTGCCATCGTCGAAGTGCTTTTCAGTTGCGGACTGCGTGTATCGGAACTGACCACGTTGCAGATGTCGAACCTTTATCTCGACGAGGGTTTTATCCGGGTCTTTGGCAAGGGGAGCAAGGAGCGTTTGGTGCCCATCTCGCAGAAAGCCATCGATGAGTTGCGTTTTTGGTTTGACGACCGTTGCCGGATGAACATCAAGGCCGGTGAACAGGATTATGTGTTTCTCAACCGTCGCGGGGCACATCTCACGCGTACGATGATACTGATTATCGTGAAACAGTTGGCAGAAGCCGCGGGCATTCAGAAAACCATCTCACCCCACACCTTCCGCCATTCGTTTGCCACAGCTCTGCTTGAGGGCGGCGCCGATTTGCGCGTCATCCAGGCTTTGCTCGGTCATGAGAATATCGGTACCACCGAGATATACACTCATATTGACATGACCTCGCTCCGCCAGACCATATTAGAGCATCATCCGAGAAATCACCGCTAAACCTCGACATGCGAGAATGTTAGAGGCGTCCGTCGATATAGACGATGGCGCTTGTGCCCCGATGTACATTGAGAGCCAAGTTGAGGTTGTTTTTGGGGAGTTTGGGAGTTTGGGAGTTTAGGAGTTTGGGCAGGGTGTGTATATCCACCGTGGTGAGAAGGTCACCATCCGTCGTGACCTGAAATAAGAAACATCAAAAGGTTACCATCCGTCGTGGCTTGAAACAAAAAACGTCAAGATAAGAGCCTGGAAAATCGCAATCGGTTTTCCAGGCTCTTTCTGTCGATATATCACAAACATATTACTATCATTGCTGTCCCATATCAGGTTTTCTATGTCATCGTCTCTGCGACAATGCCGTTGGAGGAATAGATGCGGAAGATGCCGTCGATGAACGCTTCGCGCTCGTATTCGCAAAACGAGCCGCAGGTCATGATATCGCCGCACTCGTGGTAGGCCCTCGCCCGGCAGGCACCGCCGCACACGTAGCGGAGGAAACAGTCGCGGCACCCTTCGATACAATCGACGGTCATGCCCGCACACCGACGCACGACTCTCGACGTGCGGTAAAGCTCGCTCAGCGGTTGCTCGTGCACATTGCCCAGCAGAAACTCGGGGTAATGGAGCAACTGGCAGGGATAGACATCGCCTGTGGGCGAGACGCTCAGTTCGGCTCCTCCGATGGCGCACTTATGCCGCTTGGCGCTACGTGACTCGTCGAGCGTCGATTCGCAATAACCGAGCGGGTTCACGCCATGGGCACTGCGCAGTGCTTCGTAATATTCGCGTCCGGTGATGGAGATGTCATCGCCCTTTTTGGCATTGCCGGCGGGGAAGAGGGGCTGGAAGGTGAGCCGTCGTCCGTATTTCTTGGCCATGGCCTCCACATCATTGATGTTGTGGCGGTTGACCGTCATGGAGAGGGTGTAGTCGGCACCGTGCTCCTCCAGCAGTTGGATGGCGCGCATGGTGCGCTCGTGTGTCCCGCGACCCCTGAACATGTCGTGCAACGGTGCTGTGCTGCCGTCGATGCTGATGCTCACCCGGCAGAAGGTGCGTGCGACAGCTTCAATGTTACGCTCGTTGATGAGTGTGGCATTGGTGAGCAGGTCTGCCTCGCATCCTCGCTCGCGGATATAGGTGCCGATGGCGATGCAGTCGGGATTGACCAACGGTTCGCCGCCGGTCAGCGAGAAAGAGATGTGTGGCGAGATGGTGAGAATGTCATCTATCAGATGGTGGTAGTCGGTGAGGGTGAGTAGCGGATGCTTTCCCTCACGCCTGTCGGTGGCATAACAATAACGGCAATGGAGGTTGCAGGTGTCAGATATGGACAATTGCACTTGGCACAATCGTTGCATGACGCTCTTGACGGGTTTTTCCTCTCCTTCTTGGAAGATACCGCTCTGCCATGCCATTTGGAAGAAACGGCGCACCTCGTCCGCATGTGCTGCGCCCCGGGTTTGGATATAGGCCCCGGCTATCTCGTCGATGGTGTTCACACCGTCGCATAATGATAACAGCAGGGCACCATTGGCATTGGTGACAAACCATGCCGGCACCTGCGCGTTGAAGAACAGCACGCGTCCGTCGCGGTCTATGCGCGTCACGCACTCAGGCAGGCGCCACCGTTCTTCTTCGTTCACGTGGAGGTCAGGTTCCTGAACAGTCATACGATGAACCGCATTTTCCGCCGCCGCCCGAGCAGTCGTACGACGAGCTGCACAGGCCCTTGCCGTTGCTGCCCTCGCCGGAGCAGGAATAGGAACTGCCGCATTTGCCGCCGCCTCCCGAACAGTCGTAGGACGAGCCGCACTGGCCTCTGCCCTCGCTGCCCTGTCCGGAGCACGAATAGGAGCTGCCGCACTTGCCGCCGCCGCCCGAGCAGTCGTAGGACGAGCCGCACTGGCCTTTGCCCTCGCTGCCCTGTCCGCTGCATGAATAGGAACTGCCGCACTTGCCTCCGCCTCCTGAACAGTCGTAGGACGAGCCGCACTGACCTTTGCCCTGACTGCCTTGTCCGCTGCATGAATAGGAGCTTCCGCACTTGCCGCCGCCTCCCGAACAGTCGTAGGATGAGCCGCACTTGCCCGTGCCTTTACTGCCTTGTCCACTACATGAATAAGACGAGCCGCATTTGCCCGTGCCGCCCGAACAGGAGTATGACGAACTGCATTTGCCTGACGCTACGGCTGCGGCGTGTGCCATCGACTCTTTGGAGCCGGCGAACAGTCCGGCACCCATGACGAGTGCAGCGCTCATGAGGCGTTTCAAAAAGTCGCGACGTGACTCATCGTAGCCCTCTTGCTGGTTTTGCTGATGTTTTTGATCCATACGCAACTATTTCAGATATTCAAACAGACAGTTTTTCTCTATCGTCCAACCCTCGCGTTTGGAGAGACCGCAGTCATCGCCCTTGAACATCTGGGCCGCTTCCTGGTCGCCTTTGAGTTGCCATTGCAACCATGCCAAAGCCACCACGGAAAACTCCCCGCCGTGGGGTTGTGCGTAGGTGCCGCCATGACCCACCGGCAGATTGGCTGCGCATGCCGGCACATGATTGATGCGGTGGAAATCGTCCATGCCATTACCGTAGGCGATGTCTTTTTCACCACCTAAGATATAGATGATGGAGGAGTGGATGTCATTCAGTTTCTCTTTTGGAGGCATGGGCATGCCACCCACGGCGCTGCCCGCATTCTGTTGGTTGAAGAGTCCGCTGTTGCAAATCATCAGTGTACGGATGCGACTGTCAGCGCAGTTGTATAGCGTCTGCAGTCCGCCGCATGACATTCCAGCCACACAAATGCTGTTCACATCGATTTTCTGGTAGTAGGGCGACTTTTTGTCGGCGTTTTGAGCCATCACCCAGTCGATAGACTCAATCTGTTGCTCCGTCTTTGACATCTCGCCTCGATAAGGCTCGTCGGTCATGGGGAAAAAGCCGGTGGCCACGACGATGAATCCATAAGAAGCTATCTCGTTGAGAAATTTGTAATGTTCGAAAGGGGAGTTGGCGCAGGCACCATTGCCCCACACCAGTACGGGCAGGGGATTGCTGCGGTCGAACGGCGAGAGGTCTTGTGGCACGAACACCGTATGTTCCGCCAATGTCGCCTCTTCTTTCATGATGGCTTTATAGGGACCGGTGCCGCCATCTTCCACAATGCGCTGTTTGGGCGCTATGTCTAAACTCCATGCACTGAGGCTCATGGCCGTCAGCACCAATGTTGCAATGATGTGGTGTTTTGTTTTCATAGGTCTGATAGTTGATTCAATTTTCGGCAAAGATAACATTTATTTCCCATACGGCAAAGGGCACAGGTGTTTTTTTACCTTGTCCTTTTTCGCAAAAGCCCCTACTTCTCTTGGAAAATCTGCGTAAGAAATCAGCGAGAATGAAAGTTGCCCGTTCATTCTCGCTGATTCGTTGTCATTTCACTTTTTCTTCGGTTTTCTTCTTGCCCATCCTTCTTCCGAGAAGTCGGGCTCCTCGCCGATGAGTTGGATGTCATGGCCTTGGAAAAACTGTCGCCAGTCGTCTTGGCGGCCACTCTCCATACGGGCCTCACCGCGACGGCCACGGCGCGAAGCACGTTCACCGGTCGTGTTGCGGTCTTTCTTCATGAATTTCTCGAAGCCCGTGCCACGTTGACCATTCTCTTGTCCTTTGCCCCTTGCTCCTTGCCCCTTGCTCCTCGTCCCTTGCTCCTTGCTTTTCGCTCCTTGCCCCTTGTCGTCGGCATCGTTGCAGCGTACGCTACGGCCTTTATAAACGGCTCCGTCGAGGGCTTGCATCACACGGTTGGCATCGCGTTCGGGCACCTCGATGTAAGAGATGCGCTCCAACAGGTCGATGTGTCCTACCTCCTGGCGCCCCTCCACGTGGCGGTTGATGAACTGCATCACCTCGCCGGGGTAGAATCCGTCGGCCTTGCCTAAGTTGATGAACAAGCGGCGGTAACCACGCTCCGCCTGCCGGTGTCCTCCTTTTGTTCCCTGTCCCTTGCTCCTTGTTCCTTGTTCCTTGCTTTTTGCTCCCTTGCCCTTTTCTTCCACCACTCCGATCTCGGGGGCGTCGGCATAGTAGGCGAGGAACTTACCGAACTCCAGCGACACGATTTTCTTAATGATTTCCTCTTTGTCGATGTATTCGAAGTGTCGGTTGATCTCAGCCATGAACGGTGCAATCTCCTCTTCGTTGATGTCGGCCTTGACGATGTGGTCCATCACCTTGTAAAGTTGTTTGGTGCATATCTCCTTGGGGGTGGGGATGGTGCCCTTGACAAACTCCTTGCCGATTTCTTTCTCGATGGCACGTATCTTGTGTTTTTCGCGCAGGTGCACGATACTGATTGAGGTGCCTTTCTTTCCTGCGCGACCGGTGCGTCCGCTGCGGTGCGTGTAGTTCTCGATGTCGTCGGGCAGTCCGTAGTTGATGACGTGCGTCAAGTCGTCCACATCCAGTCCGCGAGCCGCCACGTCGGTGGCCACGAGCAGTTGGGTGAGGTGCTTGCGGAATTTCTGCATCGTCAGGTCGCGCTGTTGCTGAGAGAGGTCGCCATGCAGCGACTCGGCGTTATAGCCGTCGCGTATCAGTTTGTCGGCGATGTCCTGCGTCTCTATCTTGGTGCGGCAGAAGACGATGGCATAGATGCGGGGGTGGAAGTCAACAATGCGTTTCAGAGCCAGATATTTGTCTTTGGCGTTGACCATGTAGTAGATATGGTTCACGTTCTCTGCGCCCTCATTGCGGCTGCCCACCACGATTTCCTTGTGGTCGTGCAGGTAGTTGGTGGCAATCTTCTCTATCTCACGGCTCATGGTGGCGGAGAAGAGCAGTGTGTTGCGCTCCTCGGGCACACCGGCCAGAATCTCGTCAATGCTCTCTGAGAATCCCATGTTGAGCATCTCATCGGCCTCGTCGAGCACCACGTTATGTACCTCGTCGAGTTGTGCCACGCCGCGTTTCATCAGGTCGATGAGACGGCCAGGGGTGGCCACGATGATTTGCACCCCCTTGCGCAGGGTGTGTATCTGGTTTTCAATGGAGGTGCCTCCATAGACGGCCACGATGCGTACGCCTTCCATATAGCGTGCGAAATCGCGTATGTCATCGGTGATTTGCAGGCACAGTTCGCGTGTGGGGCAGAGCACGATGGCTTGTGTCTGTCGGCTCTCCGTGTCAATGCGTTGGAGTAGGGGGATGCCGAAGGCGGCTGTCTTACCGGTGCCGGTTTGTGCCAGTGCGATGACATCATTACGTGTTCCGAGCAAGTAAGGAATCACTTCCTCCTGCACGGGCATGGGGTGTTCAAACCCTAACTCTTCAATGGCGCGGCGAATGGGTTCGCTGACGCCTAATTCTTCAAATGTTTTCACTAAAAAATTGATATATTGTTATTTGGGGGTGCAAAGGTATGAAAAAAAATCGAATCACGGGCCTCCTCTCACCAAAATAACACTTTTTCATCATCGAATTAACGGATAATTCGGAAATATTATCTACATTTGCATTCCAAATTTGAGAAAGTCATGAAAATCTGTATTTTTTGTTCGGCCAACAAGGACATTGCTCCTGAGTATTTTGAGATGACGCGCCGGCTGGGACGGTGGATGGGTGAGAACGGCCACACATTGGTGTTCGGTGGGTGCGACATGGGACTGATGGCCTGCGTGGCCGAGGCGGTGCATGAGACTGGCGGACGCACGGTGGGCGTGGTGCCCTCGAAGGTGGAGGAGAACGGCCGTGTGTCGCCTTACCTGGACGTGCATATCCCATGCGACAACCTGAGCGACCGCAAGGATTTGTTGCTCGCACAGAGCGATGTGTGTGTGGCATTGCCTGGCGGCGTGGGCACCCTCGACGAGATTTTCACCGTGGTGGCAGCACATACCATCGGTTATCATCACAAGCGGGTGATTCTCTACAATATGAATGGCTTTTGGAATTCGCTCATAGCATTGCTCGACGACCTTGAGGCCCGTGGCATGCTCCGCGGTTGCCGCGAGGAATACATTCAAGTGGTAAACACCGAAAAGGAACTGTTCACGGCATTGAACGTTGAACATTGAACGTTGAACATTGAACGTTGAACATTGAACGTTGA
>CAMJFC010000110.1 GCA_946404865.1 uncultured Prevotellaceae bacterium
TGACACCAACAACTCTACAAACGATTTCAATGCCGAGGTGAAACCCTCGATGATGAAGTAATGAAATGATAAAACATGTAACGTATGAAACGTAACATATTTTTCATATTTACTTTTGTGCTGTTGTCTTTATCGGTGACAGCACAACTGCCTTCCGACCCGGCGGTCAGAATCGGAAAACTCGACAACGGGCTGACCTATTATCTGCGCCATAATGCCAAAGAGAAAGGACTGGCCGACTTCTATATCGCACAGCGCGTCGGTTCTATCTTGGAGGAGCCGAGGCAGCGCGGGCTTGCACACTTCTTAGAGCACATGGCGTTCAACGGCACGCAACATTTCCCGGGAAAGGACGGCCAGTTGGGCATTGTCCCATGGTGTGAGTCGATCGGAGTGAAGTTCGGCGCTAACCTGAACGCTTATACCTCAGTTGACCAGACGGTCTATCATATCGGCTCTGCCCCGCTGAAGCGCGAGGGCGTCCTCGACTCCTGTCTTTTGGTGCTCAATGATTGGAGCCACTACATCCTCCTTGAGGACAAGGAGATAGATAAGGAACGCGGTGTCATCCATGAAGAATGGCGCACACGCAGGGCCGGTATGGCTATGCAGCGACTGATGGAGGATGCCATGCCCGTCATCTACAAAGGCTCGAAGTACGAGGACTGTATGCCTATCGGTTCAATGGATATCGTCGATCACTTCCCCTATCAGGACCTGCGCGACTACTACCAGAAATGGTACCGTCCCGACCTGCAGGCGATTGTCGTCGTGGGCGACATTGATGTTGATCAGGTGGAACGGAAAGTGAAGGCGCTCTTCTCCAAAATTCCAAAGCCGGTCAATCCTGCTGAGCGTATTTACTATCCCGTGCCCGACAACGACAAGATGATTGTCACCATCCAGAAAGACAAGGAACAGCCCATCGCGCTCTGTCATCTGTATATGAAGCGCGACGCTACGCCCGACAACGAGAAGAACACCGAGAAATACCTGCGTGATGACTATATTGACGGGCTCATCGGCTATATGTACAACAGCAGGATGGGAGAAATCCGCGAGCAGGCCAACCCGCCCTTCTTGAGTGGGTCGGGACATGCCGCGACGTTTTTTGTCAGCCGTACCAAAGAGGCGTTCTCCATTTCCGTCAGTTGCAAGCAGAATCAGATTCTCAGTGGTTTGTCGGCTGCCGTGGCCGAAGCCGAGCGTGCCCGTCAGCATGGTTTTACCCAGGAAGAGTTGAACCGTGCCAAGAAGATACAACTGACGGCCGCCGAGCGGCGTTACAAGGAGCGCAATGAGCGGCGCAACAGTTACTTCGTCAATCAGTGCGTACAGCACTTCCTCACGGCCGAGCCGCTCACTTCTGAGGAGTTCGACCTGAAGAACATCCAGAAACTGGACCGGGAGGTGACTCTCGACGAGGTGAACCGTGCTGCCCGTGAACTCATCACCGACAAAAACCAGGTGTGTGTGCTCTATGCTCCGGATAAAGAGGGCGTACAGTTGCCCACCGAGGCCGAATTGGAACAGACCATACTAGCGGCCCAGCAACAGACCTACGAACCCTATCAGGAGGAGCAACTTGCCAAGGAACTGATCAGCCAGTTGCCTGCGCCGGGCAAGATTGTCAGCGAGAAACCCTATAAGCACGGCTTTACCGAGTTCGTGCTTTCCAATGGCATGAAGGTATATGCACGCACCACCGATTTCACGGCCGATCAGGTGCAGATGACCATGAAGGCTGAGGGGGGCACATCGCTCTATCCTGATGCCGACATTCCTCAATTCTCACTGATCTCCAGTGCGATTACCGAAGCCGGAGTGGGTTCGTTCGATGCCACAGCGCTGCGCAAGATGCTGGCAGGTAAAGGCATCAGCGTGTCACCCTCTGTGGGGGCGCGCACCCAGAGTATCAGCGGGGGAGGCTCTGTGAAGGACATCAAGACGATGTTTGAACTGACCTATCTCTATTTCACCCAGCCTCGTCGTGACACCACAGCCTTCCGCAGTCTCTATAACCGTACGCATTCGTTCCTCAGCAACCGCAATGCTTCGCCCCGTGTTGACTATAACGACTCCATCAGGGCCGTGGTTTACGGACATCACCCGCGTATGGTGCCTGTCACGCAGGAGGTGCTTGAACAGACTGACTATGACCGTATTTTCCAAATCTACAAGGAGCGTTTCTCCGATGCCTCCAATTTCACCACTGTGATCATTGGTAATGTTGCGTTCGACCAGTTGCGTCCGATGCTTTGCCAGTATCTCGCCACGTTGCCTTCGACCTACCGTCATGAGCAGACCAACTGGGACAATGTGGCGCGTGTGGTTGATGGAGAACAGACCGTCAGGTTCACCAAGCAGATGGCTACTCCGTTGGCCAACACCAGTATTTACTATACTGCTGATGTCCCCTTCTGCCCGCAGAGTGACCTCGAACTCGACTTCCTCAAACGCTGTCTTTCCATCGCTTATACCGACTCCGTCCGCGAGGAGAAGGGGGGCACCTACGGCGTCAGTGTCGATTTCGACCTCGACCGGGATGAGCGCCCCAATGCCACACTGACGATTTCCTATAATGCCGACCCATGCCGTTATGCCGAACTCAATCCCATCATCTATCAGCAGTTGCGCAATATTGCGGAGAGGGGTCCTGAGCCCGCCAGCATGGACAAGGTCAAACAGTACCTCACCAAACAATACCAGCAACTCGTCATCGATGACGGTTATTGGGATTACATCATTTGGCATGAGTTGGAAGACAGTGCCGATTTCGACCTCAATTATTGTCAGATGGTTGAGGAGATGACTCCCCGGCAGGTTCAGCAGATGGCACAGCGTCTGCTCGATGCACAGCGCCGGATTGAGGTTACGATGCTCTCCGGAACACCGAAAACGGCCATGTTGCGTATCGATGACATGCACTGCCAGAAATGTGCAAACCGCATCCGCAGCCGGCTTGAGAAATTGGCGGGAGTAGATCAGGTGACCTTCCAACTGGAAAACCATTGTGCCGTTATCCGTTTCAATTCCGAACTGACCACGGCCGACGAACTGCGTTCCGTTGTAACCAAAGCTGGCTATACACCTGTCAATTATTGCCGTTGCGGAAGAGGTGCCTATGCCTATTTCCTCATTCCTGAAGACAAGGCGACAGCACAGACCGTCGAGAAGGTTCTTGCCATTGAAGGCGTAGAAGATGCTAACGTCAACAGCCTCCGGCATTCTCTTGCGGTGAAATACCACCACCAAGAGATATCTGCCGAGAAGCTGCTGAAGAAAATTCGGAAGGCTGGCATCAAGGCGGTCCTTCCCAAACCGCATGAGTGCAGCGAGGAGAAATAATTGAAGGTTTAATACTTTAACTTCACTTTCAGCCCTACGACCACCATGCGTCCGGGGTTGTAAAGCGCATATTTGCGAAGGTTAGAGTCGATGCGGCGGTCCACACGGTCGAAGATATTGTCGATGCCGATGCTTGGCTCCAAATATGCCCAAGAGGTGCAATCGAAGGTGTGCGTGGTGTTCACGTTCCACACGCCAAAGCCGGGAGCATCCTCGTAGTCCGGATAGTAGGTCTTCGACTGGAAACGCGCATTCACGTTCACATTCAGGCCGTATCGGCGCCACGACTTATGATAATTGGCGGTGAAGGTGGCAGCATTGCGGATGCTGCGCTCCAACACTGTCCAATTATCATTGCTTTTTGTGCGCGCCAAGGTCCAGATGTAGTTGGCTGACAGGTTCAACCCTTTGAACACGTTGACGGAGGCGTTCACCTGCAATCCCTTCACATCGCCCTCGTCGCTGTTCGTGTAGAGCGAGTAGCGTTCCAACTTTTCCGCTTGGTCGGCGGTCATCTCGGGAAACTCGCCTTTCAACATGGTCATCCTGTCGTCGGTGATGTCGATGTTCTGCCGCACAACCATGTCCTTGATGCGGTTGTAGTAACCTGTCACGCTGAAGATGACCTTGTCGGTGCGATATTCGGCGTTGAGCGAGAAATAATGGCTCTTTTCGGGCGACAAGTCTTGATTGCCGAATATGATTTGGGGCTTGCCGCGGTTCACGGAGAAATAATGGTAATACAACTCATCGAGCCCCGGGGCACGGAATCCGCCGGAATAACTCGCGCGGAACCTGAAGGCTCCCGGTGCGTACATCAATACGGCTTTTGAAGTGAAATGGTTGTCGAAGGTCTCGTGATGGGTCAGGCGTGCGCCGACGGTGGCCGTGAAATGGTCGAAAAAGCGCATCTCATGCTGCGCATAGGCGGCCATCGTATAGACATCTTTGTCGATGTTGCCCGAAGTGGCTTCCAACTTGTCGTTTCTCCAAGCGCCGCCGATAATGGTGGTAGAGTGGGGCGTCAGTCTCAGAATGGCTTTCAGTTCGCCGGCCATCGACCGCTGTTTCTTCGATAGCACGTAGTCGCCGATGGCGTTGGCCTTCGTCTCCACGTCATATTCCTTGCCGTATCGGAAGTGGTCGGCCGTGAAGTCGCCTTGCAGTGAGTATCGGTTGCTGAATTTGTAGATACCTCCCACGTTCCAACGCAATCCCTTGTAGCGCATCTCGTAATCGGTGCCGCCGCTGATGTCGGCGTTCGTTTCAGGCCGGTCGGTTATCTTATACGAGACGTTCAAGCCGGCGTTCAATGCTAAATGCTCATCGGGCGACCATGTGAATTTCTGCCCGAACACGTTCGAACGGTATCCGGTGAACAACGGAGCGATACTCTGTTGTGTTTCGGTGTCAGAGCCTTTCACGTATTCCAGGTCATTGATGCGGTAACTGTCTGCTTGGTCGTGTGTGAAGGTGGTATATGACCCGAAACCCTTGTGAAAGATGTCGAGATTGACGGATTCGGTCCACTGTCCTTTGCCTGAGATGCGGGTGCTGCTCGTCAAGCCCACCAGTTGGTCGGTGGGTTGGTCGGTGATGATATTGATGACACCGGCGATGGCATCACTGCCGTAAAGCGATGATGCGGCACCGTCGAGCACCTCGATGCGTTTTACGCGCGACATGTCGATACGTGACAAGTCCACGTTGTTGGAAATGTCGCCCGTGAGTTTCTGGCCATTCACAAGTATCAGGATATATTTGTTTCCCAAACCGTTCAACCTGAGGAAGGTGCCCATCGAATTGGGGGCCATCGACACCTGAGGCATCATCCTCGTCAGGGCGCCGTCAAGGGTGCTGATACCTTGTTCGCGTATCTCTGTGCCGGAAAGCACATGCACCGGGGTGGCGGTCGATTTCAGACGCTGATGGTGGCCCGAACCCGTCACTACCACGGGGTCGAGTTGATGGTTGCGTATGGTCACAGCGCTGTCGCGCCGCTCCATCTTGTGTATTTGCGCAACAGCAGTGCTCTGCACGCAGAGCACTGCTGAAAGTATAAGCAGATATTTGATCATATCAAAGGGGTGGGGGAGTCTTCTTTACTCCTCAGGATACATGGAGTGATAGTAGTCCACCACCTCGGCGTTGCGGGTGTGGTTCTTGTAGAGGGCGCGCACGTTGGAGTATTCCAACAAGCCCTTCACCAAACCGTTGCTGCCGTTGTCTTTGTAGGTCTCAGCGTCGATGGTGTAACCCATGTGGTCGAAATACATCTTCCAACTGGTATCTTCCACTTCACCTTCCTTGTTCACTACGAATCCTCCGTCCCAAGCATCATCGTCACCAGCCATGTCGTTGTGGGCATGGTCGCCGGCGATTGACATCAACGGTGCGCAATACACATTGCCGGAAGTCAGACCATTGGCTAACATACGGTCGCGGACCTGAACCTTGAAGTTATCCATCATGTCCACGGTGCCTACGAAGTAGTTCTTGTTCAGCTTCTGGAGTGCGGTTTCCAACTGGGAGTAACGCACATTGGCTTTGTAGGTGTCATAGGTGTCGGGGTTGCCGTGACCCATGAACAACATGGCACCCTTGTTGGCCCATGAGGCGAAGTTGGCGTTCAGGGCATTGGCCAACAAGGTCACATCTTCTTCTGCGTACATCAGGGGCAAACCTAATTTCAGTGTCATGCCGGCTAAGTATTTGTCGTCGAGGTCGCCGTTGGAGTTGTTGGCGAAGTCTTTCAAAGCATTCACCACGCGGCTGAACTCCTCGCCGGGAATCACCTGCATCGACTGAACGATAATCTCTGAATATTGCACACGGCCAAAGGCTTCCAACCAGTATTTAGGCTCATAGAATGAGCGGGCTGTGGTGTTCTCGGCAGCCATGGCGCGGTTGATACAGATGGCGGAAGAGAACGACAGATACACGTCGTAACCGGGGAACTCTTTCTCATACTCTCGTTTGGTCAAATCAAAGGCGTCATAAGCCTGCTGCCAGGTGCTGCCGAAAGCCACGAGCAGAATGGCTTTCGTGTTCTTCTTCTGTGATTTCACCACGGCATCTACCTCACGCTGGTAGCGCTCCATGTTGGAATACTTTTCGTTGTCATCATCATCGCCGCAACTGACGAAGGTGGCTGATGCCATGAATGCGATCATGGCCATCATTAAGAATTTAATCTTCTTCATTTTCTGTTCTTTGTTTGTAGTTAGACTTATTGTTAAACTTGAGTTTCTTTCCTTGTGCGAAACGGATGGTCAGCGTCGCGTAAACGGTCGTGCCGGGTGTGGTCGTGCCTAAGTGCAGTCCGTGGGGTGTCTTGTCCACATAGTTGAAGATGTTGTCCACACCGGCTTCCACACGATAAGTGAAATGGCGGCTGCGACCGATGTCATGGGTGGTCGCCAAGCGCCACACCTGATACCCCTTGCCGTCGCCGTCGATGGCATAATAGCGTTTGGTTGACATGCGCCCGTAAATGCCTGCCCCGAGACGGTAGGAAGGCGAGAACGTGTGGTTCCATGTGGCAAACACATTGCCCTTGTGGTGCGCCATGCCGTCGATGGTCACATTCTCCATGATATCTTTGGTGGTGTTATACACATGGGCGTCGGTGTCTAAATAACTGTAACTGCCGCCCACTGTGAAATGATCACCCGTGTATTGCACATTAAAATCGATGCCGTAGGTGCGCGCGTCTTCCATATTCTCATACCGGCGCACTTTGTTGAGCATCTCGCCGTATTGCTGGCGATATGCTTCGGGGGCTTCCGAGGTGGGGATGGTCACCAGCGTAATCATGTTGTCCAGACGGTTGTAATACCCCGTCACGCTCATGTTCAATCCGC
>CAMJFC010000111.1 GCA_946404865.1 uncultured Prevotellaceae bacterium
GCACCTATAACCTCATCCTCAGCGGCGAGGGCGAAGGTGTGCAGCAGGACATTGCTACCGTTATTGCTAACAAGAGTTACTCTTTCACGGCTAATTAGTTCATAGTTCATAATTCATAGATATGAAGAAACTTTCATATTCCATTTTCTCCCTCGTCGCAGTGTTGCTTCTTGCAGCCTGCGACCCAGGGAAGGGACAGTTGACCATTGACGGAACCAAGCCCGTCAGCATGGAGAACCGTGTCATCTACCAGTTGAACGTAGGTGCTTTCACCCCTGAGGGAACGTTCAAGGCCGCCCAGGAACAGTTGGGACGGCTCGACACCTTAGGCATTGACATCCTCTGGCTGATGCCCATCTATCCGCGTGGCGAGACGATGCACAGTCCGTATGCCTCGATGGATTTCCGTGCTGTCAATCCTGCATACGGCACAGTAGATGATTTGAAGGCTTTCGTGGCTGCTGCCCACGAGCACGGCATGAAAGTGTGGCTCGACTGGGTGCCCAATCATGTGGCTGTGGAGAATCCCTGGGTGAAGGAACATCCTGAGTATTTCACCAAAGACGCCAAGGGGCAGATGATTCATCCGCACGGATGGGGCGATGTCTTTGAACTGAATTACAAGGACGAGGGACTGGTCAACACCATGAACAATGCCATGAAATTCTGGGTGAACGACTGCGGCATCGACGGTTTCCGCTGCGACTATGTCTCGAGTCCCACCATCCCCGTGAGTTATTGGCAGAATATCCTTGCAGAACTGAAGAGCCAGAACGGCAAGACCGTTGAGTTCCTCAGCGAGACCGACATCAGCAATCCAGCCAACATCCGTATCGACTCGTGCGGTTTCGACTACGATTATGCGTGGGACTTCCAAGGCGATTTGGCATGGAAATTCAAGGACAGCGACCAGGCCGACTCACTGAAGGCCATCTGCGACAAGTTCTTGGAAGGCTCGAAAACCATCAAGAACCGCCGTATGGTCTATCTGACCAACCACGACCAGAACTACAACGACGGCGGCCACACCCTGAAGGATTTCTACGGCGACAACCGCTATCTGCTCACCGTGCTGGAGTTCACCTTTACCGGCATGCCGCTGCTCTATCAAGGACAGGAAATCGGCGACCCCGACACGCTGAACTACTTTACCGACGCCAAGGTGAAGTGGAACCAGATAGACCGCAAGATGCAAAACACCGTCCGCACCCTCGTAGCCCTGCATCACACACAGCCCTCGCTGGCTGCCGACGCTCCGGTGGAATACCTGCCCGTGAGCGAGCCCTCAGTGCTGGCCTACAAGCGCGGCCCCGTGTTGGTGTTCCTGAACCTCGGCACCAGTCCCGTTCAGTGCACCAGCGAGAAGATAGCAGACGGAAAATACACACAGTGGCTCAACAGCCAGACCATCACCGATGGTCCTTCGACATCAGACATTCCTCTCGATGCAAAGACCCCCATCGCCATCGATGCCAAGGGATTTGCAGTATTCGTACAACAGTAATGACCTGCTTCATCACAAGGTTTACTGTTTAATTAGAGTTAAAATTTTAACCTGGGGTTGGCCCATCTGGGAAGAGCGGCCACCCTATTTCTAAAAAACGACTTAAGAATCATGATCACGAATATAAGCAAAAGACTTCTGATATGTTTCTCAATGATGATTTGTCAATTATCATTGAGCACTGTTCTGGCCGCCGACTACGTTGACGACATCAACACGGCAGCCAATCATGAAGCAGGCCATCAAGTGATATATGAAATGAACATCGGTTCATTCACACAGGCAGGCACGTTTGCCGCCGCCCAACAGCAGTTGGGTGAACTGAAAAAACTGGGCGTTGACATCGTCTGGCTGATGCCCATCTATCCGCGTGGCAGTTCCAACAGTCCTTACGCGCCGACCAACTACCAGCAGACCAATCCCAAGTATGGCAGCGTCAGCGATTTGAAAGCCTTTGTCGCCCGTGCCCACGAACTGAACATGCAGGTATGGCTCGACTGGGTGCCCAACCACACGGCCACCAATGCCGATTGGGTGACCACACATCCCGAATACTATGGTTGGAACGGCCAACAGGAATTCCGCCATCCGTCGGCAGGCGGCATCACATACAACGATGTATGGCAGTTGAACTACTATAAGCCGGAACTGGTGACAGCCATGAACGACGCCTTGAAGTTTTGGATTGACGAGGCCGACATCGACGGTTACCGCTGCGACTATATCGCCAGCCCACAGATTCCGGCCAGTTATTGGTCAGAAACCATCCCGATGATTAAGAACTACAAAAGCGGCAAGACCATCACCTTCCTCGGCGAAACCGACATCGCCCAGGACGTGACCCGCCTCAAGAACGTGGGTTTCGACTATGACTATGCTTGGGCCTTCCAAAGCAATCTGGCCGGCTACGGCAGCAACGGCACCTATGCCGCACCGCTCAGGAGCAATGCCGACAAGATGCTCACGGCCTCGAGCAGCGTGTCGTTCGGACGTCTGCTCTATGTGACCAACCACGACCAGAACTGGAACGAGAGTAAAAAGACGCTGACCGAGAAGTATGGCAACAACCGCTATCCGCTCACGGTTTTGGCCTATACGCTTTATGGCATGCCGCTCATCTACAACGGTCAGGAAGTCGGCGGCAATCAGGCTCTTGACTATTTTTCGGACACCAAAATCAACTGGTCGGCGAAAGATGACAAGATGCGCAACACCATCCGCACACTGACGGCTCTCAAACATGCCGTTGCGGCCTTGGGTGACAAGACCGCCGTCAACTGGGTGACTCTCAATCCCGCCAATGCCAATGTGCTGGCCTTCACCCGCCAGACGGGCAGCAGCGAAGTGTTGGTGGTGCTCAACATGGCCACCACGGCTGCCACCGCCACACTCACGGGACTCACCGCAGGCGATTGGAGCCTCTGGCTGAACAGTGAGACCATCACCCAAGGCACCAGCCGCAAACAGCAGACCTTCTCTGCCACGCAGACCATCAGTCTTGAGGCCAAGGGCTATCGTGTTTACGTCAAGGGCACCTTCTCCGAAGAAGACGCGCCAGCACCTGAGGTTTACGTGCCCGCCCTGGATAACAGCGATGAAGTGAGCATCTTCTTCGAGACCGCCAATGCCGACACTTATGCCGTCTGGGCATGGGGTGCGCTGGGCGGCGGTGAAGCCTACTGCACCAACACGTCATGGCCGGGCGACAACATGTCATTGATGGGACAGACAGCCACGGGCCGCTATGTCTATAAATATGTCATGACAAAGACCAGCGACGTGCCGCAGTATCTCATCATCTCGAAGAACAGTGGCAACAACAAGATTTACGACGGTATTGTTTTCGTGAACCACGGTTATTATGTCGAAGGTCAGACCGTTCCGACAAAAATCATAGACGCTGTCACAGGCATCAATATGGTCAGTTACACGCCGAATGCCGATACCCCGGTTTACGACCTCAGCGGCCGCCGAGTCGCCATCGGCACCACCTTGCCCAAAGGCATCTACATCCGAAACGGCAAGAAATTCATCGTGAAGTAAGGATCCGGGCATTTCAGACACAGATTGGACGGATTGGACTGATGCCACTGATTGAGTTGATTGCTATACATTGTTGTACAAAAAGGTAAACTAAAAAAGCGGATGCACCAAAATTGGCAGCATCCGCATATATGGGTGTTCCTTATAATACTATTGCCCCTCTTTATATTCTTTGAAGTCCTCTTCGGAAATATTCTCCAAAAGGTAACTGCGGATTTCTTCTTCGGTGGGTAACTGTAGTTGGTACTTAGTGACAAAAAGATTTTGGGAGAGTCCTTCTGTAGCATATCTGACGGTGGTCTCACCGTAGTCGGTACAGAGCAACAAACCAATGGGAGGGTTGTCGTCAGACTGCATCACCTCATGACGATAGTAATTCAAATAGAGGTTCAACTGGGATGCATATTCGTGACGGAAGCGGTCAATCTTTAGGTCAATAATGACATGGCATTTCAGGATGCGGTGATAGAAGATAAGGTCGGCCTTGAAATAGTCTTGATCAACGAGGATTCGCTTTTGTCGGGCTTCGAAGCAAAAGCCGCGCCCCATCTCTAAGAGGAATTGTTGCAGGTGATTAAGGATAGCCGACTCTAACTTGGTTTCCGTGAAAACATCCTGTGACTGCAATCCGAGGAATTCGAGCGTTACAGGGTTGTGGATGATGTCGCGAGGAATGAGCAGTTGGTTTTCTTTAGTCGTCAAGCGTTGCAGTGCTTTCTTGTCATTCGACAGCCCCATCCGCTCGTAATATTGTGATGAGACTTGGCGGTTTAGTTCTTTGACAGTCCAACAGCCACGAATGGCTTCCTGCTCGTAGAAGGCTCGTTTCAAAGGGTCTTTTGTATTAGAGAGATAAACGAGATGCGTGGCCGATAACTTGTAAAACAACTGCGTGGCAGGTGTTTGCCAAGGCTCAACCGTACTGGCTGGCGAAATTGCGGTTGTTGCCCGCAATTTCTCGACAACATCTTTTCCTCTGTTTTCTGATTTTGCGGTTGTCAACCGCAAAATGTCTTGCTGACCACTCTTAAAAACATAATCCGCGACTACAGAACTCAGTTGCGGATAAACATTGTATGTGAGCCGGAACTCATACAGACGCCGCTCGCCTAAACCACGTCTATTGAGGGTTTTGGCAAGTTTCTTTAGAAGGTTATCGCCATACTTTGCCCTATCTTCCCCATGCTGTTCAAACTCGACGATATAGAAGCCGACGAGCCAATTTCTGGCTGTCAGCGAGAAGTTGATAGCGTGTGCAGCCTGTGCCTGAAGTGCATCCTGTACGAGATTGATGCGTCCTACCAGTGATTCGAAATTCATTTTGGACAATTATTTAGATTGCAAAGTTACGGAATAATCTTCAATGAGGTTCTGAAATGACAGACTTTAACATGATGTTATGTCCATTTTGCACGAAAAAAAGCTACAATGTCACCTCTAAGTTCGTCTTGATATATTTCTCCATTGAACTACAGCACCTTTTCGGCTTCATATTACAATAACGGTACGAAACGCCCCATATGGGCATACATTTCTATCTCTTTTGACTGGCAAGGAAGACGCTCAGGCGGCTGACGGTGTCACGGATGTTCTGCATGGCCACGTCTTTGCGCATGGCTTCTTCGAGGGAGATACCTTTTGGGTTGATGCACTCCACACGCCGGAAACCAGCCTTCAGTAAAAGGTCTCGGTCGCTGACATGGCCGGCAATGAGGCACACGGGGACAGCACCTGACTGTTGGAGGATACCCACGGGCAACTTCCCCATCAGCGTCTGACGGTCGGCAGAGCCCTCACCAGTAATCACGAAGTCAGCATTCTTGACCATTTCATCGAACCGAATGGTTTCGAGCAACAGTTCGATACCAGGTTGGCAGTCGGCATTCATATATTGAAGAAACGCATAACCCAAACCGCCTGCGGCCCCCGCCCCTTCACGCTCCGAACAGTCGTAGCCGAAACGCTTGGCAGAGACTTCCGCAAATTTCCTTGCCCGCTCATCCAGTTGGCGGACCATCTCTGGTGTGGCCCCTTTTTGTGGCGCGAACACATGAGCGGCCCCCTTTTCGCCACAAAGCGGATTTTTGACATCAGAGGCGATTGTGAACCGGACAGACCTCAACTCCTTCACATCATCCCAAGTACCGTTCTTGGCGAAAGCGTCTTTCAGCGCGCGAAGCATCCCGATGCCCGCATCGCTGGTGGCACTACCGCCGAGTCCGACGATGATATGCTCAGCCCCTTTTCTGACCGCATCCGCCACCAGTTGCCCCGTTCCGTAACTGGTGGCCACCAAGGGGTTGCGCTCCTCCTTCGTCAGCAACGTCAGTCCGCTGGCCTGAGCGATTTCTATCACCGCCTCTTTGCCGCACAGCAGATATTTCGCACAGACCAGTCGCATCATCGGGTCTCTCACCGTCATTTCTTGCACCTCGCCACCGACGGCCGCATGGAAGGCCTCCATGAAGCCCTCACCGCCATCGCTGACGGGCACTTGCACCACCTCAGCATCAGGACAGACATCCCTAATGCCCTCCGCGGCAGCCTGATTCGCCTCCTTTGACGTCAGACACCCCTTGAACGAATCTATTGCTACAACAACTTTCATTGGTTTTTATTTTCAGTTCAACAGTTCCTTGACCACCATGTGGCATTTCTGAAGGCAAAGATAACACAAACTCTTCACCCACGCAAAAAAATTGGGAAAAAGTGGTAATGTTTATTTCCTTACTTGCTGCAAGGCATCTGTTGTCTATTGTTGTCCAATGTTGTCTTCAAAATGAGATAAGACGAAACCAAAAACGGCCAAGATTTGCATTGTTACTTCACTTTTTCAAAAAAAATCGGCGAATTATTGAAAAAAAATGGAGTTATACGTATATAAAGAAAACCCCTGCCGCAGAATCATATTACCTTTGCCTCCGAAATCAACAGACATGACACCAGAACTCCTCATTCTACAACGAATTTCACTCCTCCACTCCTAAAACTATTGTCCAAACTCCCACACTCCTAAACTCCCACACTCCCATTCCCCCTCCCCCCCAAAAAAAATTTTCATTGCTGCTTAACTTTTTTTCCTCTCACGACTCTAT
>CAMJFC010000112.1 GCA_946404865.1 uncultured Prevotellaceae bacterium
CCACGCTCGTGGTCATCTCGTCGTTGAAATAGACTTCCACGTCTTCTTTCTCGGTGACTGCTGTTACGGTGATTTGATAGGTGACGGAGGTGGCAGCGTAGTGCGTGTCATCGCCTGCGTAGGCGGCGGTGATGGTTGCTGTTCCTTCCGCATTGCCTGTGACAACACCCGTGCTAAAACCGACGGAGGCCACGCTGGTGTTATTGCTCGTATAGGTGACACCAGTGATGCCCGATGGCGTGGTGGTGGCCAGGTTGGTCACTGTGTTACCTACGCGGACGGATGTAGTAGGATTGTCGAACGATAATGTAACAGGGGTTTTCGTACCTCCTGAAGCGTCCGGAGTGGTTACCGTGATGTCGGTAATGTTGGTGTAACTACTGCCTTGGCGGCCTAAATACATGACCAAATCAGTGCCGGTGCCGCTCATCGTATATGAGAACGTGGTGGGCTCGCCTGCTTTGCTGGCAGCAGAGGCTGTGTTGCTGGTGCTGATACCATTGCCTGTGCTGCTGATGTCAGTGCCTTCTGAGAAGGCATAGCAGATACGGGAACGGTTGGTGCCGTTGCCCACGCTGACATCGACTCGGCCATTCACACCTGACAGGCGGATGGCAAAAAAACGGGTGCTATTGACGTTGGCATCCATGGCAAGACCGGTGCTGCTGACAGCGTAATTGGCCGAGTTGAAATAGATGCCATTGAATGTGGAACCGGCTGTGATTTCTATACCAGTCCAATCGCTGCTGGTGAAGTCGGTTTGGAAGATGGTGTTATCGGCATGCACTGTACTGTATGAGAAAAGTGCCGACAAGAACAGAAATGCTTTGAAAATATAGTGTTTCATCTTGTTTCTTCGTTTTTTACGGTTGATGGTGTCGGATAGGTTATTCCCATACTTTTGATGGCTGGAAAAGAATGTTGTCATCGAACATTCCCCGGTTGGCGGCTTGGTCATCACCATTGCCAGGGTTGGGGTCCTGACCGATGGGGTCGTTGTCGGAGTTGACGGTCGCATCGAGAAGGGTCACAGGGGCTACGGCCATCACTTTGATGGCGGGAGCGAGGTAGTGGGTGTTAGCGCGTTTCATTTGATGATGACTTTTTTACCGTTGATGATATAAACACCTTTGTGAAGACTGCCCTGATGGTTGCCCACACGCTGGCCGCTGATATGATAGATGTCGCCTTCGTTCACTTCCACGCCGTCGGCAGTGATACTGGCGATGCCGGTCGTCTGGCCGTCGATGCTGAAGAAGACGTCGTTGGCTCCTGACGCACCGTCAAGCGATTGCATATAGCCGCGCAAGGGGAGTATGTTATTGCCGGAGATGAGCGGACGCATCGTGTTCGAGGTGGTGAAGTAATAGTAGTTGTCGCCGGTGAGCGTCGTGGTGGGGATGGTGCCGGTCATGGCGTAGGCCTCACCGCTGAGGGTGGCTCCCTCGGTGATGTTGCTCAGGGCGATGTCCTGCAAGGAGAAGGAGGTGATGTCGGCTGCTCCTTCGGGCAGACGGACGAGATAGGGCTCGCCGGCGGTGATGCTGCTCACACGCGAGAAATTGATGCTCTTGGCGGTGGCCTTGTCCAGACGGGTCACACGCGCTCCTTCGCCGAAGGCGGCGGTAATCTGCTCCTCGGTCATGGAGAAGGGGAAACAGACAGGTGCCCAGAAACTGTTCTTCACAGTGCGGGCCACATTCACGTTGACAACACGGCCGCCGTAGATGGCCAACTTGTCGCTGTTGCCTTGAGAATCGGACTGCGACAGTGACACGGCATAAGAGCAGTCGATGGCTAAGGCGCTGGCCTCAAGGGTCTCGCTCGTGCCACCGTCATAATTCACGGTCACATTGTCGCCATTGAACGTCATGTTCGTGACGAACTTCCCGTTGCTTGTGCCGTCGATGCTCACTATTTGTGACATCTGGCTCCAGCCATGGACAGCCATGACTGACAGCAATGCAAGGATAAAGATTTTTTTCATGTTTGTAGTATTAATTTTGTAGTATTTGATTGTTTCAGTATTGGGTGATGCTTCTGATTTGTACAGTAGTCCGCTACCGTTTGCAAAGATAAGACAATTTCAGCCTTTATCCACCAGATTAGTAATTTTTTATTACGTAAACATTTACGTAACCTGCGGCGTCAGCCAGTTCCCCTCCCTTTGCAGGGGTCCCCGAGCAGTCGAAGACGTCACAAAACTATTGTCCTTTAACCCCAGGGTGTTACCCTGGGCTATGAGTTCGTTGCTCTTTCAGAGCGTTCCGAACTCGCTATCGCTCGTGCGGGCGGGCACAGAGACCCGCCCCTACTGCTCTTTAACTCCCCAAGCAGTCGAAGATGTCACAAACTATTGTCCTTTAACTTCTTTAACTTCCTTAACTTCTTTAACTTCCCTGCACCTCAATCCTTACCCTCAGCACATGCTCTCCCTCAGCGATGGCATATTTCTTCAGCACACCGGGACCGCACGAACTGTTGCCTAATCCCATCACGGCGGCATCCAAATGGAGATACACATACTCTGCATCTTCTACTAAGTCGCAGTCATGGGCGGTGGTGTAGAGATGATTGGTGCTGTAAGGCAGCACGGAGAACGAGAAAGGACGCTCCACGCAACTGATGCGCCAACCCTTGCCTCGGGCGTCGGTCAGTTCCAGATAGGCGGTGTCATCGTGGTTGCCGCTGTCCTGCGGACGGGGATAATGGAAATACTGCCCGCTCACGGTGCTCTGCCACAAGCCGATGGCGGTCGAGGCGTGGCGGTCGGGGTAGTTATCCTGCGGACCACGGCTGAAATAGGTCAGGTTCGACACCTCCTTGGGCAACAGCACGGTGATGCCCATGCAGGGGAGGGGAGGCAGACTGCCCGTGGGCTCAAACCGCACGGTCATGTCGATGCTGCGGTCGGTTGAAACGGTATAGTCGTAGTGTGTCACGACACTGCCGTGCAAGGCCTTGTAAGCCACGGTGGCTTGGGCGCGTACGCTGCCGTCTGACTGTGTCTCGATGCGCAACGGACTGACGACGGAGTCGCGCAACTGGTCCAACTGCTCGTTCTTCCACTCTTTCGCTATCCAGTTGCCGAAGCCTTTGTCGTTGTCGGTGGGGGCACGGAAGAAATGGGGACGCAGACGGGCAAACCAATCTTGCGCTGCGGCCGAAAGTACCGCTGTGTCTTTCTCTTTCTTCGCTTTCAACCGTTTCTGTCCTTTAAGGGCGCGGACATACCAATCCTTGTCGGCGATGAACTGTCGGTGGACAATCTCATAACCTGCTTTCGCCCAACGGGTGTCGTGCTTCAACGTGGCGGTGACATCGATGAGGCCGTCGTGCTCGGTCTGACGGATGTCATAATCATCGAGCGAACAATGTGCATCCACCAACACAGGGGTCACCTTGCCTTTCTCAAAACGGAACTGCACGGGCGAATAGACGGCTTTCACCTCATCGTATTTGGGGGTGGGCTGGCGGTCGCTGCTCACGATGCCTTTCAGACAGAAGGCTTTCAGGTTGGGCGAGTCGCCGAAGTCGCCGCCGTAGGCGGTCATCACCTTGCCGTCGTCACGTTTCACGAAGATGCCCTCGTCGGCCCATTCCCAGATGAAACCGCCTGCCATGCGGGGGTGACTGTACATCTCGTCCCAATACTCCTGGAAATTGCCCAACGCATTGCCCATGGCATGGGCATATTCGCTCGTCAGCACCGGACGGGTGTCGCGCTCGTCCTGGGCGATGCTCAGCAACCGCTCCCAACGGGCGTTCTCAGGCCGTTCCATGTTGGCGTCTTTCACGCCGGGATTCAGATACTCATCCTGCGTGCGGGGGTAGAACCGTGAGATGACATCCACGCTCGAAGGGTCTTTGAATGTTGAATGTGGAATGTTGAATGTTGAGTTGTAGCCTTCGGCGATGTTGAATTGAGAATGATTGAGTGTTGAATTGCCTTGTGCTCCCTCATAATGGACGAAGCGGGTGGGGTCGTATTCGTGTATCCAAGCGGCGGTCAGGGCGAAATTGGTGCCCCAGCCGGCTTCGTTGCCTAAACTCCACATCACCACCGACGGGTGGTTGCGGTCGCGGATGACAAGACGCTGCGTGCGGTCTATCCATGCCGCCGCCCACGACGGGTCGCTGGCCAACTGACCACGCAGTCCGTGCTCTTCGATGTCGGCCTCGTCCATCACATACAGACCGATGCTGTCGCACAACTCGTACCACCGCTCACTGTTGGGATAGTGACAGGTGCGCACGGCGTTGATGTTGGCGCGCTTCATCAGCAGGATGTCTTGCAACATCCGTTCCTCGCTCATCACATGACCGCTCTCGGGGTCCATCTCATGACGGTTGACGCCACGGAAACGCACCTGACGGCCATTGACCAAAAAACGACCGTCGCGGATTTCCAACTGACGGAAACCGACCTTCGTCTCTATCTGCTGACGGGCGCGTCCTGTGCTGTCAACGAGCGTAAGGCGCAGGGTGTAGAGGTAAGGGGTCTCGGCGGTCCATTTCTTCGGATTCTTCACGGTGGCGGTGAGCCAGCCCCACTTCGGATAACCCCGCTGGGGGTTGCGGTCGTTCATGATGGCGGCCTTGTGGTCGAGGTTCAACATCGGCACGGCGTCTTGCGTCAGGATGCTGTCGAGCACCCCGCGCCTGTCGGCGTCGAAGAGCATGGCTTCCACATGGTAGCCCTCGCCACGCATACCATCCGTCACGGCCAGTTCGGGATGGATGATGAGTTGCGCATCTTCATAATTGCGGTCTAAGACCGTACGCACGCCGAAGTCGCGGATGCGTATCTTAGGCGTGGCGATGAGGGTGACGCTGCGGTGGATGCCGGCCATGCGCCACATGTCCTGGTCTTCTAAATAACTGCCGTCGGAGTATTTCAACACCTCCAACGTGATTTGGTTCTCACCCTTCAAGCGGATATAGTCGGTGATGCGGAATTCGGCGGGCTCCATGCTGCCTTGCGAGTAACCCACACGCTGTCCGTTGATCCAGATATAGAAGGCGCTGCTCACCGCGCCGAAACGGATAAAGACTTCTTTGCCTTCCCATGCCGCGGGCACGGTGAAGGTGCGACGATACACGCCCGTGGGGTTGCGCTCCATGTATGCGGTGTAACTCTTTTTCGGTTCGCCCATGACGAAGGGCGGGTTGATTTTAAAGGTGTAGCCGCTGCTGCTGTAGATAGGGGTGCCATAGCGGGGGTAGCCCGTCGGCGGCACTTCCCAGTCGCCGGGCACTGGAAAGGATGCCCAACCGCTGTCGTTGAAGTCCGTGCGGTAGAATCCTTCGGGTTGCTCGTCGGGTGTCAGCGTCCAATGGAATTTCCACACGCCATCGAGCGAACGATGTTGGTCACCATATTGCGACTCATAGGCGTTGAAGGAGGCACGTGCCGCCTCGCGGTTTTGTTGCAATATGCTTTGGTCTTCCCAGTCATGATGTTGCGCCATCAATATAGTGGGCATCAACAGGCCCAGCACGGAGGCAACGACCTGACGAAGATAGTATGGATGTGGTTTTGGCATATCTTATTCTTTTCTAATTTTCCACCTCAAATCTCAAACCTCAAATCTCAAACCTCAAATTCCAAACCTCAAATCTCAAACCTCAAATTTCAAACCTCAAATCTCAAACCTCAAATCTCAAACCTCAAATCTCAAACCTCAAATCTCAAACCTCAAACCTCAAATCTTGCGGACAGGGCCGCCCTGTCCCTACTTATGGCGTAATATTCCTTGCAAGCCACCTCTGACATCAAGCTAACCACTCCCCTCCCTACAAGGGAGGGGCAGGGGGAGGGTCTTCTTTTCATTCCACTGTCATCGCGTCGAACAGCATCTCGTCCAGTCCCTCGCCGCTCACCACGACATGATAGGTGCCGGCATTGATTTGCGAACCGGTAGTGATGCTCGTCATCTTGCGCTTCGTCTTTTTCTGCTGAGTTTGCAGGAAGGTGATGTCATCTTCTTTATACACCACCCCTTTGGTGTCGGTGATGCGCACGTGCAACTGCCTTGCCTTTTCGGGATTGTAATACTTCCAGCGCAGGGCATACACGCGGGCCACGCCTACGCTGAAGTCCCATTCCATCCGGTTCTTCACGCGCTTACCTTCCACCTCAATGCCCGCGGCACTCTTCGGCGGCAACAGCTCATCGGGCATCTTCACTAAGATATCTTGATTGAAGTCTGTCCAAAGGGTGGGTGCCTCCCCCGTACCCTCTCCCAAGGAGGGAGACTCTATCGGCGGATAGCGATTTGTATTGCTGTTCAAATGTCTCTCCGCGTTACTATCCACGCCCCTCTCCCCTTGGAGAGGGGTTGGGGGTGAGGCTATGGCTATCGC
>CAMJFC010000113.1 GCA_946404865.1 uncultured Prevotellaceae bacterium
TGAAGACGCAGATTGTCGATGTGCGCCGCAACATCCGCAGCGTGGAGAATGCCATCTGCCGGCTGCTGGCCGAAACACCTCAGCACATCGAGCGTAGCAGTTGGGGCAGCGCCGCACTGCCAGAGCATCCTGACACGACCACCGGACAAAGGATGTTTGACTCGAAATTCATCCGGATTGGCGTCCCCGCCAGTCTGCTTGAGCGGCGTCCCGACATCCGTCTGGCCGACTTCGCCATGGAAGAAGCGTTCTACAACACCCAGGCAGCCCGTTCGGCTTTCTTCCCGAACATCTCGTTGCAGGGGGTGGCAGGTTGGACCAACAGCGCGGGAAGCATGGTCGTCAATCCCGGCAAAATCTTGCTCAATGCCGTGGCCTCACTCACCCAACCCATCTTCGCACGGGGACAGATTAAGGCCAATTACAAGATTGCGCAACTGACCGAGGAAGACTTGAAACGCAGGTATGTGCAGACCGTCATTGACGCCGGCAATCAGGTGAACGAAGCACTGGCCGACTGCCAGGCTGCACGTGAGAAATATGCTTACTACCACCGGCAGGTGCAAGTGCTGCACGAAGCCTATCTCGGCACGCATGAGCTCATGGACAACGGCAAGTCGAACTATCTGGAAGTGCTGACCGCCCAGGAAACGCTTCTCAACGCGCAGCTGAGCGAGGCGATGAACATGTACAACGGCGCACAAGCCGTTATCGCCCTCTATATCGCATTAGGCGGAGGGGCGAAATAAAATCAAAATTTAAAGGCTGAAAGTGCGAGACTTTCAGCCTTTTTTTATATCTTTGTAGCCACTATGAAGAAATACTTATTCATTACCATCGTATTTGCGTTGATGAGCGCTATGGTTGTCGCTCAGACAGACAGTTCATCTGTCAGCAGGAAACGTGTGGCTGTTGTCTTGAGTGGCGGCGGTGCCAAGGGCATGGCCCACATCGGCGTGCTGAAGGTGCTGGAGCGGGCGGGCATACCCGTCGATATCATCACCGGCACATCAATGGGAAGCATCATCGGCGGCCTGTATGCCATCGGTTATAATGCCAATGCGCTTGATTCCATGGTGCGCGTGCAAGACTGGAGTTATGTCATTACCGACAAAGAGGACTTGCGCAATCAGAGCCTCGACGACAGGAAGAAGCAAAACACCTATATCTATAGCACCGGTTTGTCCATCGGCAAGCGCAGCAACCAGGCTGGAGGAATCATCAAAGGCAAGAACCTGGCCGAGCTGTTCCAACAGCTCTGCGTCGGTTTTACCGACTCGCTCGACTTCACCAATGACCTTCCTATCCCCTTCGCCTGTGTGGCCACGAACATCATCGACAACAGCGAGGTTGATTTTCATAGCGGACGACTGCCACAGGCCATGCGCGCCTCGATGGCCATCCCGGCAGCCTTCTCGCCCGTGAGAATCGGTGACAAAGTGCTCGTTGACGGCGGACTGAAGAACAACTATCCGGCCGACATCGCACGCCAGATGGGTGCCGACATCATCCTTGGTGTCACGGTACAGGGAGCGCCAAAGATAGCCGAAGAACTGGGCGGCACCATGAGTATCCTCAGCCAAATCATCGATGTGAACTGTAAGAACAAACTCGAAGAGAACCTGGCCATCACTGATTTGCATTTGCAAGTGGACACCAAAGGCTACGGCTCGGCCAGTTTCTCGCCATCAGCCATCGACACGCTCATCCGTCGCGGTGAAGAGGAAGCCATGCGCCACTGGGACGATATCATGGCACTGAAACGTCGTATCGGCGTCCCTGATTCATACAAGCACCCCAAGCTCTATCCACTGCGCCCGAAGGTGATGACCGAGAAGCATTATATCACGAACATCACCTACGAGAACATGACACCGCAGGCAGAGCATTTCCTGCGCGAGAAATTTCATTTAGACCGCATAGACAGCATCGACGCCACCCTTGCCCAAGAATTGACCACATCGATGCGTGTGGATTTGTTTTACCAGACAGCCGAATGCCGTTTTGTGCCGGAGAAATTGAAAAAGAATCAACCCCGCACAAGAATTCATGGTATCTGGGATCAAGTAGTAAAAGAGTGGAATGAAGCCGACGGAGTGCATGTCTATCTGTCGGCCGGCAACCGAAAATCAGCACAACTTCATTTAGGCGCACGCTACGACACAGAGGAATACGTCGCCATGCAGTTGGGACTCGACATTCCGTTTAAGACAGCCATACCGATGAATGCCGACATCACACTTCGTCTTGGCAAACGGTTGATGGCACGAGGCGAATTGACCATTCACCCGCGCAGCATCACCCGTCCTACACTCTCTTACACCTTCTATCGAAATGACGTAGATATCTTCTTCAAAGGTGACCGCGATTATAATATCCAATACAATCAGTTCCAGGCTGAGTTTATACCCATCAACCACGATTTGCGGCATTTCAATATACAGTATGGGGTACGATGGGACTATATGCACTACCGCAACAAACTCGGTTCAGCATCATCGATGCAAGTGGACCTCAAAAATGAGCATTTCATCAGTTATCACGCACGTATCAACTACAATAGTGAGGACAACTGGTATTTCCCCACACGCGGTGCGCGCTTTAAAGCCGGGTATGCCTATGTCACCAATGACTTTGCCCAACTCAAAGAACGTGATGCCGAAGGGAAGACCATCGGCAAGAAGGCAGGCATGAGCGAGGTGAATGCCAACTGGCGCATGTCGTTCCCCATCGGTTACCACTTCACCCTCCAACCCATGCTCTACGGCCGTCTGCTCTTCGGAACCATCATTCCTCCCGTCTTTGGCAACACCATCGGCGGCAATTGGTTCGGACACTACGTGGAACAGCAGATGCCTTTCGCCGGCATAGGAAACATGGAATACATTGACCACCAGTTTGTGGCAGCCCAACTCCAAGCGCAAGGACGCCTCACAGAAAACAACTATGTGCTTGCCCGGGTGGCAGTCGCACAGCAAGGCGACCATCTCAGCGACCTCTTCGACCATCGCACCCTGATTGGCGGACAGTTAGCCTACTACTACAACACCATCGTGGGTCCTGTCGGTGCCACACTCGGTTACAGCAACCACACCAAAAAACTCTATTTCTTCCTCAACCTCGGTTATGTATTCTAAGATAATCATATATGGTAAATGGCTATTGTTATGGGTGGCCATCTTCTGCTGTTCGGAAGTGGCAGCCCAGAGCCGTGCACGGAAGATATTGACGAAGGTGGACAGTGTGCTCACTGCCCGTTACTATCGCTATGGCAGCATCGACACGGCTTATATCGAACGGCCGAAGACCAAATGGACCCTCATGGCGCGTCTGAACATATCGGGAGCGAAGATTGAGTCTGAGGGGGTTGATGCAGACTACCATTTCAATTCGGAAATGAAAGCCGACTACAAGTCAACCATCAGCATCGGGGTGAATTACCTAGGTTTCTCACTCAGCGCCTCGCTCAATCCCGCCAAACTGATGGGTAAATACCGCGATTACGAACTGAACTTCAGGTCGTACGGCAAGCGTTTCGGTTTCGACCTCATCTATCAAGACGCCAAAAACTTCACCGGTTGGCACGAAGGGCATTACGAAGCCCATCCCGACGACGTGGAACACATCGACCTGCCTGCCGACCTGCTGTCGGTCAAGACGCTGAACCTGAACGCCTATTATGTTTTCAACAGTCGCAAGTTCTCCTACCCTGCCGCCTTCTCGCAGAGCTACATCCAACGGCAATCTGCGGGCAGTTTTATGCTTGCCGCATCAGGCATGGGACAGCACGCCACGCTCAAATGGGAAAAGGAGATGCAGTTGAAAATGACGAACATCGGCATCGGTGGCGGCTATGGCTATAACTACGTGCCGTCGCAAGACTGGCTGCTGCATATCTCAGCACTCCCCACGTTCATCGTCTATAGCAACACATCGATGACCTTCGGGGATACGAAAGTCCCCCTGAGCTACCACTTCCCCGAGGTCATCATCACGGGTCGAGGAGCTGTGGTACACCAATGGAAGAACAAATTCTTAGGACTGTCGATGGTGTTTAACTTCACCAACATCGGCAATAAAGACCGCCTGACCGTGCATAACATCAAATGGCGCGTCCAAACATTCTTCGGTTTTAGATTATGAGCTCGTCAAGCACGCGGATAGAGGTGGCCGATGCCCTCCGCGGTGTGGCTGTCATCGGCATCATCCTGTTTCATGCGGTGGAGTCGTTCGATGCGTTCGACCCGCAAGCACGATGGTCACTGCCATGTGATAAGACGCTCTACCCCATCGTCACCCTGCTGATATCGGGCAAGATGTACGGTATCTTCGCCCTGCTGTTCGGTTTCTCTTTTTACATCATGCTGAGCCGCGGTATGTCGCGCACCCGCTTTGCCTGGCGCATGGTACTACTGTTTGTCATCGGATTGATTGACATCGCCTTTTATGATGGTGACATCCTGACTACTTACGCGCTGTGCGGACTGCTCTTGATTCCTTGCAGCCGTTTATCCAACCGTTGGTTATGGGCCATCACGGTCGTTGTGCTGATTCAACCAGTTGAACTGTGGCAACTGTCCTGTCAAATCTTTGCGGGAGGGGGTTCTGCACCGGACTGGAACTGGGTATGGGATGACTACGCCATGCTGGCACACCATCATCAAGAGAGCGGTTTTTGGCAGAATGTGGTGCTTAATCTGCGCTATGCCTTTCCTGCCAATTTAGGTTATTTCGCCTTGACGGGACGACTGACCCAGATTTTCGGTCTCTTCCTCTTAGGTTTGCTGTTCGGGCGCTACCGCTTGTTTTGCGATGAAGGCCGCCATCTGCTTGTCTGGAAGGGCATCCTCGCCACGTGTCTGCCCTTGGCGGTCATTGGCAACTGCGTTGCGTTTGGCGGCTGCTCCCAATGGCTCAACCCCATCGTCAATCTCATGCTGTTATTAACCGAAACGGCATCCATCGTCTTGCTGTGGTATGCGTCTGCCAAAATCCGCAAACTGCTTTCCCCGGTCTGCACCTTCGGAAGGATGAGCTTGAGCAACTACCTGCTGCAATCGGTGTTGGGCTGTTTCCTTTTCTATGGCTGGGGGTTGGGATTATACCGTATGTTAGGTCATACGTTCGCCTTGCTCGCCGGAGTCCTGATGGTGTCCATCCAACTTGCCGCCACCCTTCTTTGGGCACGCCGCCACCCGCGCGGACCCGCCGAATCACTCTGGCGGAAAGGCACTTATTTGTTCAACTTCTAACTTCTTATATCTTCCGTATATACTGAACTTGAATTATTTATTCCTCACCCCCAACGCTGAAACTGTTGTTATTGTTGTCCTGCTCGTTGTTATCCTCACCCTCGCGGTTTTCTTCGCCTTTGGGACGTTTGGCTTTCATGTTACCGAAGTTCCAAGTGACGGTGAAGTTGACGCTGCGGCCGCGGCGCCAGTTCTTCTGGTAGCGGGTGAACGTGTCGTCGCTGGTATAGGTCTCCCACTGACGGCTGTTGAACAAGTCGCGGCAGTTGACGGAGACGGTAAGCGCCTTGTTGAAGAAATTCTTCTTGATGGCGGCCTCCATGCCGTAGTTGGCCTTGCGGTAGCCCTGTGTGATGACCTGGCGGGCATTGTAGCGCCCCGACACTTGCACGGTGATGTCGTAAGGCAGTATCAGACTGGCCTGCATCCTTGCGTTCCAGGTGAAGTTGTGGTTCTCGTCGCCCGTGACCGTCTGTCCGTCGATGTCATAACTGAATCCGTTGAGCTTGTAGTAATAGGCGTTGACCGTGGTGGTGAGGTCGAGGATACGCCACAGTTTGTTTTTCACCACCAGTTCGAGGCCTGTGCTGAGGCTCTTCGCCACGTTCATCGAGGTCTGATACATCAGTCCGTCGGTGCTGCTCTGCCAGCGTATGCGCTGCATCACGTCATTGGTGGGACGGTAATAGGCACTGACGAGCATGGAATGTTCGGTCCATGTCTTCAGGTAATTGAGCGAGAAGGAATGTGAGAACTCAGG
>CAMJFC010000114.1 GCA_946404865.1 uncultured Prevotellaceae bacterium
AATGCCGCCATCGTGGGCGAAGTGACCATGGGCGACGAGTGCTCGGTGTGGTTCAATGCCGTGGTACGCGGCGATGTGGCACCTGTCACCATGGGCAACCGCGTCAACGTGCAGGACGGTGCTGTGGTGCATGTCACCAACAAGATTGGGCCGACCATCATCGAGGATGATGTCACCATCGGTCATAATGCCACAGTTCACGCTTGCACGCTCCGTCAGGGCTCGCTCATCGGCATGGGTGCTGTGGTGCTCGACAATGCCGTGGTGGGCCGTGGTGCCATTGTGGCTGCTGGTGCTTTGGTGCTCGGCGGTACCGTCATCGGCGACCATGAGATATGGGGTGGGGTGCCCGCCAAGTTCATCAAGAAGACCGCAGCCGATCAGGCCGAGAGCTACGCCCGTCACTATGTGGAGTACTCCAAGTGGTATCTGGAAGACGGCCAAGATTGAAGGATAAAGAGCTTAGATGATGTGCTCTCCTTAAGAGGGCTGGCAACTCGTGTCATTTCATAGAAGTTTCATGAAATATATATACTTTTCCCTGTGCTTACTCTTCTCTCTCCTTGTCACAGGATGTCTGCAGCAGAGCGGCGAGACAACGTCGGGCCTCTTTCAGAAAGTGGAAGTGGGGAAGAGTGTGAATGTCAGTTGCTTCGTCGTAGAACCCAACGGTAGTTTGTGGATGGGCCTCGACGGTGAAGGGATGGCGTATAGGGAGACACAGGAAAAACCGTTTCAGTTCTACAATAAACTCTCTGGAACTCTTCCTTCAGATGTTGTGATTTGCGCTTTTAAAGACTCGCAAAAGCGTATTTGGTTTGGCTCTTTCGGCAACGGCCCCTTTTATTATCAGAACGGTGCTTTCCATACCCCTGACAATGAATCACTTCGGACAAGCCAACTCGATTATGTTTCCGGCTTTGCTGAAGACAGCCAACGGAACCTATGGATAGCAACCATGAAAGATGGACTGTTCTGCTGCGACTCCACGGGGCGTGTCTCGGTTTTCAATAAAGACAATTCGCCGCTCACCACCAATTTCATAGCCGACCTGAAATACGATAGCGATACACTTTTTGTGGCTACGGGGTGGGGGATGTTCGTGCTCGATACCAAGACGAAGATTGTGCGGCCGCTCACAGACCAACAAGGCGATGACTTCCTCAACCGCCAAATGGTGCGTATCATGGAGGTAGGATCTGACGGGAAACTGTGGATGGGCACACGCTCCGGACTTTATATCTATGACAGGTTAACGCAGACCTATACCCGACTGACTGCCGATGATGGCATGGCCGATAATTATATCCTCGCATTGGGACGTGACAAACAAGGGAATATCTGGGCTGCCTCGGAGCATGCCGTCACGCGCGTCGTGTCGGATGGAACGACGTTTACGTGTAACGCCTTTAGCCCTGATAAAAACATGGGCGACGTGACTTTTCATGTAAGGGCAGTAACGTGTATGCCCAACGGCGATATGCTTTTTGGTTCTTCTAAAGGCTGCTTCTCGTTATCCCCTAACCATTTGCAGACCGAAGGTCTGTCTTTCTCGTGGACACGCACGGCGATTCTGGTGTTATTGTTGCTGGGATGTGGTGCCGCTTGTGGGTGGGGCGTGAAAGCGCTGAGACGGAAAAGAACAACCGCATCTGCTGACTTCCCCCTCGAAAAGACGGTGCCGGCCGGCCGGGAAGATGAGACACCAGAGGATAAACCTCTCAATCGTTATGCTGACATCGAACCCTCTGCTGTCGAGGTGACATCGCTCGATATGCAACTCAAAGAGAAAGCCATCCGTATCGTTCAAGAGCATATCGACGACTCTGATTTCTCTGTCGAGGACATGAGCGATGCCATAGGGATGAGCAGGGCGCACCTCTATAAGCGTCTCTTGGCCATCACAGGGAAGACTCCTATCGAGTTCATCCGTGTCATCCGCGTCAAACAAGGGCGACAACTACTCGAACAAAGCGGTGAGAGTATCTCGCAAGTGGCTTATCGTGTGGGGATGTCGCCGAAGCAGTTTGCCAAATATTTCAAGGAGGAATATGGCGTGCTGCCCTCTGAATATATGAAAAACAAGCAGTAGCAACTTCCCGTTTGTTGCATACCACTATCCCAAATGTTGGATTTCTATTTTGGGATGCTTTCATAGACATTTGGACTATTGTGTTTGTCTGAACTGTTGCATCTTTGCCATGACAAACCAATAATCCAAATATCTTTCACATGAAAAAATCATTCTTTTTCAATCGGTGGGCCATCGTTCTGATGGCGTTGTTGATGCCGGTCATGTATGCGCATGCCGACAAAGTAGAAAAAAGGACAAATCTCTACACGGGCGAGACGACCTGTGCCGACGACTGGTCGGCAGGGTGGAAGAAGTTTGCCGCCGCACTCTTTGCCGACTGCAAAGCGGGCGACAAGGTGGTGGTCACAGTAAGTGCTGTATCGCCTACTTGTGCGCATCCGCAGGTATATCTGCAAAATGGCAAATGGGCCAATTTCAATCCTAATTTGAGTAGCGCAGTCAGCGAACCCGGCGAGGTGGTCTTCAGTCTGACGCAAGATGTCATCTCTACCATTAGCGACACGGGTGGACTCATCGTCAAAGGATGTGGATACACATTCACCAGTGTTGACCTGATTCAATACGTCAACGACGGAACGGATAACACGATAGATGTGACGGTCTCTCTGCCTATCTGGTATTGCCATACTACCTGTCCCGACGGTTGGGGTAATTCGGAGTATATTCCTGCCGAGAAATTTGCAGCCGTCACCACAGGGGCCGCGCTCAAAGTGCATGTCATCGAGAAATCGCCGACAGCTAAATGGCCGCAAGCACGACTCAATACGAAAGGCTACGCTAAAATGTCGGAGTCTGCTGCCATCAGTGAGGTGGGTGTCGACTACACGCTGCTCATCCCAGACAACATGATTGATGAGATACGCACCAATGGCGTGCGGGTCAGCGGTGGTGGATACACGTTCGACCGGGTGACCCTGGTGTCAACCGTGCCTGTCATCACCGACCCTAAAGAGGCCAGTGAAATGGTGCTCTTCTCTGACTACAACAATGCCGATATACGCGAATTTAAAGGAGGCGAGCAGCCTGTACTGCATTTCGCACTCGTCAATCCAGAGTTGGAAGAGCAGACGGTGGACATGAGAGTGGTGCTCACTGACGACATGGAGAATGTGCTGAAGACATACGAATGGGCGGTCACAGCTGGTGCCGGCGATGGACATGAGGCCATGGTGACCGATACGGAAGCTAACTTGGCTAATGCGGTCACGGCTCCTGGTGTATATCACTTCAAGGCTTCAGCCAACGGTAAAACGTTCTGTGCCTACAACATTGCTTACCAACTGGAGAATATTGATTGCCAGCGCGATGCCAAAGACGATTTTGAACAGTTCTGGGCAGCTGCCCTCGACGAATTGGCGGCAATCAGTCCTGAATATACCATCGAGGAATACACCGAGGGTAAGAAGGATTCCGATACGCGTGTGGTTTACAAAGTGACGATGAAGTCCACACCGAACGTTGTAGGTGAGGAGCCTGTCACCGTGGGCGGCCTGCTCGCAGTGCCTGTGGGTGAGGAAACAGAGGCGCATCCTGTGTTGGTGAAATTTCAAGGTACTGACAATGGGACAGGGAAGTTGACCGTACCCTCGCGCACGGAGACCAACGGATGGTGTGAATTTGTCTTCTCTACTCGCGGACAGATGCTCAACCGTGCTGACCAAAGTATCTATTGCCCGGAAGGCAGTAGCAGTCCCGACTATTATGCATACGGGCTGGGCGACATGCACCAACATTATTACTATGGTGCTCATCTCGACTGTGTGCGGGCCATTGATTTCTTGACACAATATGAAGGAGTCGATGCCAACAATATATTTGCAATGGGCGGCAGCCAGGGCGGGGCGCTCACCTACGTCACCGCTGCACTCGACCACAGGGTAAGGGCTATCGCTCCCAGCATCACAGGACATGCTGACTTCCGCCATAACGTGGAACGGGTAGGTTGGCCGAGAAATGTGTTTGAAAACTTCCTCAGCACTCATGGTGATTGGGATTGGGAACGGCTCTTTGACTTTTTGTCTTATTTCGATGTGAAAAATTTCGCAGCCATGATTACTTGTCCTGTCATCACCAATTTCAGCCTGCAAGATACGACCGACCCCACACACTGCAACATCGTTCCATACCTTCTGCTCTCGCAGGTTGATGATGCCGACAAGGATTATTCGCTCAATCCTTTCCTCGCTCATGCCACAGCACCCAACTTCACTGATGATGCCATGGCTTTCTTCAAGAAATATCTGAACACCGGTGAGCCGATGGTCACCCTCAGCCCTGCCAAAGAGTACACCACCTTTTGCAGCACCTACGCGCTTGACTTTAGCGAGGTAGAGGGACTCACAGCCTACGCTGTGACGTCGGTGAATAAAGAACATGCGCTTGCTGTGCTGACAGCGTTGACCCAAGTGCCCGCTGGCGAAGGGGTCATCCTGCACAAGACGGGCGATGCGACGAGCTACGATGTGAACATCGTCAGCGAGGCTGAGCCTGTGACGGACAACAAACTGATAGGTGTGACTGAACCCACCGTCATCGGCAACGAAGCCGGCTACACCCACTATGTCATCAAAAACGGCAAGCTCTACGAAACCGACGAGAGCACGCTGGCAGCCGGTAAAGCCTATCTGCGTCTGGCCGACGATGAGAAGCCCGACCTGAGCAGCACCTCAGCCAACGGCATCGCGCTGGCCTTCGAAACCACCGGCATTTCCGAGAGGGTGTTTGAGCAGCCCGCTCCTGCCAACGGCTGGTACAACCTCAGCGGCCAGCATGTCAACGGTGAGAGTGGCAACCGGTTGCCCAAGGGCATCTATATCGTAAGCGGCAAAAAAGTAATCATCAAATAAAAACCATCCAGCCATGACAACAAAAAATGATTATATGCGTCCGATGGTGAAGCACATTGACCTCGACGAGACGCTGTTGGCAAGCGAAAGCCTGCCGTTCGGAGAAGGCAAAGTAAGTGCCGAAGAGGCAGATGCCGAATGCTATGGTCTCTTCGATGAAAGCACCGAAGGTATGAGAACTAAGAATAGAAAATGCTGGGACGACCTTTGGTCTTTCCGAAGGGCAATGCACCGCGCCATTTCTTCAGCATCGTGAAACAACACGGGGCTTTGTTGGCAAAGGGACGGCTCACAGGCGTACAGTTTGAGGCGCTCTTCACTGACGGTCTGTACCTGAAGATAGCCCGCCATGCCAATGAACAGGCGAAACGCCTTCGCGCCATCATGATCCGCAACGGTCTGCGCCCTTTCAATAACTCACCGGCCAATCAGCAGTTTTTCATCATTCCTGACGAGATGATCAAGGAGTTAGAGAAAGAAGTGGTGTTTGAGACCTGGGGCCGCTATGACGAACAGCACACCACCTGCAGGTTTGTGACCAGTTGGGCAACCACCGATGAGGAACTGGAAGAATTGGAGGGAAAAGTAAAAAAGTAAATAATTATACAGCTAGTAATGATAAAAAATACCTGGGACGATTTTTGCACCTTCCCTTTCATTGGTTTTATACTTGTTTCTATAATCTCTCTGGCAATCATTTTTGTTTAATAAATCATTAACTTATTGGTTATAAACTGACTACATTCTCTAATCTGCCAGAAAAATCGAGCCCATATACATGTTTTCTAAACTGTATCTGGGTACGAATAATCCAGCAGAAATATTTTCTGAGGAAGATAAAAAGCACATGATCCTGCATGACGAGAGAACGAAAAGAAGCTTCCTTGCAACCAAGGTCTTTTCATTGGGACGGCATGGAGTCTCACTGGTAGCTAAGGCCAGCGAAGTGAACTGGGACTCCATCTATAGGGTCATCCATGAATTGAGGCGTATAGGTCATTTTGCAGGCTGTAAACGACGACATGTTGTTCTATAGGT
>CAMJFC010000115.1 GCA_946404865.1 uncultured Prevotellaceae bacterium
AGCGTGGCTACCAGCGTCTTACCCTCACCCGTGGCCATCTCGGCTATCTTGCCCTGATGGAGCACGGCACCACCAAACAACTGCACGTCGTAGTGCACCATGTCCCACTTCAGGTCGTTGCCGCCTGCCATCCAGTGGTTGTGGTAATAGGCCTTGTCGCCGTCGATGGTCACAAAGTCGTGTGTGGCGGCCAAATCACGGTCAAAGTCGGTGGCGGTCACCTCTACCACCTCGTTCTCGGCGAAGCGGCGGGCGGTCTCCTTCACAATGCTGAAGGCCACGGGAAGCACTTTGTCTAACTCCTGCTCATACAGGTCGAGCACATGCTTCTCTATCTTGTCTATCTTGTTGAATATGGCCTCACGATCCTCAATGGGGGTGTCTTCGATGGTCGCTTTCAGGGCGGCAATCTCTTCTTTCTCAGACTTCGCGGAGTCTTGCACCTGACGTTGTATCTCCTTGGTCTTGGCGCGCAATTCGTCATTGCTCAAGGCTTGAATCGTAGGATACACGGCCTTCACCTGTTCTACAATCGGCTGAATCAGTTTCATGTCACGGGTCGACTTACTGCCGAACAATGACTGCAAAATTTTAGTAAAACCCATTATATCTTTTTTGTTATATTATTTTTTTCTGTTTTTTTTCAATTGGATATGAGGCGTGATTTTATAATACCCCAAGCATCGTATCAGCAAAGAACATGCCAAAATCAACATCCCCTCGGCATAACTCTGAATGAAACTGCCTGCAAAAAACAAGGCGATCAACACCAGTTGGACTTTCCACCACCAATGGCTCTGATGATGGCGCAGCCGCTTAATGACGGGGTAGGCCAACAACAGGGGGAGGGGGTTGAGCAGCAATATCTGTAAGTTCAGACTCACCGTCGGATGCTGTGAGAAGATCATGGCTGTCAGTACGATGCCGGCCAGACCGCTGGCGGTCATCAATAGCAGGTCGTATGCCCACACTGCCTTCTTGCTGTATAGCTCTATGCCGCTTATCACGAGTGTGAGTGCCAACAGTATCAGCGCACAAGTGCGTGGACGCAGCGGAAAACCATCTTCGATGAATTGCATTCCTGGCGCCAACAGCTGGCGGGTGTCTGACACCAAACGACGACGGCTGCCGTCGATGTTTACTACTTCAGCGCCGGCAAAATCGTCATGCAGGTTGAATGGCAGAAATTGCAACTCTGCCTGGGTCAGACGCTTGTCTGCTTTCACTCCTAAGAGTATGTCATTGCCAAAACGGGCCCAAGGGTGCTCTTCGTTGTACTCATGCACGGCATCGCGGTAACTCATGCCTTCACGCTCCGACGGAGGATAGACCACGGCACCGTCTAAGTTCTTCACGATCAGGTCGCGGGCACGGGTGGTGCAGTTGTCGTAGAAGTAGTTATACCGATAGAATCGGTTCTCTTCACGGTTGTTCTCCATCAGCGCATGAAAAATGCGCATCTTCTCCTGAGGTGTCAGGTTGAGCTTCTGCTCGGTTACACCGCTACCGCGCGACTGGTATTCTGCCATGAAATCGCGCTCGCTGAAGATGCCCAGCTCGTAGTCGGTCAGACCGAAGACAAAGCGAAGAATGAAATTCTTGCTTGCAAAGTCAAAGACACCATAGTTGATGAAGAACGACATGCGTTTTTCCTTGTCGTACATCTTGATGGCGGTATGACCGTACAGGCTATATATCTTGCTATGCGGATCGCACGTCAGCAAACTGAATTCCAACGAGTCGGCTGTCAATCCCGCATACGATTCACGTGCTCCCGATATACATATCAGAAGCACTACCGCTAAGCGAATATACCACGCTCTTCGTTTCACGGGTGCAAAAGTACATGTTTTTTTTCAAACACAACTCTCTCTGATAAAGAATTTTCATTTTTTTTCATACAACAAAGACACGCCTCCCATTGTCCTTTACTTTAGGTCAACCAAGATTGGTTGACCTTCCTCCTGTCGCTCCTCCTGTCACCCCTCCTGTCGCCCCTCCTGTCGTCCCCTCTGTGCCACAGCGGCCCATAAAAAACACGAATGAAACGACACCGTCGTTTCATTCGTGATATCAATAGTATTAAAAATCTGCAAATGTGTATTACAGTATCGTCTTCACGGCCTCGAGCATGCCCTTCTCCTGAATCAGGTCGAGGTCTTTCTTCACCAGCTCGGCCAGACCAGCCACGTTGTGCAGGTCTTCACCCCAGATAAACTCGGCACCCAGCACACCATCGGTCACCTTCTGAGTGTCGCCGGTAGCCCACAGCTCCTTCAGCAGGTCCATGATCTTCTGGTCGTCGTTGGGCACAATCTCCACGCCGTCCTCGCGCTTGCCGCCCTTGTAGTAGGTGATGATGGCAGCCAGACCGAAGACGAGGCCCTTGGGCAGCTCGCCCTTGCGCTCCAGGTAGGTCTTCACGCCGGGCAGGTCGCGGGCCTGGAACTTCGGGAACGAGTTGAGCATGATGCTCGTCACCTGATGGTCAACAAACGGGTTGTTGAAACGCTCCAGCACGTCGTTGGCAAACTTCTCCAGCTCGTCCATCGGCAGGTTCAGCGTCTGCATCAGCTCGTCAAACTGCACCTTGTGGATGTACTTGCCAAGCACCTCATGGTTGCAGGCGTCGCGCACGATGTCAACACCCGACAGATAGGTCACAGGCGACAGCACGGTGTGGGGACCATTCAGCAGGGTCACCTTGCGCTCGTGGTAGGGCTTCTCGCTCTCGGCGATGAGCACGTGCAGACCGGCCTTCTCGGCGGGGAACTCGGCGCGCAGCTCTTCGCAGGTCATGTTCTCGGCCTTCTCAATCACCCAGAGGTGGAAAATCTCGGCCTGAACCACGAGGTTGTCCTCGTACGACACTTTCTCCTGTATCTCCTTGATCTCCTTGCGGGGGAATCCGGGAACGATGCGGTCCACCAAGGTGGCGCACACATAATTGTATTTCGTAAACCACTCCTTGAATGCTTCATAGTCGGCACCGAAGTCGTCTTTCCACAACTCGATGTACTTGTAGATGCACTCCTTCAGGTGATGGCCGTTCAGGAAGATGAGCTCACAAGGCATGATGATCAAACCTTTCTTCGGGTCGCCGTTGAAAGTCTGGAAACGACGGTACAGCAACTGCACCAGCTTGCCGGGATATGAAGAGGCGGGTTTGTCGTCAAACTTACAGGCGGGGTCGAAGGCGATGCCGGCCTCGGTGGTATTAGAGATGACAAAGCGAATCTCGGGCTGGTCGGCCAGTGCCATGAAGGCTTGGTTCTGGCTGTAGGGATTCAGCGCGCGGCTGATCACGTCGATGCGCTCCAGAGTGTTCACGGCCTCGCCATTCTCGCGGCCTTGCAGGTTCACGTGATACAGGCAGTCCTGACCGTTGAGCCAGTCCACCATGCCGCGCTCGATGGGCTGCACCACCACCACGCTGCCATTGAAGTCGGTGCGCTGGTTCATGTTCCACAGTATCCAATCTACGAAAGCACGCAGGAAGTTTCCTTCGCCAAACTGAATCACCTTTTCGGGCATCACGCTCTTCGGAGCGGTGCGCTTGTTCAATGCTTGTAATTTTTTCATTAGTTTTATTGTTTGTTTTTTGAAAAATTGATGTGTTTTCGCCTGTTGCAGTTGTTTTTCATATAAGGTACGGGCGTACCACCCGTTTCCGATGCAAAGATAAGACAAAAAACGCAAATCTCCACACGAAAAGTGCAAAAATCTTCCGAAAATGTTTACGTAACTCGTAATTCCCAGAAAGCCACCGCTGCCGCTGCCGCCACATTAAGTGAATCAACGCCGTGGGCCATCGGGATGCGCACCACATGGTCGGCTCTGTCGATGGTGGATTGGGGCAGTCCGTCGCCCTCGGTGCCCATGATGATGGCAAGTCGGTCGATGACTTTTAATAACGGGTCGCCTAATGAGATGGAGTTGTCGCTCAGTGCCATGGCTGCTGTCTGAAATCCTGATGAGCGCAGCGTGTCGTAGCTGTCGAGCCAGGTCCACGGCACGAGAAACACCGAACCCATCGACACCCGCACCGAACGGCGGTTCAACGGGTCGCAGGTGTCGGGCGTCAACAGCACGGCATCGATGCCGAGTGCTGCGGCGGAACGGAAGATGGCTCCGATGTTGGTTGTGTCGGTCACACCCTCTATCACCACCACGCGCCGCGCCGTTTGGCAGATCTCCGCCACGCTCTTCATCCGTGGACGGCGCATGGCGCACAACACACCTCGTGTCAGGGTGTATCCCGTCAGTTGTGCCAACAGTTGGCGCTCTCCGGTATAGACGGGGATGTTGCCGCACCGCTCGATGATGTCGGCCGCGTCACCTATGATATGTTTCTCTTCGCAAAGTAGTGAGACGGGCTCGTATCCCGCATCCAATGCCACACGTATCACTTTCGGACTCTCTACAATAAACAATGCGTCCTCCGGGCGCAACCGGTTTCTCAGTTGCGCTTCCGTCAGCGATGCGAATACCTGCACTCCCGCCTCATCCAATGACGTTATTCTTATAACTTTCATCTCCTTTACCTCCCTCGATCTTCATATATCTCCCTCTATCTCCTTCTATCTCCTTCTATCTCCTTCTATCTCCTTCTATCTCCCTCTATCTCCCTCTATCTCCCTCTATCTCCCTCTATCTCCCTCTATCTCCCTTCTTGTCTCTGCCTTACTGCCTCGTACATCAACACGGCAGCGCTCACCGACACGTTGAGCGAATCCACCCGTCCAAGCATAGGGATGCGGATATGTGCGTCGGCGGCTTTGCGCCATTGGTCGGTCAGTCCTGTGGCTTCTGTGCCCATCACGATGGCTGTGCCTGAACGCATGTCGGTGTCATAATACAATTCGGAGTCTTGCAACTGTGCCGTCAGGATGCTAATGCTGTGTGATTTTAAATAGGCGATACAGGCTTCTGAACTGCAAGCCACGCAAGGCACACTGAAAAATGCTCCCACCGAACTGCGTATCAAGTTGGGGTTATACAGGTCGGTCAAGGGGTCGCAGACAACGACAGCATCCACGCCGGAGGCATCGGCACTCCGTAGGATAGCCCCTACATTGCCGGGCTTCTCCACACTTTCCAAAACCACAATCAGTGGATTGTCCGGCAGATGGAGGTCGTCCAATGTTTGTGGCCGGCATCTCACTTCGGCCATGATACCCTCAGTGCCGCCACGGTAGGCCATCTTTTCATACACCTCACGGGTCACCTCGATCACCATCGTGCCTTTAGGTATCGTTGGTAGTGATTCATCACTTCCAAATTCTCTCAGTACTTCAGGACACAGATACACGGTCTCTACCTCATATCCCCCTTCGATGCAGTGACGCAGTTCGCGACGTCCTTCCACAACGAAAAGACCGCTCTTGCGCCGTTCCGACGATTTCTGTTGCAGCGCCACCATCCGTTTCACGCGTTGGTTCTGAACGCTTGTTATAGATGAATTGAAATCACTCATGCTGAATAAACTGGCTATTTCGTACAAAGTTAATCTGTTTTTAAGATTCTTCCAAATGATTTCTCAAAAATCAGCAATCAGACCACCGAAAAACAAGAAATTGATTCGCTCACCGATCTCGGTGAGCGCCATGACATGTCTTCAACACCATAGAAAAGTGGCGCATTCAACAGGATGCGCCGCTTGATGATGCTTAGCTCGGTGCTATAAAAGCACTCAAGCGATGACGAAATGTCGTCTTACTCTTCCCAGTTCTCCTGCGTCTTGCGAACGTAGGTCTTGTAGCGAATCTGGGCCATCTTCTGGGCCTCGGCGAAGAGCTCTTCGGCCTCGTTGGGATAAGCCTTCTTCACACTGAGGTAACGCACCTCGCCCAAGAGGAAGTCGTGGAACTTCTCCCAGTTGGGTTCTTTCGAGTCGAGCGAGAACGGGTTCTTGCCTTCTTCGATGAGGGCGGGGTTGAAACGCCACAGGTGCCAG
>CAMJFC010000116.1 GCA_946404865.1 uncultured Prevotellaceae bacterium
GGGTAGGACCATCCTCACCTACACGGAAGGCGTCGTGAGTCCAGATGAACTTCACAGGCAACTCCATCAAGGCGGCCATACGGACAGCGGGTTTCATATAGTCGGAGAACACGAAGAAGGTGCCGCAGGCGGGGATGACACCACCATGCAGGGCCATACCGATGCAGCAGCATGCCATGGTCAGCTCGGCAACACCAGCCTGGAAGAAGGCGCCGCTGAAGTCGCCACGCACGATGTCGTGGGTCTTCTTCAAGAAACCGTCGGTCTTGTCGGAGTTCGACAGGTCGGCAGAGGCGCAAATCATGTTGGGCACCTGCTCGGCCAAAGCGCTCAGCACTGTGGCAGAGGCACCACGGGTGGCGGCACCGGCTTTCTGCTGCACTTTCGACCAGTCAATCTGAGGTGCTTTGCCGCTGAACCACTCTTCCATCAGTTTGGCCTGCTCGGGATGACCTTTGGCCCATTCGGCCTTGGCGGCATAACGCTCGGCCACAATCTTCTTCAGTTCCTCAGCACGTTTGGCATACAACTCTTTCACCTCGGGGAAGATGACGAACGGATTCTCAGGGTCAGCACCCAGGTTCTTCATCGTTTGCACGAAGTTGTCGCCACCGAGCGGTGCACCGTGAGTAGCGCAGTTGCTCTCGTAGCTGCTTCCGTCGGCCTTGCGGGCACCTTTACCCATCACACAGTGACCGATAATCAGGCTCGGACGCTCTTTCTCTGCCTGGGCTTTCTTGATGGCCTCGCGAATCTGGTCCACATCGTTGCCGTCAATCTTCTGCACATACCAACCCCAAGCCTCGTATTTCTTGGCGGTATCCTCACTGGTCACCACTTCGGTCTTGGTGGAGAGCTGGATGTCGTTGGCATCGTAGAACATAATCAGGTTGTCCAGCCCCAGATTGCCGGCGATACGGCCAGCACCCTGCGAAATCTCTTCCTGCACACCACCATCGGAGATGTAGGCGTAGATGGTCTGATTCATCACGTTGCCGAGACGGGCTTTCAAGAACTTAGCGGCAATGGCGGCACCGACGGCAAAGGTGTGACCCTGGCCCAGAGGACCGGAGGTGTTCTCAATGCCACGGGCAATCTCACGCTCGGGGTGACCGGGAGTGACTGAACCCCACTGGCGCAGATTCTTCAGGTCTTCCAACTCGTATTTGCCGATGAGGGCGAGTTGTGAGTAGAGCATCGGAGCCATGTGTCCGGGGTCGAGGAAGAAACGGTCGCGGCCTTCCCACTCGGGGTGCTCGGGGTCATAAACCAGAAATTCACTGTACAGGGTGTTGATGAAATCAGCGCCACCCATAGCACCGCCGGGGTGTCCGCTCTTAGCTTTTTCAACCATCGCTGCAGCCAGAATACGGATGTTATCCGCTGCGCGATTCATGATTTTGTTGTCGTTCATGTTTTTGATTTTTTGTTGTTGAATAGATGAATCAGTTGATCGAAAATTTTATTTGATGTTGAGCACGATAATCGACTGTGCCGGCATTTTCACGGTCAGCGCGTTCTTCTTCACCTTCAGGTCTTTCATCTCTTTCGGTGTCACCACGTTGCTGTGCTCAAAATCATTATAGTCAGTAATATTCTTGCTGTTCAGGATACGGCCCGTCATGGTCTTGGCGGAGAACCCGTCAATATTGATGGTCACTTCCTGGGGCTGGTCAAGCATCACATTGGAGAGGGCAACAATCAGGCTGCCGTCTTTCATCTTGGCGGCCGATGCGCTAACCTTGGCTACATTGTTGCCGTTGCTGGCTTTCGTGTTCTCGCATTGTAAGTCGAGCGGCAACCATGTGGCCTCTTGGAAACCCTTGTACATCTCAAACACATGATAGGTCGGGGTCAGTACCATGTGACCTGTGCCTTTCTGGTCTGTCAGTATCATGGATTGCAACACATTGACTACTTGTGCGATGTTACACATCTTCACACGATAGGTATATTTGTGGAAGATGTTGAGCATCAGCGAGGCGACCATCGCGTCGCGCATGGTGTTTTGTTGGAACAGGTGTCCGGGGATGGTGCCGGGCTCTTCGTCCCACCATGTGCCCCATTCATCCACCAAAAGTGCAATCTTGTTGTCTGGGTCGGCCTCGTCCATGATGGCGCAGTGCTTGCGAACCACATTGTCCACGTCAAGACATTTGTCCAAGGTCAGATAATACTCCTCGGGAGTGAAAATCGTGGCTTTGCCTTTATGATCCCAGTCCTTGACGGTATAATAATGAACGGAAATGGCGTTCATGCGGTTGCCGATGTTTTTCATCAGTGTGGTCGTCCAATCATAGTCGTAGTCGGATGCGCCTGAGGCGATGCGGTAGAGCTTGTTGTTGCTGTAGTCGCGAAGATAGGTGTTGAACTTCTTGTACTCGTTGCTATAGTACTCGGCGGTCATATTACCGCCACAGCCCCAAGCCTCGTTGCCCAGACCGAAATACTTCACGTGCCAAGCCTTGTCGCGCCCGTTTTGGCGGCGAAGACGGGCCATGGGCGTGTCGCCGTCGCTGGTCATGTACTCCACCCACTGTGCCATTTCTTTCACCGTGCCGCTGCCTACGTTGCCGCTGATATAAGGCTCACAACCCAACATCTCGCAGAGGTTCAAAAATTCATGTGTTCCGAAAGAGTTGTCTTCGATGGTACCGCCCCAGTTGTTGTTGCGAAGCGACGGACGTTGGCTCTTCGGACCGATGCCGTCCATCCAATGGTAATCGTCGGCAAAGCATCCGCCGGGCCAGCGCAGCACGGGTACATTCAAGGCTTTCAGCGCATCGAACACGTCTTTGCGGTAGCCGTTGACATTGGGTATGGGAGAGTTCTCGCCCACCCAAAGGCCACCGTAGATGCACGAGCCGAGATGTTCGGCAAACTGACCGTAAATCTCTTTGCAGATGGTCGATTTGCCGTCATTGGCATGAATAGTCACGGTTGCATCCTGTGCGCTCACATTCCATGCCAGCGCAGCTAAAAGGAGTGTGGTGGATAATTTCTTAATCATCTGTTGTGTTAGCTTGATTTTTTGTCTTTATTCTTTATAATACGCACGAAGAACGATTTTCCCCATTTTTTTATCCCCTTCTATCTCCTCCAACGATGGTTCCGCGTTCTTCAAGGAGCGCTTGAAGAATATCTATTTGTTATCCACAGCGCACTGCTCAACCGGCAGACAGCGTTTATAGTTGGCGATGTATTTCTCAAAACCAGCCACATCCTCGGCGGTCGGGGAGATGCTCACACCCGTATTGCCGGCAAAGACCACGGTCTCGAGATAATCTGCCAATGAACGCTCGTCGGTGTTGTTGACCATATAGTCTGCCAACAATGCGATGCCCCAGGCACCACCCTCACCGGCGGTTTCCATCACGCTGATGGGCGAGTTGATGGCGGCGGCCAGCACACGCTGTCCCACACCCTTGGTCTTGAACAGTCCTCCGTGACCGGTGATGCGGTCCACACGGATCTTCTCTTCCTTGAAGAGGATGTCGTTGCCGATTTTCAGCACACCGACCGAGGCATACAGATGGGCACGCATGAAGTTGGCGAGCGTGAAACGGTCATTGGCGGAGCGCACGAACAAAGGACGACCTTCAGAGAGACCTGTCACAGGCTCACCGCTGATGTAGTTGTAACTCACCAAACCGCCACAGTCGGCATCGCCGTTCAGGGCGTTGTTGTACAACTTGCCAAACACCTCGTTCATATCCACGGGCACTCCGAGCAGTTGCTGGTATTCCTTGAACAGGTTCACCCAAGCGTTCAAGTCGCTCGTGCAGTTGTTGCAGTGTACCATCGCCACCAACGAACCGTCGGGCGTGGTCACCATGTCAATCATCTCATAAGGCTTCGAGAGCTCTTTCTCCAAGACAATCATCGAGAAAGAGGAGGTGCCGGCCGACACATTGCCGGTGCGCTGCTTCACGGCGTTGGTGGCTACCATACCGGTGCCGGCGTCGCCTTCGGGAGGACACACGGGGATGCCTGCTTTCAAGTGACCACTCACGTCAAGACGTTTGGCTCCTTCGGGGGTGAGGAATCCGGCGTTGGCACCTGCGTTCAGCGATTTGGGCAGGATGTCGAGAAGGGTCCAAGAATAACCTTTCGGGGCGATGAGCTCATCGAACTTGCGCACCATCTCTGCATCGTAGGTCTTGGTCTTCGGATCCACGGGAATCATACCGGAGGCATCGCCAACACCGAGCACGAACTGTCCGGTCACCTGCCAGTGGACATAGCCGGCCAGGGTGGTCAGGTATTTGATGTCGGCCACATGCTCCTCGTTGTCGAGGATGCACTGGTAGAGGTGGCTGATGCTCCAACGGAGAGGGATGTTATAATTGAACAATGATGAGAGCTCTGCGGCGGCTTTGCCTGTGTTGGTATTGCGCCATGTGCGGAATGGCACGAGGATTTGCTGCTGCTCGTTGAATGCCATGTAGCCGTGCATCATGGCGGAGAAGCCGATGGCGGCCAGGGTCTCTATCTCGCAGTCGTACTGCTTGCACACGTCCTTGCGTAGTTCGGCATAACAGTCTTGGAGTCCGTACCAGATGGCTTCGGTGCTGTAGGTCCAAAGACCGTCAACGAGTTGGTTCTCCCATTCATGGGCACCTTGTGCGATGGGCTTGTGATCTTGGTCGATAAGAACGGCCTTGATGCGCGTGGAGCCAAACTCAATTCCGAGGATGGCTTTACCTGATTCTATTGTTTGTTTTGGGGTCATAGTATAAATAGCCCCCCTCCAACCTCCCCCGAGGGGGAGGAATAATTGTTGGGGTTATAGGGGGATTTAGCTTTAAAGTAAAAAAAATGAATTGAAAATACGAATAAAAGAGAACAGATGAAGTGGTATCTACGCCCCTCTCCTGTTGGAGAGGGGTTGGGGGTGAGGCGTCTTATTTCAACGCCTTATTCAGCATGAAGTAAAGCTCGTTGTTGCGCAACTGCTGCTTGAACTCGCTCGTCTTGGTGTCTTTGTTGATCTTCACATATTCGAGACCCAGGATTTCAGCGAAGTCTTCCCAGTACTCCTCGGTGATGTCATACGAGAAGGCACTGTGGTGCGTGCCACCGGCAAGAATCCATGCGCCGGCGCCAATCTCGAAGGTGGGCTGGGGAACCCACAGCGCTGAGGCGACGGGCAGGTTGGGCATGGGTTTCGGCTCGATGCACTCCACTTCTTGAGAAATCAGACGGAAACGGTTGCCAAGGTCAACAACGGTAGCCTTGATGCCACGACCCACTTTCGAGGTGAACACCAGACGTGCGGTCTGCTGCTTGCGGATGCCGATGCCGAGGAAGTGAACCTCCAGTTTGGGCTTGTCAACGGCGATGAGCGGGCACACTTCAAGCATGTGACTCTGTAGGCATGAGCTGCGGTCGCCGGCGAAGTTGAGGGTGTAGTCCTCCAGGAAAGAGCAACCCGTAGGCATACCCTGCTGGATGACCCAAAGTGTGCGGTAGAGGCAGGCGGTCTTCCAGTCGCCCTCGGCACCGAAACCGTAACCTTCGGCCATCAGACGCTGTGAGGCAAGACCGGGTATCTGGTCGAAGCCAAGGAAGTTAGGGTCGTCGATGTCGGCGTCGCCCAGGTCGTCGAAGTTGGTGGTGAAGGCGGTTGCACCCTCATCTTCCAATACACGGCGCAGTGCAATCTCGGCCTTGGCGGCGTTCTTCACTTTCTCCCAATACACCTCTTCGCCACTCTCGTCAATCTTGATGGTGTACATCTTCTTATACTCCTCAACCAAGGCGTCGGCCTCGGCGTCGGTCACCTTCTTCAGGTAACCCATCAGGCTGCTCACGGGATAGTAGTCCACGTGATAACCCAGACGCTGCTCAAACTCCACGCGGTCGCCGTCGGTCACGGCCACATTGTTCATGTTCATGCCGAACA
>CAMJFC010000117.1 GCA_946404865.1 uncultured Prevotellaceae bacterium
CGATAATCAGTTTATTGCCCCTTGCCTCAAAATAGTATGGGAATAAGAGACGAGGAGAGTTTTCGACTTCTTTTCCGTTCACAAATTCCCTGAAGTATATTTCCACATTCCGGCTTTTTATCGCACTGACATCGAAGCTGTATGCCTGGTAGCCTTTGGCGTTGAGCAACGGGATATAGTCGTTGATGGTCGACTCGTTCATTTTGATTTCCTGCGCCTGCCCCGCTACTGTAACGAGGGCGAGCAGGATGGTAAGGATGGTTTTCATGTTCATCGTTGGTTTCGTCATATTGTTATACATCCACTCTTGTCACTGTCTGGTAATATTCCGCCGGCTGTGCTGAATCAGTTTCTGCCTTCCGTTCTTGAGAAGGTAAGAGGCGACGACGAGGACTTAAAGAAAGACTCACAGAGCCATTAAATACTCTTCGATGCTTTCGTGGCTGCCGATTGTCCATTCCACGACCTTTCCTTCCGGGTCTATCAGCACGTATGTTGGGGCGGCAATGATGCCATATCGCTCTGCCACACTGTCTGCTCCCTCGGTGTCAATGACAAGTTTCCAAGGCAGTTTGTTCTTCTCGACGGCAGCTTTCCATTTGTCCTTAGTGTCGTGAAAGGCAACACCAAGGATCTCTAACTTGCCGCGATAGTGCTCGTAGAAAGCTTTCATGTCGGGGAAGGCAGCGATGCAGTTAACGCACCATGAGCCCCAGAAGTCGAGCATGACGTATTGCCCGCGAAGCGACGACAGCGTCAGCTGCTTCCCATTGATGTCCTCCAACGTGAAGTCCTTTGCCTCTTTCCCGATGGGACAGGCCTCGCGTGTCTTGGCGGTCATTTCGTCAAACTCCTTCATTCCAGCCACGTAAGCATCGTAGAGTTTCTTCATGTTGCCGTTCTTGGCGCGCTCAGACAAGGCAGAAATACATTTCTTCCCATTTCCGACCCCCATGACATGACCTAACAAATAAACAGAACCGTCGCTGTCAGGATGACTCTGCACATAGCCCACCACGGCGCGGTTCTTGGCTTTTTGGTCGGTGATGCCTTGTACGACGGCCTCTGCCTCTCGTATCTGCCGGAACGTATCCGGCGATTTGCTGCAGAGAATGGTATCTATCGCCTGATAGCCATAATTGAGAACAATGGCCGTATCGGCTGTTTGTCCGGGTTCCTGTTCTTTCACGCTATTCTGTTGCGCGTCCGCTCCTAACGATACAAGGGTGAGCAGGAGACTGCAAATGATGTTCTTGTTCATTGTTCGTTTGTGATGATTCGTTTGGCGCTGTAAATGTAATAAATATCCCTTGAGCAAACAAAAACCTGCTACACATTTTTACAAAGTAGGTTGTTTCCCCTTTTATATTTACGATGTTTTCACAGAAATATTACATTTTTTATTGATGTGGTTTCAATTCATGGGAGTGATTATTGTTTACGCCCCGCCCGTATGAGAGTGCTTGAGAGCATCATAAAATAGCACACCTACCTTCACGCTCGGAAGGTATTCTCAAAGACTCTAATCGACTTGCAAGGAGAGCAAAACGTGTGGATGGTGCATTCAAGAAATAATGTAAAAAAATAATAAAAGTGTTAGGGAATTTGATATTTTTGTTATTTTTGCGCCAATAAACTTTCAAATCATGAGAATAACGATTGTCGGTGCCGGATCAGCAGGAACATATCTCGCCAAGTATTTGTCGGGTGAGCACATGGATATTTTTATCATCGATAAAGATGCCAGCAAACTCGCGATGCTTGATGCTGAATATAACCTGATGGCCGTTCTGGGAGATGGGACAGCTTCATCAACTCTCAAACGCGCAGAAGTTGAAAAGTGCGATTTGTTTCTTGCAGTCACAGAAGCTTGTGGTCTGGCAAAATCGATGGGGGCCAAGATGACGGTGTCGCGTGTGGACCGTTATGACTATATGGAAAAACACTATCGGGGTGTGCTCCAATCGATGGGGGTAGATAAGGTGATTTTTCCTGAGTATCTCATCTCTAAAAGTATCATAGAATCGCTGAAGCATGCATGGGCCAGGAACTGGTATGAGTTTAATCATGGTGAGATGATTCTGGTAGGGGTAAGACTGTCCGCCAATGCTCCTCTTTCTGGAATGTATCTGCGAGATTTGCCTATGGCACAACGTTTCTTTCATGTGGTGTTGGTGCGCAGGAATTTCATCACTCTGATTCCCAAAGGCAACTGTCAACTGCAGCCGAACGATATTCTGTACATCACTACCTCGGCATCGAGACAGGAAGATGTGGCTGTCCTTGCCGGAAAACAACTATTTGAGATCAAACGAGTATTGATAGCCGGAGGTGACAAGATTACGGAAATGACACTGAACAACGCTCCAAAGCATTTCTCGTTCACTGTGGTGGAAAAAGACCTTGACCGGGCTCGTGCGTTGACACGCAATTGTCCGAATTGTGATGTGATTCATGGAGAGCCGAGTGAATATGAGGTATTGGAAGAGGCGGGGGTGAAAAGAGCAGATGCTTTCGTGGCATTGGCAGACACCTCTGAGGGTAACATCCTCTCATGTCTGATGGCACGCGACATGGGCGTTAGGAAAACCATTGCTGATGTGGAGCGGCAACAGTTTCTTAGTATGGCTGAGTCGTTCAACATTGGTGCCATTTTGAATAAGCAGATGCTGATGGCCAATGCCACTTTCCAGATATTGATAGATGCTGGCTCATTGTCCTCAAAGTGCTTGATGCTTCCAGAGGCTGAGGTTGTCAGGTTAGAAATCAAGGAGGGCGCGAAGGTCACTAAGGCATTGGTGAAAGACTTGAATATTCCCGAGGAGATTACGTTTGCCGGTCTCATTCGTAATGGTAAGAGCGAGGTGGTGACCGGCCATACATTGTTGGTTCCGGGCGATCACATCTTGGTGGTTTGTTTGAAAGGCTCCCTTCAGAAAGCAAAGACTCTTTTTGATTTTTAACTATGGCCAACCTCTATATCAAACCCACCAACAGCGGTATCAATTACAAGATGATATGCCGTGTGTTAGGGCAGTTGCTAATGGTAGAAGCCGGTTTTATGGCATTTCCGTTGGCTGTATGCTTGTGCTATAAGGAACACGATGCAGTTGTGTTCGTATCCATATTGCTTTTGACATTGTTAGTTGGGATGGGAATGAACTATCTCATCCGTCCACAGAGCAATGTGTTGAAAAGGCGCGACGGACTATTGTTGGCATCAGTGGCATGGGTGTTTTTTTCACTCTTTGGTATGTTGCCCTACCTTTTCTGTTCCACACCGCTCAATGTGAGTGAGGGCTTTTTTGAAGCCATGTCTGGATTCACAACAACAGGCGCCACTGTGATTCGCGATGTGGAGAGATGCAGTAGGGGTATATTGCTCTGGAGAGCCATCTCTCAGTGGATTGGCGGATTGGGTATCATCTTGTTCACTCTGACATTCATTCCGACATTGAATAGTAGTGGCGGCCTGATGTTGTTTCATGCTGAGGCAACAGGCATCACCCACGACAAGCTGGGAGCGCGCATTGCACGCACAGCGAAGAAACTATGGATATTGTATACCTTGCTGACTTTTGTCCTGATCGTGATGCTGTGGCTGGGTCCCATGGGATTCTTCGACAGTATCTGTCATGGTCTGACCGCCATATCTACAGGCGGATTTTCCACAAAGAACGATGGCATTGCAGCCTATGACTCACCATATATCAAGTCGGTGCTTATCATCTTCATGTTCATCGGAGGCGTGAGTTTCGGACTGATTATCTCTGCTTTGAGAAACTCATGGCGTGAGTTTTGGAGAAACGATGTCTTCCGCACCTACATTTACCTTATCATCATCTTCTATGTGATCATGGTCGCAGCCATTGTCGGAACACATCAGTATAGCGGTTGGCAGAGCGTCACAACAGATCCGTTGTTCCATGTCGCCTCTGCCATGACTTCCACGGGTTTCAGTGCGGGAAACTGGGAAGGATGGGGTATAGTGGTGCTCACCATCACATTTTTCATGATGTATGTTGGGGCATGCGCTGGTTCAACAACAGGAGGAGCCAAAATAGACCGTCTTTTGTATATGCTAAAGAATTTGCACCATGTTGTGCGACAGTACGTAAGGCCTCGTCTGCTTTATTCGATGAATGTAAACGGGCAGTACTTGGATTCCGAAAGAGGCCGTGAGATTGTGGCGTTTCTCTTCATCTACAGCATGCTCATGGTGGTGGGCGGACTTGTGCTGGTAGCCCACGGCTTCCCCATTGTCGATGCCTTCTTTTCTTCATTCTCTTGTATTTCAAACAACGGGTTGGGAGCCGGAATAACTGGTGTGACAGGCTCATATGATTTCTTGCCAGCCCTTGGGAAATGGGTGATGTCGCTGATGATGTTGGCTGGCCGTCTGGAAATCATCACATTGATAGCCTTGTTCGTGCCTGATTTCTGGAGAAAATAACCATGATGCAGACTTGTTCTCGGCAACTTTTTGGTCCTACTATCAGAGATAATGACACTCCATGTCCATCGCTTTGTAACGGAAGCGAGGTTTTTTTATGCTGGAAGGTAATGTCAGGACCACACAACTGTTATCCATTTACACCCAGGAATTACGCAAATGGTTTTATTTACGCCCCGCCCGTTTGAGAGTGCTTGAGAGCATCATAAAGTAGCACAATCTGCCTGATAATGAGCTCTTCCCTTAAAATAAGTTGAAATTCATGTTGTTTTTTGGTTGTGTCGTAGTTTTTTAGTATTTTTGCATGATTTAAGCAAACATGATATGTCAGCAGTAATTATCAAGAAGGTAGAGAACAAGCGCGACTTGAAAACCTTCATCGAATTTCATTATGATTTGTATAAGGGCAATGCATACGACGTGCCCAATCTGTATAGCGACGACATGAACACGCTGAGCAAGGATAAGAATGCGGCTTTCGAGTTCTGCGAGGCCGAGTATTATCTGGCCTATAAGGACGGAAAGGTGGTCGGACGCGTGGCAGCCATCATCAACCACCGTGCCAACGAGCGATGGGGCAATAGTGTTCGTTTCGGATGGCTCGACTTCATCGACGACATCGAGGTCAGCCGTGCCCTGTTCGATGCTGTTGAGACCTACGGAAAGAGCAAGGGAATGACACAGATGATCGGCCCGTTGGGCTTCACCGATTTCGATCCTGAGGGTATGCTTACCGAAGGTTTCGAGGAACTGGGCACCATGGCCACCATCTACAACTATCCTTACTATCCCCAGCACATGGAGCGTTTGGGCGGATTTGAGAAGGACAACGACTATGTGGAGTTTAAGATTTTCGTTCCGGAGGAGGTGCCTGAGAAGATGCGCAAGATTTCGGAGATGATCATGAAGCGTTACAATCTGAAGATCCGTACACTGACCAAGAAGGAAATCTTCGACGAGGGAATGGGCAAGAGAATCTTCGGACTGATCAACGACACGTTCAAGGACCTCTATGGTTTCTCCCGTTTGTCGGAGAAGCAAATCGACCAGTATGTGGACATGTATCTGCCGTTTGCCGACCTGAACCTGATTCCCATTGTTGAGGACTGGAGCACCGACGAGCATAAGCTGGTAGGCGTAGGCATCACGATACCGTCGTTGTCGCGTGCGTTGCAGAAGTGCTGGCGCGGCCGTCTGTGGCCGTTTGGCTGGTGGCATGTGCTGCGTGCGTTGAAGTTCCATAAGACCAACATCGTCGACCTCGAGATGATTGGCGTGCTGCCCGAATACCGCTCGAAGGGTGTGAACGCGCTGATGTTCTATCACCTCATTCCCTGGTACAACAAGTATGGTATCGAATGGGGCGAGAGTCAGGTTGAGATG
>CAMJFC010000118.1 GCA_946404865.1 uncultured Prevotellaceae bacterium
GGAGTTGCTTATTTGCTAAATATTTCTTTGAGTTTGGAAGCATCACCCTGGGCAGCACCCAGTCCTTCGGCCTCTTTCATTTTCTGCTCATACTGCTCGGGAGTGATGGGTTTGATGACCATCTTGTCTTGCAGTTTGGTGATACCGTTGGTCACATACTTGTCGCCCACGCTCAAACCAGAAGTCACCACATAGTTGCGACCGTCGTTTTGAGGTTCAACCATGATTTCGGTATAGTTGACGATACTGTCTTTGAGCACATAGACGAAATGTTTGTCTTGCACTTCCATCACGCAGCTCTGCGGAATCACGATAGCGTTGTTGTTTTGGCGGGGAATGACGATAGAGCCGGAGCCGCCGCTCTTGAGCAACCGCTCAGGATTGGGGAACTGTGCAATCATCGACACCGAACCGGTGTTTTGGTCAATCACACCGCTCACCTTGGTCACCCGTCCATCATGGCTATAGATAGAGCCGTCGGCCAACTGCAGTTTGACAGCCGGCAGGGCTTGGATGGCCGCGTTGGCACCGCCTGCCGCTTTGGTCATCTCGAGCAGGTCTTTCTCCGACATTGAGAAATATACCTCCATCGTGCTGATGTTCGACACGGTGGTCAGCGGCTGGGCCGATGAAGCACTCACAAGCGCTCCCACTTTATAGGGCAGATTGCCCACCACACCGCTTGCGGGACTCTTCACATAGCAGAAACTGAGCGACTCACGTGCCGATGCCAATCCTGCTTCAGCCTGAGCGAGCGCCGCCTTGGCCTGGTTGACCTGAGCCTGTGCACTCTCGTAGGTGTTTTTTGCGGATTGCAGTTCATAGTCACCGATGACCTTGTTCTTATGCAACTGCTCACTGTTTTCGAATGTCAGTTTTGCGGTATTCATCTGCGAAGTCGTGGTGTTGACGGCAGCTTTCGCCTGATTGACAGCAGCTTGTGCCTGTCGCACGGCAGCCTGATACGTCTCATTGTCAATGACAAAGAGCAGTTGGCCGGCCGAGACACTCTGTCCCTCCTGCACACATACCCTTGTAATGAATCCAGAAGCCTTTGGTCTGATTTCCACATCCTGAATACCCTTGATGGTAGCCGGATAAGTCGTCTGGCTGGCTGAGCTCTGAGTGCCTACCGTCTGCACGGGGTACTCATTGTCGCCGAAATTCATGCTCCCACCGCCTCCGCAAGAAACCATCATGGCTGCGGCTGCGGCAATCACCAAAAATTTGTTTTTATTCATACCTGTTATTTAATATATTGATTTCACGTTTTTGCTATTGCTCAACTCGTTGGAGTTAAAGATGTTATAAGAAGTTATCGACCTTCGGCCGTGAAGTGAAAAGGACACTACAAAAAGGGATTTCACGAAAGAAAATTTTCTCCAAAACTAAGTTATTTAAAGTTGCAAAGTTACACCTATTTTTGTAGATGTGTATATTAGCCACTTATTATTTAACATTATTTATTCCTAACTCCTTCGCTTTCTGCAGCAAGAGTTGCATGAGGGGCTCGCGCTCGTTGGGTACGCGGTTGTCGAGCACGGCATCTTTGAGATATTGTTTGAGTTCACCGACTTCGCGCGATGGTTTCAGGCCGAACAGTTGCATGATTTCATTGCCGTCGATGCAGGGTTGCAGCAACCGTTTGTAGTCACGTTCCTTCAAATCAGCGATTTTCTCCCTCACCGTACGGAAATTGTCCAGGAAACGCTGTTTGCGCACTTGATTTTTGCTGGTGATATCAGCCTCGCACAGCAGCATCAAGTCGTCGATGTCGTCACCGGCATCATTGAGCAGTCGGCGCACAGCGCTGTCGGTCACCTCCTCATCGGCGATGGCGATGGGCCGCATGTGCAGTTCCACCAGTTTCTGCACATATTTCATCTTCATGTCGAGCGGCAGTTTCATGCGCCGGAAGATGTCGGGTACCATTTTCGCCCCGATGGTGTTATGGTTATGGAACGTCCAACCTGTGAGCGGTTCCCACCGTTTGCTGCGCGGCTTTCCGATATCGTGCATCAGCGCCGCCCATCTCAACCACAGCGAGTCGCTGTGGTTCGCCACATTGTCCAACACCTCGAGTGTATGGTAGAAATTATTCTTATGCGCCTTTCCGTTGCGTGTCTCCACGATGTCAAGGGCCTGAAGTTCAGGCATGATGAGTTGCAGGAGTCCGCACCGTTGAAGGTCGATGAGCCCCCGGCTGGGTGTGGGTGCGAGCAATATCTTGTTGAGTTCGTCGATAATGCGTTCGCCGCTGATGATTTGGATGCGGTTGGCATTGCGCTCAAGCGCCTCGAACGTCTCGTCCTCAATGACGAAACGCAGTTGTGTGGCAAACCTGACACAACGCATCATCCGCAAGGGGTCGTCGTCGAACGTGATGTCTGGGTCGAGCGGTGTACGTATGATGCCATCGTAAAGGTCATCGATGCCTCCGAAAGGGTCGATAAGTTGTCCGAACCGGTCTTTGTTGAGGCAGATGGCCATGGCATTGATGGTGAAATCGCGCCGGTTTTGGTCATCTTCCAGTGTGCCGTCTTCCACGATAGGTTTTCTCGATTCACGATGATAACTCTCTTTGCGTGCGCCGACGAACTCCACCTCCATCCCCTTGTAGTTCACCTGCGCTGTACCGAAATTGCGGAAGACGGAGAGATGAGCTTTCTCGCCCAACCTGCGTTTCAAAGCCGCAGCCACCTCGACACCGCTACCCACGACCACCACATCAATATCATTTGAGGGCCGTTCGAGGAAAATGTCACGCACATATCCGCCCACGACATAACACTCCACCTGCATGTCGTCGGCCACCTCAGAGATATATTGGAATATGGGCCGGTCAAGCAATTGCGCCAGCTCACTATCTGTATATTCTTTCATGAATCTTCTTTTCGGGGTGCAAAAGTAAGAAAAAACATCGGAAAAATAGCATCTTGATATAAGATTTCGGAAAAAGACAACATATTTTTAAGGGGATGATGTTCTATGACTAAAAAACTCACTCCAAATTTCGGTTTTCGGATTTAAATCCGTACCTTTGCACCCGAAAAAGTTAAGAAGAAAAGTATGGCGACAGATAACACACGCACCAACGAGCAATTCAGAGAGGTGCTGGCCGAATGCCGGAGCCTGTTTGAGAAGAAATTGCGCGATTACAGTGCATCATGGCGCATCCTTCGCACCCCGTCGGTGACCGACCAACTCTTTATCAAAGCCAAACGCATCCGCTCATTAGAGACCAAGAAAATGTCGATGGTGGGCGACGGCATCCGCGGTGAATACATCGCGCTCATCAACTACGGTATCGTGGGGTTGATACAACTGGAGTTAGGCTGTGCCGACGCCACCGACATGAGCGCCGACACCGCCATGTCGCACTACGACCGTTATGCCGAAGAGGCGCTCCAACTGATGCTGAAGAAGAACCATGACTACGACGAGGCATGGCGCTCGATGCGTATCACCAGTTATACCGACTTCATTCTGACGAAGATACAGCGGGTAAAAGAGATAGAAGACAACGATGGCGCCACCTTGGTGAGTGAGGGCATCGGTTCCAACTATATGGACATCATCAACTATTCGGTGTTTGGTGTCATCCGTCTGAACGAACAACATGAGCAAGATTAAGTCGATCGTTGTGAACGTCTGCCGTTTCATCGTGGCAGTCGTGTTCATCGTTTCAGGATATGTCAAGGCTGTTGACCCGTTAGGCACGCAGTATAAGATACAGGACTATCTGCAAGCCATCGGTCTGACCGACACCATACCCGACTGGCTCACCCTTGCCACATCAGTGGCATTGTCAGCGTTGGAGTTCACGTTGGGCATCCTGTTGCTCTTTGCCATCCACCGCCGTATGGTGTCGCGGCTCATCGTGGCCTTTATGGTTGTGATGACGCCCATCACCTTGTGGTTGGCTCTTGCGAATCCCGTACAGGACTGCGGTTGTTTCGGCGACGCATTCAAGTTGACCAACTGGCAGACGCTGTGGAAGAATGTGGCGCTTTTAGCCATGTCACTGGTCATTGCACGGTGGCCGTTGTCGATGGTGCGTTTTATCTCACGCACCAACCAATGGATTGTGATGAACTTCACCTTCCTTTACATCGTCGCCACCAGCCTTTGGAGCCTGTGGGATTTGCCCCGTTTCGACTTCCGCCCATATCATGTGGGAGCCAACATCTTAGAGGGCATGGAGGTGCCCGATGGTGAAAAGCTGCCGCAGTTGGAGACCACTTTCATCTTGGAGAAAGACGGTGTGCAGCGCGAGTTCACCATCGATGATTACCCCGACTCCACATGGACGTTCATCGACAGCAAGACGGTGCAGGTGTCTGACGGCTACGTGCCGCCCATCCACGATTTCTCGCTGATACGCACCGACAGCGGCGACGACATCACTGACATCGTGCTGAGCGACACCAGCTACACCTTTCTGCTCATCGCCCCATTCTTGGAGCATGCCGATGACAGCAGTTTCGGCGCTATCGACCAGATATACGAATATGCCGACCAGCAAGGCTATGCCTTCTATGGTGTCACATCAAGCGATGACGTGGCGATTGAACGCTGGCGCGACCTGACGGGTGCGGAATACCCGTTCTGCCAAGCCGACGCCACCACGCTGAAGACCATCATCCGCAGCAATCCCGGTCTGGTGCTGCTGCGCAACGCCACGGTGATACGCAAATGGAGCCACAATGCCCTGCCCGACCCCGACCGGTTAACACGTCCGCTCGACCAGCTCGAAGAGGGACAGATGCCCGCCGACTCCGTGCCCAACAAGTTGCTCGCCATCCTGTTGTGGTTTGCGCTCCCCTTAGCAGTACTCACCCTTGCCGACCGTCTGTGGACCTGGACGAAATGGGTGAGGAAGGCACCAAAAAAAGAATAAATTCCCAAACTTAAAACAATATCACAATCATGAGAAAGAAAATTGTAGCAGGCAACTGGAAAATGAACATGACCCTGCAAGACGGTATCGCATTAGCAAAAGAACTGAACGAGACACTGACCGCAGAGAAGCCCAACTGCGACGTGGTCATCTGCACCCCGTTCATCCACCTGGCCAGCATTGCACAGTTCCTCAACCAAGAGGTGATCGGTCTTGGTGCCGAGAACTGCGCTGACAAAGAGAAAGGCGCCTACACGGGCGAAGTGTCGGCTGAGATGGTGAAGAGCACCGGTGCCGGTTATGTCATTCTGGGACACTCAGAGCGTCGCGGCTACTACGGCGAGACTCCCGAGATTCTGAAAGAGAAAGTGCTGTTGGCCCTGAAGAATGGTTTGAAAGTCATCTTCTGTATTGGCGAGAGCCTGGAAGAGCGTGAGGCTGAGAAGCAGAACGAAGTGGTGAAGGCCGAGTTGGAAGGCAGCGTGTTCAACCTCGAAGAGGCCGACTTCCGCAACATCGTCATCGCCTACGAGCCCATTTGGGCAATTGGTACAGGCAAGACCGCCACAAGCGACCAAGCCGAAGAAATCCACGCCTACATCCGCAGCATCATCGCAGAGCGTTACGGTGCAGCCGTGGCCGACGACACCACCATCCTCTATGGTGGCAGCTGCAAGGCCAGCAACGCCCCCGAGCTGTTTGCCAAACCCGACATCGACGGTGGTCTGATTGGCGGTGC
>CAMJFC010000119.1 GCA_946404865.1 uncultured Prevotellaceae bacterium
TGGTCACATCGCTGGCGATGCTCGGACCCACCTTGGTGCTGCTGATGATAGAACCGCCCTCGTGCACATCGGGATCTTTAAAGGCTTCCACGCTCTTCTGTGTCACCAATCCGGCTTTGGTCAGTGCCTCATAGAGGATGGTCTCGGCCTGGTCATCGACAGATGCCTCGCCCGACTCAATCATCCAGTTGGTAGATACGCGCACATTACCCTCTTCACCGAAAGCGATGACGGTGGTGTTGGCCTCTTGTCCCTTCATATCGCCCTCGTCATAGACAAAGGCCCCTTGCAAGGCATTACGCACTTCCTCCACGGGAACAGGCTTAGCCAGTTTCACCACATAGTTGCGACCACCGGTGAAGTCAATGCTGCGGCTCAGACCGCGGATGAAGAAGAAGCCGATGAAGACAGCGGCGATGACACCCCAGATAACGAAGGTCTTCTTGTACATGCCCATGAAGTTGTAATGGGTGTTTTGCAGCAGGTTCTTCGAGAGGGGGGTGGTGAAGGTGAGGTTGAGCCACTTGTCGCGCTTCATGCGGTTCTCATACACGAGACGTGTGAGGAACACGGCGGTAAAGAACGAACAGCAGATACCGATGATGAGCGTGATGGCGAAGCCGCGCACCGGACCCATACCGACCACTGCCAGGATGATACCTGTGATGATAGAGGTGAGGTTGGAGTCGAAGATGGCCGAGAAGGCGTTGCTATAACCGGCGGAGAGCGCCTGACGCACATTCTTTCCGGCTCGCATCTCCTCCTTCGTACGTTCATAAATCAGCACGTTAGCGTCAACAGCCATACCGAGGGTCAGCACGACACCGGCGATACCCGGCATGGTGAGCGCGGCCTGGAACGAGGCCATGATACCCATGGTGAAGAAGAGGTTGAGCAACAGTGCCATATTGGCCACCATACCCGGAATGAAACCGTACATGAGCACCATGTAAATCATCAACACCACAAAAGCGATGATAAACGAGATGATACCCTGCTTGATGGACTGAGCACCGAGCGACGGACCTACGACCTCAGACTGCACGATTTTGACAGGAGCCTTCATACGACCTGATTTCAGTGTCGAAGCCAGTTCCTTGGTGTCTTGCAGGGTGAAGTTACCGCTGATCTGCGAGTTACCGCCAGTGATTTCCTGATTGACGTTAGGAGCGCTATAGACGAGACGGTCGAGAACGATAGCCACGGGACGGCCCACGTTCTTCTTGGTCAGGTTGGCCCATGCACGGGCGCCGTCGTCGTTCATTTTCATGGTCACCACGGGCTGGTTCTTCAGTTGTTCGAACTCATCCTTGGCATCGGTCACCACATCACCGTCCATGGCAGGTTTCACACCACGCAGACAGTAGAGCGCGAAGACGTGCTTGCCCATTCCCTCAGCGGATTTGGCACTCCAATAGAGGCGGACATCTCTGTCGAGCAGACGCTGTGCAACGTTCGAATGAATAATCGTGTTGATGGCAGGGGTATCGAGCTCGTTGGCATAACCTACGACGCAATAGTCATCACCGCGCAGTTGCAACATCTCGGTGAGTTTTTTATTACCTTTGGCATCTTCCTTACCCTCGGCAGCGATGGCGGCCACAGTCTTAGCGGCAGTCGTGTCGGCGCTGAGCGTGTCGGCCACGGTCGTTTCACCGGCAGCATATTGCTGTCCTATCTGTGAGATGACACCAGCAATCTCTTTTGAGGGATACACCTCCCAGAACTCCAGGTTAGCACTGCTCTCAAGCAGTTTCTTCATGCGGTCCACCTCTTTCACACCCGGCATTTCCACCATGATGCGTCCTTGACCGCCCTCGAGTTGCTGGATATTCGGCTGCACCACACCAAACTGGTCGATACGGTTGGCGATGACGTTACGTGAGTCGGCCACCGTCTCTTCGAGTTTGGTCCGCAGGAGTTGTTCCACCTCCTCGTCGGAGCTGTTGCTCTTCACCTCACCGAAATTAGATGTAGCGAAGACGGCAGCAAGACTGCGTTCGGGTGCCATTTCCTTGAATTTCTTGATAAACAGGCCGATAAAATCACTTTCGTCTTTGGCCTCTGCCTTAGCGGCTTTCAGAGCGGCGTTGAACGTCTCGTCTTTGGTATTACCGAGATTCTCGACCAGGTCGGGCACCGACACTTCGAGCACCACGTTCATACCACCTTTCAGGTCAAGACCGAGACCCACCTGAGTCTCCAGACAGTCGCGATACGACTTTCCGAAATACTTCACGGAGTCTAAGTAGTCCTGGCGGGCTGTTTTATCTGCGATCTGGGCAGCTTCGCTCTCGAAGTGGCTTGTAGCAACCGAGAAAGACAGATAAAAGAGACATACGAGCGTCAATAAGACCGCTACAGTACTGACAATTACTTTTTCAAAAGTTTGCATTTTAGTTGAATGATTATTTTATAATTACTTATTTTTCGCCTATTTACCTAATTAGCGTGCAAAGTTAGTTATTTTTTCACACTCTGAAAAATTTTACCGCTTAAATATTCATTTTTTAGCGATTTGTGCGCTTTTTGAGGGTGCAAATGATAGGATAATGGTCAGAAAGTTGCACTTTCCTATCAACATAGCAGTCATAACACCGCCAATCTTTCGAACAGAAAATATGGTCGATACGCACATACATGCGGTTGCGGTCGTATGAGAATCCCGGCCCGCAACCGGCGGTCTCATAGCAATCGGTGAGACCCCGGCCGATGGTGTGATGAGCGTAAGAAAGGGGATGGTCATTAAAATCGCCGCAGACGATGACGCTTTTGAGCCCGCTGCGACGGATATACGCCGCCACGGTGTCGGCCTGCGGTGCCCTCAAGCGGCTCGCATTCTCCATCTTGCTGAGGAAGGTGGTGTCGCGCACCTTGCCCTTGCCGATGAGAATCTCGCCCACGTCGTCCTTGTCTTGATACGACAGTCCGTAAGTCTCCAAGTGATTGTTCACCACAAGCACGGTGTCGCCTTGTACGAGCACCCTTGAGGCCGTGCTGAGATTGCCTGCCGACGTATATTTGATGCGTTCAGTAGCCAGGATGGGCCATTTGCTATAGATGGCCAGGGCGTTGCCGCGGTAGGAGATACGCTCGTGATAGGGATAGACCACCGCCATCTTCTGGTCGAGTTTCTCGTTTCTCACCTCGTTGAGTCCCGCCTCCTGCAAACAAACGATGTCGGCATCACACGTTTTCAGGTACTTCACGGTGGGATTCATCTGTTTGTAACGGAATTTCCACCCCTCAAAGAGATGAACATTGAACGACACCACCTTGATGGCGCCTTCGGGGGTGTCTTGGTGAAAATTGATAGGTATGTACGTGCGCACGGGGAACAGGCACACGATGAATCCCAAAAGCGGGATGAGCAGATAGCGCCGGTGCAGCAGCAGCCAGACAATCAAAAAAGAGGCGTTGAGCACCATGAAGAGGGGGAAAGCCAAGCCCGACACCGCCCATAGCGGATGGTTGACCGGATTGACATATCCAGAATAACCCGTTATCACCATCAGCAGCACCACGATGACATTAAAGGCCGCGATGGGACGCACGAACCATTTCTTGAGTGTTGACATTATCTTTTCTTGCCCGCATCGAAGAGTTTTTGCTTCTCTTCCTTGGTCAGACTATCATAACCACTCTTGCGTATCTTGTCCAAGATGATGTCTATCTCATCTTGCTCACGCTTTTTGCGTACGTTGTATTGCTGGTCGGTCTCCCGCCGGGGTTGCTGCGTCTGTGTGCGGCTTGTGTTGGTCCGGGTGCTTGAATTGTCGGCGCTGCGATGGCTGCGGTTCTCCCAGGAGTTGCGCATCCGGTCGAAGAACTGCTGCCCTTTGTTACGACCGTAGCCGCTTCCCACTTCAGGATGTTTGGTCCAATAGCGGATGAGGATGAATCCGAAGAGCATACCACCGAGGTGTGCGAAGTGCGCCACATTGTCGTTGCCGCCCGAACCCATGGCAGAGAAGAGCTCCACCACCACATAGAACATGACAAACCACTTGGCCTTGATGGGGATGGGCAGGGGGAAGATGAAAATGCGCTCGTTGGGGAAAATCATACCGAAGGCCAACAAGACGGCATAGATGGCACCCGAGGCACCTACGGTGGTCCAACCGTTGAGCGCAACAGCCAGTTCATCTCTCAGGGAGAACACGTCGCCCAAACTGAAATGATAAGTGATGCAAAGCGAAACCAACTGCGCTATTTCCTGCACGAAGCCAGCGCCGATGCCGCACAAAATGTAATAAAAAAGGAATTTCTTCGGTCCCCAGACGTTCTCCACCACGCAACCGAACATCCACAAAGCGAACATATTAAAGAAAATATGCTCCCAGCCACCGTGCATAAACATATAGGTGAAAAACTGGTAGAGGTGGAAGTCGGAAGCCATGAAGAAGTGCAATCCGAATATATTGTTCAAATCAATACCCTTGCCAGCCAGCACCAACGAGGCGATGAAGGCAATAATATTGATGATGAGCAGGTTTTTAGTTACCGTTGGAATACTACGCATCGTGTTACCGTTTTTTGTTGTTTGCGGGCGCAAAATTACGAAAAATATCCGTTATACGGCACAAAATCAGCCTCATAGACACTTTTTTTCATGTTTTTCTTCACTTTTTTCCTTTTTTTGTTTGTTTTATCAAAGGATTGCCCTATATTTGTCGCAAATTTTGGTAATACTATTTACATTTCATCTTAATTATCATACTAAATTATGAACAAGACTCAACTTATCGAGAAAATCGCCGCAGGTGCCGAGCTCACCAAGGCTGATGCTAAAAAAGCTCTTGAGGCTACATTAGGAGCAATCGCAGGTGCCCTGAAAGAGGGTGACAAAGTTCAACTCATTGGTTTCGGTACATTTGCCGTGGCTGACCGTCCCGCACGTGAGGGCATCAACCCCGCTACAAAAGAGAAGATCCAGATTGCTGCTAAGAAAGTGGTGAAGTTCAAAGCTGGCGCCGACTTGGCCATCTAATCGGTTTTGTTAAAGAAATTCAAAAAAGGTGTTCTGATGACAGAACACCTTTTTTTGTTGACGTGGCGCAAGTGACCATTAGGGTTGCTTGCCGATATACGCCAGAATACCACCATCCACGTAGAGCACATGTCCGTTGACGGCATCAGAGGCATGAGATGCGAGGAAGACAGCGGGACCGCCCAGCTCCTCGGGTTCGAGCCAGCGTCCAGCCGGGGTCTTGGCGCAGATGAACGAGTCGAACGGATGACGGCTACCGTCGGGCTGGCGCTCGCGCAGTGGAGCCGTTTGCGGTGTGGCGATATAACCCGGGCCGA
>CAMJFC010000120.1 GCA_946404865.1 uncultured Prevotellaceae bacterium
TCTCAAACACCAGTGGGGCAACCCGTGCCGGTTCGACCCCGGCTCTGGGTACATCTTGCACAAACAACCAATCAAACCAAAGTGCTGTAAGTCAAAGACTTGCGGCACTTATTTGTTTGCTTTCGCCCCACACAGATTGCCAAAGGGTTGCCAAAACTAACAAGGTTACCACTAAGAATTAATCGATATAATATCATTTTGAAGATTCTTCATACCTTTGTCAATAAAACACAAATTATGGCTAAAGGATATAAGACAGGAGGCAGGCGAAGGGGTTCTGCTAACCATATTACCAGGTTGACCAGAGAGCTGCTGACGGATTTCATGACAGAGAACTATGACGGTTTTAAGGATGCGATGGCACAGCTTCCGGCTATTGACTTTGTGAGGGCATACATCAGTATCATCAAATATGTTGTCCCCACACTGCAGTCTGTCAGTATGGAGCAAAACAAAAGTAAGCAGACCACAATTGAAGAGACTCTTATTAAGCTGTCTGGGGAGGCTGAAGAAGAATCTAAAAAAGTCTATTATAGATAATAGTTGAGGACGGCCCTATTTCTCAAGGTATTGTCCTCAACTTTGTCACCATATTATGACGTTGATTTAGGACGAAGTTCCGACACTATCGGATATCGAACAGTTTGATGAATCCCGTCATGGTGAGAATCTTGAGGACCTCTCCATCAACGTGGGTCAGAACCAGACTTCCGCCCTTGGCAGCACTCTCTTTCTTCAGTTGGAGCAGACCGCGAAGCCCAAGGCTACAGATATATTCCAACTTTCCACAATCCAGTATGATGGACTTGTCGGCACGATTCATCAGAGGCTTCAGGTCCTCAATGAATTGTGTGGCTACAGCGGTGTCTATCCAACCTGTGAGGATTCCGTAATAGGAACCGTTCATTTCTTTAATTTCAATATTCATTTTTTTACTTTCGCTAAATTACTAATCTGCTTAAACAAATTCCGCTACTTTTTTCCCGTTTATTGCAATGGGGTGAGAGGATAAATGAGGTTGACAATCAAGATATTGGCGGCAAGGATGATGAGATTCATCAACAGACCGATGCGCATAAAGTCGCTGAAGCGGTAGCCGCCGGGACCATAGACCAGCATGTGGGTGGGCGAGCCGATAGGTGTGGCGAAACTTGAACTGACGCTGACCATCAGGGCGATCAGGAACGGATAAGGCTCGTAGCCCAGTTTCTCGGCTGCCTCGTACATGATGGGGAAGAACATGGCTCCTGCCGCTGTGTTGGAGATAAACTCAGTGATAAAGGTTCCCACGAAACAGATGGCGGCCATGACGACGATGGGATTGGTGCCGCAGACATCGAGGATGCCGAAAGCGAGTCGCTCGGCAATACCTGTCTTCTGAATGGCCACACCCAAGACGACAGAGCCAGCAAATACCATCAGAATCTCCCAATTGATGGCTTTCATGGCTTGATCAACGTTGCAACAACGGAAAATCAACATGGCTATGGCTGCAAGGAAGGCGCACTGCAGGAGTGGAATGACATTGAGGGCCGAGAGCACCACCATAGCAATCATGATGGTGGTGGACACCAGAGTTTTTTTACCGATGTTTGGCACCTGCGCGCTGTCGAAGAACTGCAACTGTGATGCGAGGCGTTCGGTATGGATTTTGACGTGAGGCGGACACTCGAACAGCAGTGTGTCACCAGCCTGAAGCACCACCTTGCGCGGAGACTCGTTAATGCGTTTGCCGCGACGGGCCACAGCCACGAGAATCATGTTGTTGTCCTTCTCAAAGGTGGAATCGCCTATCGAGGTATTGATGAGACTGCTTCCGAAGGTGACGTAAGCCGTGCGCAACTGGCGGTTCTTGTCCACCTCGTCGAGTGCGAAGATGTGATGGTCGGCATTCACAAGACCGTGACTTTTCTTCAGGTCGAGAATATCATCTATCTGACCTGCAAAGACCAATCGGTCGCCTCCCATCAGAAACTCATCAGCAGGTACCGGCGACACGATCTCACGGTTGTCATAGTGTTTGATTTCTATCAATGTGCCGCCACGAACATCCATCAGACCCGCCTCCTCAATGGTCTCGCCAATGTGCTTGTTGTCAGAGGGCACAAGCAGTTCGACCGTGTAGTCGGAGGTGGCCTCGAAGGCGCTTTCTGGTGCCTTTCGGTCGGGCAGCAGTTTGCGCAGGGCAATGATGGAGAGTATGCCGATGAAAAGACAGAACAAACCCGGTATGGTGGTTGCCAACACGTTCATCGCCGTATCGGTTTTGTCTGCGTAAAGGCCGGAGATAATCAGGTTGGGGGGCGTACCGATAAGCGTGCACACACCTCCCATGCCGGAAGCGTAACTCAGAGGTATCAACAGTTTCGAAGGAGATATATTCAATTTCTTCGACCACATTTTGACAATGCCTACAAAGAGAGCCACCACCGTGGTGTTGCTGAGGAACGAACTGAGGGCAGCCACCGGCAGCATCAGCCGTACCACGGTCTTGGAATAAGTCTTCGGCTGCCCCAACAGATGCTTGACTATCCATTGCAGCACACCTGTATGTGTCAGTCCGGCAACAACGACAAAGAGCACTCCAATGATGACCACGGAGGTGCTGCTGAATCCTGAGAAGGCTTCCTTGGCATCGAGAACGCCCGTGACAAAAAGGATGGCGATGGCACCAAGGAAAACCAGGTCGGCACGTAGTTTGGTAAACAACAACACCGTGAACATCGACAGCACTGTGACTATCGTTATCCAGGCGTAAAGGTTGAATCCTAAGAAGACGATTGATTCCATAAGTATTGTGTTTTAGGTTTTATCTGAGTTTTTTTGTGAGCGTCAACACATTGTAGCCATCGGGGGTGCGCCGATATGCCATCGTGTCCATGATAGTTTTCACCAAATAGATGCCAAGGCCTCCGATGGGACGGTCATCAAGTTCGGCTTCTACGTCGATGTCGTCATAACCGGTGGGGTCGAACGGTATGCCATGGTCCTTGATGACCAGCGTTAGCAGACCACCGGAAATCTCCGCTGTCAGTTCCACATGGCCACGGGTCCCCTTAGGGTAGGCATAGTTGATGACATTGGCAACCCATTCCTCAATGGCAAGGTTCAACGATTTGGCGGTCTCCTCATCGATATCATGCTCACGGCATACAGAGAAGAAGAAGCCGCGCATCCGACTCACCTCCGACATCTCGTTCTTCATGATGATGCGACGCGGTGCATGCGAGGCGTATTTCTGCGATGTGCCGTGGCGAAGAAACATCAGCGTCAGGTCGTCGCCTTGCTCCGTGCCATCGGCAAACACGGTGACATGCTGTTTGAGATAATCTACTACCTCTATGGAAGAGGCCGCCTTGTTCTTCTCCAAATCATGCAACACACGATTATCGCCAAACAGTTTCCTGCTACCATCATCAGCGATATACATGGCTTCCGTAAGTCCGTCGGTATAAAGCAACAGCGATGTGTTCTCTGGGAACGGCAACTGCTGGTCCTCATAATTGTAATGGTCTTGTATGCCGATGGGCAGGTTGGTGTCAACTTCCAGCAAATGGCATTTTCCCTGGGCGGTGAGGACGGCCGGTGCGTTGTGAGCAGCATTGCAATATGTCAGGTGATGGGTCTTCAGGTCGAGTACACCGATGAAGGCGGTGACAAAAATGAGGGAGTCATTGGTGGAAGCGATGGCGTGGTTCATCTCACGCATGATGTTGGCTGCGCTTTGGTAGTTGCCAGCCAAGTTGCGGAACAGTGTACGAGTGACAGCCATGTAGAGCGAGGCGGGCACTCCCTTGCCGGCCACATCGCCGATGATGAAGAAGAGTTCGTCGCCCTCGACAATGAAGTCATAGAGGTCGCCCCCCACCTCTTTGGCTGGCGTCATCGAGGCAAAGAGGTCGAGGTCGTCGCGCTCAGGGAAGACGGTGGGAATCATACCCATCTGGATGTCGTGGGCGATGACAAGTTCGCTTTGCAGCCGCTGCTTGCTGGCTGAGGTAGATTTCAAGTCTTCAATATGCTGTTTCAGCGATGTCTGCATATACTCAAAAGCGTTGCGCAGTTGCAACAATTCGTCTTCAGAGTGAATCTCGGGCAGTGGCGTGTCAAGTTTGCCCTCGGCAATATTAACAGCGGACCCAGCAAACTGCTTCAGCGGCTTAACCATACGATAGATGGCAATGGTACAGAAGATGAACAATGACGCAAGTCCCACGAAGAACACCACCGTGCCGTATTTCACGATTTGGTGGGTCATCGGCAGCGACATGCTGTCTTCCGTGAAATAGAAGAATAACAGCACAGCCACAATGAAGACCACTGCCGCAACTGTCATGATTCTGAAACTCAGTCTTGCGGCAAACGACTTCCTGTAAGCTAGGTCGTACTTGTATTCAAAATTCGGTTCTTCTACCAAAACGTTAATAATAGATTTAGATCAGTGCACAAATATACAAAAAAAATGGCAACTATGGGGAACGAGTGTATGTTTTTTCTTTTTTTCTTAAAAAAATCAAATAGGCTGCGAGGGAGAAAAATCCCTCTCGCAGCCATTTTCCCGATTCTGATGATCGAGTGTTATTTCAAGTTCAGAACTTGTGCGAGTTAAGCATGTTTTTGGGGTCAAGCGCCTCGTCAAGTTTATCCTTGGTCATCAGTTTCTGCTCGAGGATGATGTCATAGACGGAGCGGCCGGTGTCATGAGCCTCCTTGGCAATCTTCGTGCAGGTCTTGTATCCCAGATAGGGATTCAATGCCGTCACGATGCCGATGGAGTTCTTCACCATCTCATAGCAGCGCTCCTTGTTCACGGTAATGCCAAGGATGCACTCCTCTGTGAGGGTGTCGATGGCGTTCTTCATCCATGTGAGACTTTCGATGAGACATTCGGTGATGACAGGCTCCATCACGTTGAGTTGCAACTGTCCTGCCTCTGCAGCGAATGACACGGTGGTGTCATTTCCAATGACCTTGAAGCAAACCTGGTTGGTTACCTCAGGAATGACGGGATTCACCTTTCCAGGCATAATAGACGAGCCGGGAGCCTTCGGAGGAAGGTTGATCTCGTTCAAGCCGCAACGCGGGCCGGAAGCCATCAGTCGGAGGTCATTACACATCTTCGACAGTTTGATGGCGAGACGTTTCAGCGAGGAGGAATAACTCACGTAAGCGCCGGTGTCGGGAGTGGCCTCCACCAGGTCGGGAGCGACAATGAATGCCTCGCCGGTGAGTTTGCTCAGGTTGGCTGCGCACAACTTGGCGAAACCG
>CAMJFC010000121.1 GCA_946404865.1 uncultured Prevotellaceae bacterium
TGGGAGGGTTGGGTGGGAGAAAGAATGGGGTGAGAGGTAAGAGATAAGAGAGATTCTTCTCTTAGGAGCAAAGAAGCCCCTCCCTCGGGAGGGGATGGGGGAGGGGCTCAACTCGGGAGGGGACGGGGGTGGGGGGTAAATGCGAATTTTGAATGAAGAATTGTCGCCTGCGGCGATGAAGAATTGTGAATTGTGAATTGTGAATTGTGAGCCCCGTAGTTTTTCCCAAACACGCGACTGCAAGCGGTTGACGCTTCTTTTCCTCGTGTTTCTGCCATTGAGCCTCTTCGCCCAGTTCAATGTCAGCAGGCTCATCATGAACGGGCGCAGTGCCCTTTATTACGAGGATTACGTGCTGGCCATACAGCATTTCAACCGCGCCATCGCCTCTAAACCCTATCTCTACGAACCGTGGTACTACCGCAGCGTGGCCAAATACTACTTAGACGACTACTATGGGGCGGAGAGCGACTGCAACGAGGCCATCCGCCTCAATCCCTACATCAACAGCATGTATGAACTGCGAGGCCTCTGCCGTATCCGACAGAAGAAATACGAAGAGGCTATCAGCGACTATACCATCGCCATCCGCAACGACCCCTCAGCACAGAATTTCTGGTTCAACCGCATGCTCTGCCGCTTCGAACTCAAAGACTATGACCATGCGCTGTGCGACCTCGACACCATCATCGCCCGTTGGAGCCGCGATGCGAGGGCCTATTCCGTCAAGGCTCAGATTTATATGGTGCAGAACGACACCACACAGGCCGTGCAGTGGCTCGACAAGGCTCTCGAGGTGGACCCCTACGATGCGGAGGGATGGATGACGCGGGCGCAGATCTCACTCTCCCGTGCCCATTGGAAAGATGCCGACAGTCAGTTGTCGCAAGCCATCCACCTCCGGCCGCGCATGGCGAGCAATTACGTGAACCGCGCCTTGGCTCGCCTCAACACCAACAACCTCCGCGGAGCGATGGAGGACTACGACACGGCCATCGATGTTGACCCCGACAATTTCCTGGCTCACTACAACCGCGGACTGCTTCGCGTGCAGGTGGGCGACGACAACCGCGCCATCGAGGATTTCGACTTCATCCTCTCCAAGGAACCCGGCAATCTGATGGCCACCTACAACCGTGCCTTGCTCCATCATAAGGTGGGCAACCTGCGGGCTGCCATCGCCGATTACACCAAAGTCATCGATCAATATCCTAATTTCTGGACCGGTCTGCACCAGCGGGCCGAGTGCTACCGCCGTCTGGGCATGACCAATCAGGCCGAGATGGACGAGTTCCGCATCTTCAAAGCCCAGATGGACAAGCATATCGGCATCCAACCGCGGTGGACGGCTGCCCAGCGGCGCGCCACCCGTAAAAAGAGCGAGATCGACTTTAGCAAATACAACCAAATCGTCGTGGCAGACGAAGAGGTGGTCGAGCACGAGTATAAGTACGACAGTCCCTATCGCGGAAAGGTGCAAAACCGTGAGGCCGCGGCCGACTATCTGCCCCTCTACCTGCTCACGTTCACCAAGAGCAACCATCAGGTGAAAGCCTACCAGCCGTTCGACCGTCTGGTCGATGCGTTCAACCAAAAGGCCAAACCCAAACATGCCGTTTACCTCTCATGTGTCGCCACCTCGCTGACGGAAGGCGAGACAACCGCTTTCTTCCAGCATATCGACCAGTTGACCGCGCGCATGGGCGATACACGCGATATGAACGCCATGCGCGACCTGTTGTTGCAGCGGGCGGTGGCTTATACCGCCGTGCAGGACTACGACGATGCGGTGGCCGACCTCAATACCGCCCTCGGCATCGACAGTACCATGACCCTGGCCTATTGGCAGCGGGCGGTGTGCCATGCCTTGCATGCGCCGATGCTCGAGGTCAATGCCAGTCAGATGCTCATGGCAAGGGCCATCAACGACCTCACAGCAGCCATCGCGCTCGATGCGCAAAACCCCTACCTTTATTATAACCGCGCCACCCTTCACGCCCGCCGCAAGGACTACCAACTGGCCATCGACGACTACACCCGTGCCGCCTCGCTCAATTCGGGCATCCCCGAAGTCTATTTCAATCGTGGTTTGGTACGCATCCATGCCGGCAACACGTCCGAGGGCATACAGGACCTCAGTCGTGCCGGCGAACTCGGCATCTACAGCGCTTATAGCGTCATCAAGAAATACAGCAAATGACGCGGCGTGCCGCGTCCGCCTTTTTTCTACGGAACTTTAGGAATCAGGGAATCAGCCGGCGTTGCCGGCAAAAAGTTGTTTTATGTTGTTCTTTGTTGTTTCTTATAAGATAAAATCTCTTGTTTTTTTCAAACAACATAGAACAACACATAACAACATGATGCCTACGGCATGATAAAAGTCTGCGACGCCACATGAATATCCACGAATCGCCCATGAATTTTTCAATAATTTTTCTTCAATAATCATTTTTGACTCATTCATGTCCATTCCTGTCCATTCGTGTTACGCCGTAGGCATTGTCATCCTGTGATTTTGAATAATTTGAACAAAATTTGGTTAATTTCCACGCAGAGCGTGTCAAATCCTTTCACGCTGGCGTGAAAGCCTTATCATATCAATACACGCTTTCGCGTGGAAATTTTACAAATTTGATTCAAAAATTCCTCAAACATAACGTGCGTGCGCCAATGCACTATAGCATGACAAGACGTCTGCGACATCACATAAATATCCACGAATCGTCCACAAATTTTTTCATGAATTTTTCATCAATAATCATTTATGACTCATTCCTGTCCGTTCCTGTCCATTCGTGTTTCGTCGTAGCCCGCAAGCAAGTTTTTCTGCCACCAAGTAGGGACGCGGCGTGCCGCGTCCGCAAACACGTGGCTATTGGCCCTTTATAACTCCCTAAGCAGTCGAAGACTGCGGTAACTCCCCTTTAACTCCCCTTTAACTCCCTTTCAAAAAAACTCCCCTTTTTAAAAAAACTCCCTTTCAAAAAAAACTCCCCTTATGTTTATCCGATACCGCATCATCCAACGTACCCCGTCCTATCTTTGCACCCGTCATCCGGACTGACATGTTTATCATCTAAAACCATCAAAAACACATGGAAACAGTGCAAAGATTCAAAAGCGGTGCCGAACTCTATAAAGGCACCACCGAGCCCAACCCACAGGACCCGCAGTTCATCAACAACCCCGACGGCATCCTCAACGAGACCGACGGACGCGAAATGGACCCCGAGATTTACCAGAAAGACATCGACGAACGCATCACCCGCATCCGTCCCATGGCCACACCCGTCGACCAAATCTCGCGTTTCGCCGCCGTGCAGCACGCCTCCTCCTTCGAGGTCCGTTACTACGCCGTGGGCACGCGTCCCGTCATGACCCGTCTCGTCAGCGCCGTCGCCGAGAGCGCCAATGCCACCTCCGTGGCTCTCGAAGTGGCCGACCCCGACATGTTCACCCTCGACGACACCATCCGCGTGGTGGGCATCAAGGCCGTGAAAGATTATCGCGGCGCCAGCTACGACCAGTCGGCCGCCACCACGCCCGACCTCTGTCTGTGCGTCTGCGGCAAGACCTCCGAGGGACAGCCCATCGTCTATGCCGTCAACGGCAAGGAAATCAACCGCCAGAACATCGGACTGCCCGCCATCCCCGTCGGCACCACCCTCATCCGCATGGGAAAGAGTTGCGGCGAACTCGATGTGCAAACGGGACGTTTCAGCAGCCTGCCCACCTCCGAATTGCAGTATTGCCAGAATTTCATGGCGCAAATCGAGCAATCTACCCTCGACAAGATTGCCAAGAAAGAGGTCAACTGGGGCTTCACCGATTTGGAGGAAGACTCCATCTACGACATGCGCCTGGCCATGGAAAACTCCTTCCTCTTTGGCGACATGAACATGGTGAAGCACTCCACCAAAGACGGCATGGCACAATGGTTCACCAAAGGCATCTGGTGGCAGGCCGGCAAAGACCTCGTCGTCGGTTCGCGCAACAGCAACAATGTGGCGGTCATCACCGACAACGACCTGGTCGATCTGTCGAAAGACCTCTTCATCGGCACCGGCATCGGCAACAAACGCAAGGTGTTGCTCTGCGGCAGCGATTTCCTCGCCACCCTCTCGAAAATCAGTTCCGACAAGTTCCGTCTCAAAGACACCGTCGAGGTGTGGAATTTGAAGTTCAAGAGCTGGGAAACCGATTTTGGAGAAATCCTCGCCATGCACGACGAACTGTTCGACATGAACGGCATGTCGGAATGTGCCTTCGCCCTCGACCCCGAGTTCCTCACCAAGAAGACGCACCTCAGTTGGAGCCGCAACATCCTCGACTTGAAGAAGGCGGGCGTGCGCAACACCGACGCGGTGGTCATCCAGGAAATCAGCTGTCTCTATCTGCGTTACGCCAGTGCCCATGCGCGTCTGCGACTTCAACCCGCTGAATGATGCTTTACCATCTCTCTGACATCTGTCGCTCTGTGCGCATCGCACTGCGTGAGAATGTGCGCACCCAACCCCTATTGGATGCCGGCGACATCGACACGCTCATGCTCGACGAAGTGATTGAAGCACAGGTGGAGAAGGCGGCCTGTGAGGTGCTGCTCGCGGCACCTCACGCCCTTCTCGAAGAGGGGTTGCCGTTCCCTGCCAAGGTGGTGTGGCACCGTCAGCCCTGCCATTTGTGGGGACATGTGCTGTTGCCCGATGACTATCTGCGTCTGGTCAGTTTCCGCATGTCCGATTGGGAGAGAGCCGCCACGCTCATCACCGTCGATGATCCACGTTATCAGTGGCAGCACAGCCGTTTCCCCGGCATCTGTGGCAATCCCCAGAACCCCATAGCCGTAGAAGTGACGTATCCCGAAGGCCGAGTGCTCGAGTTCTTCTCCTGCCATCTCCCCGCCAGTCTCCCGAAAGACGTTGATAAAGAGCCAATATTCGACCTCCCTCCGCACGACGTTCATCCCGTCATCCCTTCCCCAGACGTTCATCCTCACGTCATCTATCCTCACGTCATTCATGCTCGTTATCTCCCCATCCCTCGTCTTCATCCGGTTGACCGCACCATCCATCTTCCCCGCCGCCTTTACGACACCCTGATAGAGCGGATCACGTTGAACGTTGAACATTGAACATTGAACGATGAACGTTGAACATTGAACGTTGAACATTGAACGTTGAACGTTGAACGATGAACATCGAACATCCAACTTTGTGATTACCAAGTAGGGACGCGGCGTGCCGCGTCCGCCAAGAA
>CAMJFC010000122.1 GCA_946404865.1 uncultured Prevotellaceae bacterium
TGCCCTGGACGAAATGCAGGTAGTCGTCGTTGGGCGTGATTTTCAACCCCATAAACTCGGCGGCCTCTACGAGTCCGTTGATGCCGATGGTCAGATACTGGCGGTTGATGTTGATATAGCCGGCGTCGAACAAAGGCAGCATCCCGTGGGATTGCAACTCCTTCAGATTCTCATTGTAAGCCAACTGCACCTTATGGCACAGGTCGATGATGCCGCCTAAATACTCCAGGTAGTCCTGGTTGTGGTTCACGGCATATTGGATGCAACGGTTCAGGTTGATGGTCAACACACTCTTCGAACCTGTGGAGACTCCGCCGGCGCCCAGCGTATAACTGAAACCGTTGTCGGTAATCTCATTGCGCAGACGACAGCACGATGACAGTGAGTCGGCATTGTCGCTCATGTAGGTGAAGAACGAATGTCCTTCGGCATACATCTCGGCGGTGAACTCGCCCCATTCGGGATCCATCGGCTCGCCCTCTTTCGTGGTCAACAGAGCCATCGTCTCGACGGGGAAGGTGAGCATCGTCTTGGTGCGCTCTTTATTGAACCACTTCATGAAACGCTTCTGCAACCACGACAGACCGGCCCAGTCGGGTCTGCTGCCATCGGGGAAATAGAAGTCGCCGAAGATGCTCTCGAAATAATAACGGTCGTAGTAGGCTACGTTCCAGAACACGGCCTGATAGTTGCGGGCACCGGTGGGCTGGTTCAGGGTATAGACAATCTGCTCGAAACAGTCGGTGATGACCTTGTCGATGGTGCGGTGCTTCAAACTCAAATCCACCACCTCGTCGGCGCGGTTGTAATAGTCCTGGCCATACTCCTTGCCCACGAAATAGTTCATATACATCAGGAACTCCGGGGTGGCACAGGCACCCGACAGCATGCTCGACACCATGAATACCATATTGGCGAAACCGCCGCAGAAACTCTTCAGGTTCGTCGGGGCGGTGGAGTTGCCGCCGATAGAGGCTGTGCCGCCAATCAACCACGGGTACATTGTGATGGAGGCACAGTAGTTGGCCAGGCTGGTCTCGTCGTTTTTGTAGATGAAGTGGTGGGTCAATTTGTCGATATATTCGTCGGCCAGCGCCTTGCCGTACATCTTTTTGATGCGGTCGGTCAGCAGGCGGCGGTTTAAACGGATGAAACTCGATTTGGGCAACTCACCTATCAGGGTGGCGATGTTCTTGTGCTCCACATTGGCGTTGGCATCGTACTTCGAACCTGTGGCGGCGTTCACAGAGTCACAGTACTCGGAGAGGAACTGAAGCCGCGCCAGTGTCTCGCGGTCCTCGGAGTGCTGTTGACGGTAGAGCATGAACGATTTCGCCACCTTATAATAACCCTCGCGCATCAAAGCCTCTTCCACTTGATTCTGTATGTCTTCGACAGTGATGTTGTCGTGAATGTCCAGGTGGCTGATGATCTTTGAGATGGTTCCTAAATCCGACGGCTGGTCCACACTCTCGAACGCCTTGATGATGGCATTCATGATTTTGTCCAACGAAAAGCGGTCTTTCGAACCGTCGCGCTTGGTGATGGTGAAATTCTTGATTTCCATGATGGTATGTCTTCTGTATGGTTGATAATGATACGTTATATTTTAATAAGGTAGTTTTCTTTTTTCTGATGAAAAGTTGTCCGTTTTGGAAAACTTTTTTTCATTTTCGTTTTCAAAAGTTTTCCAAAACGGTCAACTCTTTGCGACTGCAAAGGTAGAAAATTTCCGAATAACAGCCAACGTTTTGGACTATAAAATTTATTAAAAATTTTTTTCCGTGTTCACTTTTATAAGACTGGCCGTTCCACCCGCCTGAAAATCTGGAGAATACATCATATTCCAAAAACAATCTTTACCTCTCAATCTCATGTTAAAGATGACATATAAAAAAAGGACAGGACGCGCGTCCTGTCCTTTTCATTCAAGGTATATCTCACCTCCTCATGACCTCAAAAACCTCCTCAGTTCAAAAAGCCTCTCCGTCAAACCAGCGAGAATGCCACATCCATCATGTGGGTGAAGGTGGTCTGGCGCTCCTCGGCGGTGGTAGCCTCGCCGGTGAGGATATGGTCGGAAATGGTGCAGATGGTCAAGGCTTTCTTCCCGGCACGGGCGGCGTTCACATACAGTCCGGCGGCTTCCATCTCCACGGCCAGCACACCCAACTTCATCCAACGGTCGTTATGGGCGTTCTCGGTATAGAAGGTGTCAGACGAGAACACGTTGCCAACCTTATAATTGTAACCGAATTTCTCGCACGCCTCTACGGCACCGCGCAGCAGATTGAAGTCGGCGATGGGGGCGTAGCTGCCCGCCAACTCGAACTGGTCCACATAGTGTGAGTCGGTGCATGCTCCCTGGGCAATCACCAGATCGCCTAAGTGCAGGTCGTAGTTGATGCTGCCGGCACTGCCCACACGGATGATGTTATCCACATCGAAGAAATTAAACAGCTCGTAGGAATAGATGCCTATTGAAGGGATGCCCATACCATGTCCCATCACACTCACGGGTTTGCCCTTGTACGTGCCGGTGAATCCTAACATACCGCGCACTTGATTGAAGAGAACGGGATTCTCTAAAAAGTTCTCTGCCATAAACTTGGCGCGTAACGGGTCGCCCGACATAATCACGGTCTTGGCTATCTCGCCAATCTTGGCCCCAATATGGGGAGTGGGTGTTTTACTCATAATGATTCAGTTTTTTAGTTAAATAGAACAATTTCTGCAAAAATACTCATTTTTTTTGAATGATGGTGCATCCGAGATATGTTTTTTTGACGATTTCTTCTTTTTTTAAAGAAAAAATGAAAAAAACGTTGCGGTTGTCATATCTTTTGTTTATTTTTGTCAACAAATTTTAAACAAACAGATTTCTTACTTTATATCTTCGCAACCTTACAACCTCAAACCTTTATAACCTCACCACCTTATGAATTACGGTATTCCCAATGTCTCGCAACTTGGCAGCATGAACTTTCCCACAGGGAAAGGGAAGTCAGCTGCACGTATGGCAGCCATCATCGCTACCATCCTCGGCCTCTTGCTGATTCTGTTCAACAACTGGCCCTTAGCACCAGAGATGAATGAACTGCTTGCCAAAATCGCCAGCAAGCAAAAGACCTATCAAATCCTCGCAACAGGCGTCCTCGCCGTGGAGTGTCTGCTCGGTATCTATCTCGCCAAATGTGTCATCAGCATGACCGGAAACACGGCGGGCAGATGGGCTGGTACGCTCCTTTCTATCGTCAGAACGGTAGGGCTCATCTACTACGGCACCATCCTCGGGTATGTGTTGAGCGAGAGCAGACCCTCACGTTCGTTCTTCTTCAACACCGAAGAGTTTACTATCGCGTTTAGTATCGGCAGCGCGGTTCTTTTCATGGTTGCAGGTTTTTGTTTCATCAAAGCCGTGAAAGGGAGTGCGAAAGGACTGTTGTCGGTGGGTTATGTCATCGCCGGACTCTCCCAATTGGTCTATTTCCTCCTCTCCACTTATGGGAAGATGGGGTATGACTCGCTCATCACGCTCACCAAAGTCTATGGTATCATTACTATCCTGGCCATCATCATCATCGTCATCGGCTATTATGTCAATATCCGAACGTACGATGACGCTGACCCGAACCAACAGCCGAACCCGCAAGCGCAAGCTCCTTACGGACAACAGACGCAGTACTACCAACCCTACCAACAGGCGGGACAGCCCTATCAGCAGCAACCCGGACAGCCCTATTACAACCCTCAGACACCGTATCAGCAGCCCGGGCAACAGGCGCCTTACCAACAACCTGCTCAGCAGGCACCTTATCAACAGCCTTACGGACCACAGCCGCAACAACCCTACGGGCAACCCCCACAGCAACCTTACGGACCGCAGACGCAGCAACAGCAGCCACAACAGCGTCCGCCCCAGCCGCCCCAGCCGCCGTATCCACCACGGCAGAATCCACCTCGTCCCACGCCGCCGCCACCTCCGGCTCCTTGAGACAAGAGAAAGCAATAGCGGCAACGATGCGTTATCGTATCTTATTTACCTTCGGGGAGGGCAGGGGACTCCATCGTAACGCCCATCACCCCGATGACCACATCGTTGGACAAGGCGCGCACGGTCATACTTTGTAAACGCTTATGCGGGTCGGTAGGCATCTCCAGTACCACACCGGCTCCCTTTGAGAAACGGCGGTCGCCGTAACTGTCACCCGACGGTTGCAGCGACCGTTTCATTTCGCCTGTGGCGAAGTCGATGCGGTAGGGGCGCGGCCAGGCAGCGCGGAAGGCCAGGCCGTCATCGTAATAGTCCTGTTCTATCGGACACCAGTTGTGAGGATTACGCAACCGCAGGGTGTCGCTGGTGCCATCGGCGTAGTTGACCGTCACCACGCCGTTGTCAATATGACTCTGCATCGGGTTGGTGCTGCCGGCCATCAGCAGGTAGAGGTGGCTGGCGCTGCCGTTCAGCGCGATATGGATGCTGTCGGGATAGTTGTCCCAAAGCGATACAAAGACGATGTCTTTCTCGGGAGTGCCGATGTCGAACGGGATGCCCATCGAGGTGGACAGGATGCCCTTCTCTGCGGCTTGGTGCAGGGCCGTGGCGTCGATATGGGCCGTGGTGTGGGGGTGGCACCAGTCGCCGATGCCGTGAATGGGTATCTGCAGTGTGGTGTAGGGCGGACGGGGACTGCGGTATTCGTTCTTGAAGATGTCGCTCACACGACTGTTCCTATACCTGTCGATATCGATGGTCTGTAATCTTCCCCTCCCGATATCGTCCAGCCGTGTCCCCCAATCTCCCCAATCCTTTATCTCTTTCGTCTCTCCATCTACAATCTCCATTTTCCCCATCTCGTTTATCCCGTCTGTCTTCCCTCTTCCATGATGCTTCACCCTGATGGTCTGTCGTTCATCACTCGTGCCGGCGGTCTCCACATACCCCGCATCGGTGTTTTGCCTAAGGACGATTTGCAGCGGTCGGACGAAGTGCTGCTCTATCTCGTAGATGTCTTCTTCACCTTCACGGTGGAAACGGTAAGTGAAGTAGGGCGTTTTGATGGATGCTTCCGTCCAAGCGTCAGGCAGTCCCGGACGGAGGATGCAACGGCCGTTCAGCGCGTCGGGGATGATGCCGAACAACCCTTGTATCAGCGCACGCGCGGCCATGGCCGTATGGTCGGTGAAGTCGCGGTACAGTTCGCCGCGTGCTTTGTCATACTTGCTCACCTGTCCGAAGTTGCCGGGACTGCT
>CAMJFC010000123.1 GCA_946404865.1 uncultured Prevotellaceae bacterium
TCGCTTCGCTCACCTAACCGAGAAATGCCCCTCATGCCATAGGCATTTGTTGTTCCATGTTGTATAATGTTGTTTTTAAAAAACCATCCATTTGTGTCTTCAAAAGGAAACAACAAAGAACAACATCAAACAACTTTTTTGGCTTACGCCTTTGCGGACGCGGCGCGCCGCGTCCCTACATGTGTGATGGGATGACGTGCCGTAGGGGCGGGTCTCCGTGCCCGCCCGAAAAAAATCATTCATGAATCATTCATGCCCATTCTTGAACATTCATGTAGCGTCGCAGACATACCCCATCGGCCGTAGGCCGACCTTCCTTGATTCCTATATTCCTTAGAATTTATATCCCCTCGGCCGCAAGGCCGAATATTCCTTGATTCCTATGTTCCTTAGAATTTGTTGTTTCGTGTTGTCCAGTGTTGTTTTAAAAAGACACATCCATCGTTGTCTTAAAAAAGAAACTATCCACTAACAATCTGAAACTTTAGGCCAAAAAGTAGATTTTTTCTCATGAAAACCGTCACAACGTCAATGAAAAGTTGTAATTTTGCAGCCGATTGTCAGAATAATCACCAAAAACCAAAATACAATGAAGAAAATCAGAGCCGCCGTAGTAGGCTACGGCAACATCGGACGCTATGCCATTCAGGCACTGGAGGCCGCAGAGGATTTTGAAATCGCCGGCGTGGTGCGCCGCAACGGAGCCGACAACAAACCGGCTGAACTGGCCAACTACGACGTGGTGAAAGACATCACCGAACTGAAAGACGTGGATGTAGCCATCTTGGCCACCCCCACCCGCTCGTGCGAGGAATACGCCAAGAAGATTCTGCCTCTCGGCATCAACACCGTTGACAGCTTCGACATCCACACCAGCATCGTCGATTACCGCGCCTCGCTCATGCCCGTGTGCAAGGACAACGGCACCGTGGCCGTCATCGCTGCCGGTTGGGACCCGGGGTCGGACAGCATTGTGCGCTCGCTCATGCAGAGCCTCGCCCCCAAAGGACTGTCATATACCAACTTCGGTCCGGGCATGTCGATGGGACACTCGGTCTGCGTCCGCTCCAAGGCGGGCGTGAAGAACGCCCTGTCGATGACCATCCCCTTAGGTGAAGGCATCCACCGCCGCATGGTCTATGTGGAATTGGAAGAGGGAGCCTCGCTCGACGAGGTGACGGCAGCCATCAAGGCCGACCCCTACTTCGCCCACGACGAGACACACGTGTTTGCTGTGGAGTCGGTCGATGCCGTGCGCGACATGGGTCACGGCGTGAACCTGGTGCGCAAGGGTGTGAGCGGACAGACTCAGAACCAGCGGTTGGAGTTCAACATGAGCATCAACAACCCCGCCCTGACAGGTCAGGTGCTGGTCAACGTGGCACGCGCCTCGATGCGTATGCAGCCCGGTTGCTACACGATGATTGAGATTCCCGTCATCGACATGTTGCCCGGCGACCGCGAGAAACTCATCAGTCAGTTGGTGTAAGAAAGCCGTTTTTTCTTTGATTCCCCATAGCCTATCATCGAACGGCTGGTGACAAAGAGCCCCGGCAGGAATCCCTTATCCATAGAATGCTTGGCCTTGCTGCCCAACATTCTATGGATATTTATTTGAGTCCACTTTAAATGTGGCGTTTGCCTTGTCATTCATCGCAAGGGCGTCAGCCTGTTCCCCACCCTCATTCATGAATAATTTGCGGCCATTTATGTCCATTCATGTAGCGTCGCAGACATCCCTCTCGGCCGTAGGCCGACAATTCCTTGATTCCTATATTCCTTAGACTCAGAACCCCTTCGGCCACAAGGCCGAATAATTCGTCATTCAACATTCAAAAAATTCTTCATCGCCGCAGGCGACAATTCAACATTCAAAATTCAACATTCAACATTCAACATCTGTCATTTTATCACATAAATGTGGTATTTTAAAAAAAATCTTTCATTTTTTTTGCACTTTTCATCATAATTTTATATTTTTGCACCGAATTACACAAAATTTGGCAGAGTTAACCACTCAGAAGAGCCTGATGACAGATGATGTCATGTATTTTTACCTATTGATACTATCATTTTTTAACTAATTCTATATCATTATGAAAAAAAGAAAATTACTATTTTTATTATTGATGGCGTTGTTGTTGCCAACGGCCATCAAGGCGCAAGTGGCACTGCCTTACACGTGCGGATTCGAAGATGATGATGACTACAGCGAATGGTCAGGGGATAACTGGGCAGAGTTATCTGAGCTCAAGACTGGCTTAGTAAGTGGTATTTCGAATTCAGGTGATATTTCATTTTTATTCGTATATACGACAAATCCTCCCCAATATCTGATTTCGCCTGAGCTGACAGGCACGGAAAACGGTGTAGAGGTAGAGTTCTATTACAGTGCCTATTCTCAGCAATGGCCTGAAACATTCAAAGTTGGTTATTCAAAAGAGTCTAATGATGTCACCGACGGTTCCTGGGAGTGGGAAGATGAGGTCACCGCCAACAATACCACCTTCGAGAAATACAGCACAACACTGCCTGCCGGTGTGAAATACGTGGCGGTGGCGTGTACTTCGTATGATGCATTTTATTTCTTTGTTGATGACTTTAGTTTCATGGCCCCCGGTGCCTGCAAGCCAGTCAAGGACGTCACTGCCTCCGACATCACCTTCTCTTCAGCCAACATCAGTTGGACTTTAAGTGATACGGAGCAAGACGAATGGCAAGTCTCAGTCTTTGGCGAGGGCGAGACACCCGAAGATGGAGATATCTACGTAACTAATACCAACCCGTATCTGCTCGAGGGTTTAGAACCGGCAACCACCTATTATGTGGCTGTTCGCGCTTTCTGCGGCGGCGACCTATATAGCGTTTGGAGCAAAGTCACCTCGTTCACCACCAATGATCGCTATGCCGGACCGAACAATGTGGCTGCCATCAACATCACCGAAAACAGTGCCGACATCAGCTGGAAGGCTAACAACGATGAGACCTCATGGAACCTGCGCTATACGAGCGGATTCTCGGTAGATCCCGAGAACGGCATCCCCGTTGGTTGGACCCTGCTCGATGATGACGGTGACGGATACGGATGGTCTGTGACGAATTATGATGATGGCAGTTCTTATTTCACCTCGGCCAGCTATATCAACAATTATGGCGCACTCACTCCCGACAACTGGCTTATCTCACCGAAAGTATCTTTAGGCGGAGTCTTCTCGTTTGAGGCCTACGGACAGGATCCCAGCTGGGCTGAAGAAAATTTCGGTGTGTTCGTCTCTACCGACAGCAATAACGACCCGTCTGACTTCATACAGGTGGGCGACGACATCACAGCTACGGGTACGTCAACCCTGTACACCTTCGATTTGAGCGCATACGCAGGCCAGGAGGGTTACATTGCCATCCGCCACTACGACTGCACCGATATGTTCGTTCTGAACGTGAGTAACATCTCTTACGATAAGGGCGACTGGACTGTGGTGGAGGACGTGACCAGTCCCTACACCCTCAGCGACCTCGAGTCTGGCTCGGCCTATGTCGTAGAGGTACAGAGCGTCTATGGCGAGTCTGCTATCAGCAATTGGGTCGGCACCTCGTTCACCACACTTGCCGGTATTACACTCTTAGACAACGACTACAATCTGCCTAAAGGCGAAAAGAACACCGACATACTGGCCAAATACCTCAACAAAGAAGCCAACGTGACCCTCAGCGGCCGCACACTCTACAAAGACGGTTCGTGGAACACCCTCATCCTGCCCTTCTCACTCACAGCCGAACAGCTTGATGACTCACCGCTCGCTGGTGCCACGGTGAAATACGTCGCAAGCAGCAGCACCGTTGATGGCACGCACGTGACTCTGAATCTGTCCAGCTACACTGGCGGCATCGAGGCCGGATATCCCTTCTACCTGAAATGGAACAGCGGTGAGAACATCACCGACCCGACCTTCGAAAATGTGTTAATCGAAGAGGCTGAAGAGCCCATGAGTTACCTCAACTCTGACGGTAGCATCTACTACATCGGTTTCTACAGCTCGTACTTGCTGAAGCCTGAGAGCGAGTTAGGAGATGACGAACCGCTCATCTATTATCTCAGTGCTGACAACCAACTCCGCTTCACGGGTCAACAGCGCGTAATCAACGCCTTCCGCCACGGACTCATCTTCCGTAACCTTGACGCTGACGCCGGCGCTCTGACCTTCACCCTCAACTTCGAAGACGGTGAGACTACGGGCATCGTCGAGGTGGACGGCAAACAAACAGCCACACCTGCTGAGGGCATCTACAACCTGCAAGGTGTGAAACTCAACGGCCAACCCAAGCAGAAGGGTGTCTATATCAACAACGGTAAGAAAATGGTTATCAAATAAAGCATGGAGGAAACAGATATGAAACGTCAACCCACAGATATGCTCAAACGCACGTATTTGCGCCCCGACCTCAAGGAGGCGGAGGCCATCACCGAATTTGGCACCCTGGCTGACCACTTCAGCGGCGGCACTTCGGAGAACACACCTGAAGACGAGGCGATGGAAATCAACGAGGATGAGGACTTCTCCGATGTGGAGATTCGCGCCAAACGGTTTAACATTTGGGAGTATATGTAACACAAGTTTGCATACAACAAGTTTGATACAACAAGCTTGCATACAACGATAAAGGGGAGCGCCATTCACGGCGCCCCCCTTTTATTTGCACCTAACGGATTCTATTTCTAAGGAACATAGGAATCAAGGAATTGTCGGCCTTACGGCCGAGGGGATATAAATTCTAAGGAATATAGGAATAAAGGAAGGTCGGCCTACGGCCGAGGGGGTACGTCTGCGACGCTACATGAATGTTCAAAAATGGGCATGAATGATTCATGAATGTTTTTTCGGGCGGGCACGGAGACCCGCCCCTAGGCACGTCATACCATCACGAATGTAGGGACGCGGCGTGCCGCGTCCGCAAGCAAATGATTCTAAGGAATATAGGAATCAAGGATAAAGCCGGCGTCGCCGGCTCAAAAAGTTGTTTGATGTTGTTGATTGTTGTTTCTATATAAAGACGACAATGGATGGTTTTTTTAAAACAACATTGGACAACGCGGAACAACATGGAACAATAAATGCCTGTGGCATGAGGGGCATTTCTCGGTTAGGTGAGCGAAGCGAACACAGATAATCGCAACTCTGTTGCGTAGATATAGATGCCG
>CAMJFC010000124.1 GCA_946404865.1 uncultured Prevotellaceae bacterium
AGCAGGGTGTTGCCGAAGTCTTTGTAAATCTGCATCGAACAGACAGGAGGTTGCTCCTGCTGCTGCCCCTCTTCGCCCTCCTTACGACGGGTATAGTTATAACCTAAGATGGCACCGATGACGCTGGCGGGAATGACGAACGCCCATACGCCGTCGAAGTTCCATGCCTCGGTGTCCTCCTCGTAATGGGCACCCACATCATTACTCTCAGGACGTGTGGTGGGCACGTCAGCCTCCACCTCTGTCTCCTCGTGCGTGAGTGTCGCCTTGCCCACATTGTTGACGGTCAGATAGACATCCACTATCAGTGACCCTGCTCCGAGAGGTTTGTTAAAGGTGTGTGCGCCAGAAGCACTCCCACCCATGTGTCCATACAAATTCAAATGCAGGATGTCATTCTCTCCGTATTCTCTGTCGCGTTCTACGGTATATGAGATGGTTGCGGTGGCCGGCCCACGATTCTCTGAAACGCCTTTATTGGGTGAGCTACAATCGTAGCAGCTACCACTCCAATCAGACATGACACCAACTTGCACTTTCGGTTCTTCACATTCGTCGCCCCTGATACCAGTGCATCGCACGGTGATGGTGATGGTTTCTCCGGCATTCACTTGAGCCCGGTACTCACGTTTCACGTTATATGCGCCCCAGTTTCCGGCATCACCTTCCTTGCCTTCGTCTTTCGTTATTTTGACATTCGTCACCCCCTCTACGGAATAGCTCCAACCGCCATAGGTCTTCAACTCAATCTTCTCATTGAGTTGATTTCTAATGTACCATGCGTAGGTCGTGGCCGACCCACTGATTTGCGCTTGCGCCCATTGCGCAGCAACACAGAGAAGGAGCATGACAATGATGCTTCTTACCAGGATGTTGTGATGGTATTGATGTCTCCTCATTCTGTTGTATTTGTCATTTTATTGCATCTTCGCACGCCACAAGTCACCCTATTCCGACTTAGAGTAACTGGATTTCGGTTTGCGCCAGTCATCATCATCATCGTCCTCTTCCTCGTCCTCTACAATTTCCCGTGTTTCCTCCTGCTTCGGAGGCTGTTCATTTCCGCTAACCTGAACAGCTCCTTGTTGACCGATGCTGCCTGCAGGTTCGTCCTTCACCTCATCTTTCACGGCAGGTTGTTCGGTCTTCAAAGAATCGGTCGCCGCCGTCTGTCCCGGCGATGAATCGCCAGAGCCTTTGAGCAGGAAGAACAACAAGACGGCAAGACCAATGACAGCAGGGATGACAAACCACACCCAGGTATAACGCTTCGGCTCGGGTTCCTGCAAGGGTGGCTGGCCCATCGGCGGATAAGCACCCTGCATGGGATTGAAAGGAGGCTGGCCCTGCATCGGATTGCCGAACGGGTCAACAGGTTGGTCGGCCGTGGCCGAGTTATCAGGTGATGCCGCATAGTCGGGTATCACTTTTGCACCGCAAAATCCGCAGAACACAGAATCTTGGGGCAATTCATTTCCACAATTAGGACAAATCATATATTTAAAATTCAAAATTCAACACTCAACATTCAAAATTCAACATTCTCAACTCCCTATAGCGGTGACGGTGGCACCATGGTCGCGACAGACGGCTTCGAACGAGTCGTAGCCTATCAATCGCAGGTTGGCCTCGGCCTGGTCCACGGGCAGCGTGCCCTCTTGGCACATACGCATGATTTCGATACCGTCGCGCAACTTGTCGGAAATCAGATTGCCGCCGTTCTCGCCCGAACGGGCGATGTCCATCGAGTCGGTGAACTGGTCCATGATTTTCGTCTCCTGGCGGCAGCCCTCCATCATCTCACCGATGGCATCGGCCTGTTTGTTCATCTTCGCCACCGGGTCGGTCATCGTCTCTGCCTCGGCGAGCATCTTGCGGGCGTTCTCAAACCGCTCCGTGCCTTTATTCTCCACGGCCTTGCCCACCTGACGGGCATCCTGCATCCGCTCGCCATGGCGACTTTTATCCATCATCATATTCACGTCCTTACCGTAACTCTCGGGATTGGTCAACTCGTTCTGGATGATGGTCTGGTCCATCTTCTTGGCATGTTTGTTTGCCAGTTTCTGTTCCAAAGGTTTCAAATCCACACCCGGCTCGGTCTTGGGTTTGATACCGGTCGATTGCTCGTGGAAGTGGCGGTTGTAGGTCTGCTCCACCATCTTCTCCGTGCCCTCGCCGAAGGTCTTGTCGTCGATGGTCTTCCATACACCGTCATCGTCAAGGTATTGGTAGGTGGAGTCGCGGTCCATGGTCACTGTCTTGCCCTCTTTCAGGTCGGCGCGAGTCTTCGATGAGATGTTCTTCGTGCGCACCTCCTTGCCGCCGAGTTTCTCCGACAACTCCGCTTTCACCTTCTTGTCAGTGTTTTTGTAGATGTCGTCTAAAAAGCCGTTGAAGTCCTTGCGTGTACTGTCCAGTGCGGGGCCTTTATCCTTCAGCAGGTACATGGTCTGCTTGTCGGCCTGGCACTTCATGATCAAGTCGTTGCGCAGTTTCAGGTTCTCGGGCGTGGGGTTGGCGCGATACATGTCGCAGGCGGCCTGCAGGTCGCTCACATTCTGCTTGGCGCGCTTCTTGCCTAAGTTCGTGGCATCGCTCAAATTGGCCTTGGAGGATTTTCCGTTGGCTGGGGTTCCTGTGGTGGTGGTTTTTGCCTTTACACGTGTCTTTGCGCCGGCGCGGCTGATGCTACTGCGCTGGCCTGCGGCCTTGACGGGTGCGCCCTTCACGGGAGTGGCGAAGGGTTTCTTCAGGTTAGCGTTCAACTTGCCTAACGCCTCCTTCATCTTGTCGGGTGTCAGACCCGCGGCCCTGGCTGTGGCACCGATGGTTTTCACGCCTACCTCCATCGCCTTCGCCATGAGGTACTCGCGCGTTACGATTTTCGCTCCCACGAAAAACCCTCCCCAGATGCTGTCGCCGCCCTTGTCCACGTAGTCCTTCATGCCGGTGTATATCTCCTCACCGATAGCGATGGTATCGACCGTGCCGAATACTATCTCGGAGCAACCCAACGTGGCGAAACCCAAGAAAAGGCGGCCGCAAAGACCCAGGTTCTGCGACGTGGTCTTCGCCGTCTCGTACCAAGACCGGATGAACAGCAGCATGTCGTCGGCCAAGGTCAAAGGTTTCGCCATCTCGGCGTTGGCGCCGGCTTTCACACCCGTATAGACATCGTTGTATGTGCGTGTGATGGTCTGCAGCGTCCTCTTGTCGTAGCCGAAGTCGGGGTCATAGCCGTCAATGACCATGTCGATGTATTTCAGCAGGGGGAAGAGGTTGTCAACCAATTTGTTGCGGTAAATCTCCGAGCGGATGTGAAACAGTTGGTCGGTGATACGATTGTCGTCCTTAAGCTCGGCGTCCATCACGAAGTTGTCGGCAAACTCACGTCTTGGCTGCGAGCAGAGCCGCACGTTCTGTTCCTGGTTGATGGTCTTCTCCCCTTGCTTGACGCTGAACACGGCAACGCCCGCCACACGGTTGGGCGCGTCGAGCACCGCCTGGGTGCACCGCAGCACGGCATAGGTGCCGTCGCCGGGCTTGCACGAAGTCACTTCGATTTGTACTTTAACCTTGTCGGCCAGGTACTGCTTGCTCTCGTCCTGCGCCTTGATGCTGAACGTCTTGGGTAGTGGCGCTATTTGCAGGATGCGGTGCTCTGCCTCGTCGTAATCAAACAGCGTCAGCTTGCACTTCGTCTCTGCTGGCACGTACCACTTGCCGCCCGATTCCGCGGCAAACTTCTTCGTGATGTGCTTGGTCACATCATACTCCTCGATGAAGCACTTCACGTCGTTGCCGTTGAAGATGTCGAGCACCAGACCCATGTAATAGCGATAGACATCCAGACTGCCTGTGACGGACTTTCCGCTTCGATTCTTCGCCTCAACATGGAGTTTATATGTGAGGTACTTGCCCGGCACGCCCTTGTCCTTCTCTTTGTCTAATACACAGTCGTGGATGATGGCGAAATACTCTTCCTTCTCCGCGTCCCACTCCGCCTTGACGGTGTAGTTGGGTGTGGCACGGCCCGAAGAGTCGAGTATGTTGACTGTGACGGGTGCCCCGGGCTCAATGCCCGTAACCACAAACGGCAGGAGCACCTCTTTATCGTAGTGAGCCGGCAATGTCAGGTTGGGCTGTCCGAAATAGACCTTGCCCGCCTCGACCTGAAAGTGCAGCCGGTTGGTGAAGCTGCCTCCCTCGTTGCCCACGGCGAATGTGACGATGCCCTCGTTGGGCTCGTTGCCCGTCTCGGGAGCGCCCACCCACGCCGTGTGCCATGCTCCCTGCATACCACCATCCTGAACCATCAGGTAGTTATCGCCCGATGTAATCTGCATCATCTGCGTGAGCATGGCATCGTCGCTCTCTCCGCCGTGCGGGTTCTTACGGACTATTTTGGCGAACACCTGCTGTGGTGCGTCGCCCATGTAGAGCGTGTCGCCGAAGTCCTTGTATATATGCATGGTGCAGACAGGTGTCGGCTCACGCCGGCCGCCTCCGTCTTTACCTTTTTTCCTATTCGAAAGGATATAGCCCAAGATGCCCGCAATCACACTGAGAGGTATGACGTAGGGCCAGGCCCCCGAGGAACCAGCATCGTGGTCTTCCACCACATGGGTCTCACCCAAGTCCATATCCTCATGCACGACCTTAAAGGTGATTGAGAGCGGGCATGACTCCAAATCTCTGCCAAGACTGGCATCTATCCTTATTCTCAGACGGGTAAGTGGCTTGTTGCTCCACGAGTCTATTTCCGGCACGACAAAAGTGTGTTTCAGGACGGGTAGAGGTCCACCCCATTGCTCCTCTACAATTTCACTCACATGGTCATTGATTCTGCAATACAGTTGAGATTGTTTTACCCGGTCGCTATTTCGCACATTGGTAGCACTGAGCCACTCGTAAGTGATGCTGACGGTCTCTCCAGCCCGCACCTTCCCCGCTAAGCCTATCCCGTCAGCGCCCCATTTCCGCACCCACTCCTCAGACTGGCGTACTACGTGAGCGCCAGTAGATTCCACAAGACTGTCTCTCTGGTCATACCCACCCCAGACCAGTTCCATTTGCGCACACGACACGGTGATACGGAATTTACCCGAGAACACTGTTCCGTCTTCATATTCGAGACGCCTCTCCCATGTATCGGAAAATTCGA
>CAMJFC010000125.1 GCA_946404865.1 uncultured Prevotellaceae bacterium
GGCCCTTTGATGGGCCGAGCATACCTTAGTGTCAGAGCGACGAGGAGGAGCGGTTAAGTCTCTCCCCTGGGATTGGGGAGAGATTTAGAGAGGGGTTGGAAGCCCTCCCATGGGAGGGTTGGGTGGGGGAAAAAGAATTTTGAATGTTGAGTTATTCGGCCGAGGAGGAATAGGGGATGCATGGTATTTACGCCCCTCCCTCGGGAGGGGATGGGGGTGGGGCTCCACATTACATTTTCACCTCCTTCTTTTCTCCTTGATATTCCACGATTTTCACTTGTCCGCTTCCGGCCACACGGACGATGAAGCGACGTGCTGACAGCATACCCGGGTATTGACCTTGTCTTTGCCCGATGGTCAGCGTGTGCGTGCGGTCATCCCAGTGCATGGCGATGGTGGTGTATTGCCCGTGCTCATAATTGTAATTGTCACCCTCATCCTCATAAAGTGTGAAGTCGGCATCGGCACCGGGATAGATACGCAGTTCGAGGTCGTCCCATGCTTTCTCAGCCACATACTCTGCCTCGGATGCGAGCGGCAGGATGCTGCCCGCCCAGACCATCATCGGCACTTGGTCGATGGCGGTAGCCAGTGTCACCTCGCGTCCGCCCTCATAACGCTGTTCCGTCCAGAAGTCATACCACGCTGCACCTTTCGGCAGATATTTCGTGACCAACTTCGCCGGTGTGAAATCAACTGCTGGATAGTCTGATGAGCGGTCGGCGGACTGTTCTATCTCTTCTGCCGTATATTGCGCCACGGTGACGGGCAATGCGAGGATTTGCGAACCGAACATGAACTCATCGGCCATGTCCCACACGCGACGGTCTTGGGGGAAGTCGCTCACCAAAGCCCGCAGATAACTGCCGTCGCCCTTCGTGCACTGCCATGCCGTGCTGTAGAGATAGGGGATGAGACGGTAGCGCAGACGGATGGTCTTCTCGATGGCATCATAGATCGGTTGGCCCTGCTTGCCAAACTGCCATATCTCGCGCGGCGCATCGGCTCCGTGGCTGCGGAAGACAGGCGAGAACAGGCCATACTGCAACCAGCGTACATAGAGTTCCTGATATTGCGGATTGCGCGGTGCCGACTCCGGACCGCGTGTGTTATACCGTCCGCAGAAGAAGCCGCCGATGTCGGTATTGAAATTGGGATTGCCCGTCATGGTGTAGTTCAGCCCGGCAGGCACCTGCTTGCGGAGCACATCCCACGACGAGGTGACATCGCCGGTCCACATGTTCGACCCGTAATGCTGTTGTCCGGCAAACGACGAGCGGGTCATGATGAACACCCGTTTGCTGTCGGTAGCCTGACGCTGTTTCTCATACACACCCCTGACGGTGAACAGAGGGAAGGCGTTGCGCATACGCCGCCAGGTGCCCTCGCCGGCAGGATGGTCGTAGTCTTTATCCTCGGGATAGAAGAAGTCGGGGTCGGTAGAGTCCATCCACCAAGCGTCGATGCCACGGTCGAAGAGTCCCTTTTTCAGGTAGCGCCAATAGATGTCGCGTGCTGCCGGACTGAAAGCGTCATACACGCGCACACCCGAGGGATAGTCCATGCGCGGCGGCCAGAAGGTGAGTCCGCTCTGCGGCCATGTCTGGAAGTCGAAGAGCAGTCCGAGACTGTCGAGTTGATGGTATTGGGGGGTCATCGGGCCGAAACTCGCCCAGATGCTAATCATCAGATGGCTGTGCAGACGGTGCACCTCTTCAATCATCTCTTGAGGCCGGCTGAAACTCTCCGCGAGGAAGTCCATCGCATTCCACGTGTAGTTGCTGCCCCAGTACTGCCAGTCCTGAATGATGCCGTCGAGTGGCACATGCAGTTCGCGGTAGCGGCGCACCACGTCGAGCAACTCATCCTGTGTCTTATAACGTTCTTTCGACTGCCAATAGCCGAAGGTCCAAAGCGGAAACAGGGGCACATCGCCGGTGAGTTGGCGCATCAGCCCGTTCACGCGGTCGGCGCCACCGCCGTACATCAGGTAATAGTCCACACCGTCGCCCACTTCCGACGAGAGGGTCATGCCCTGTGCATTGTCCTCGAAATCGGTGCGTGAGTAATTATCCCAATAGATGCCCCACCCTTTCACCGACTGCAACACACTTTGGAAGTCCTCCTGGTTGCCTTGCTCCATCAGCACCTTCGTGTCGCGCCGGCTGAGCCGTCCGTTCTGAATGGTGCCCAAGCCATAGATGGCCTCGTCTTTGTCAAGCGTGAACGACTGTGTGACGCGGAAAGCCCCCTTGTCGGGACCCTCCGTCCGCTCATCCAAAGCGAAAGCCCTCTCACGGAGCAGGTTCTTGCCTTTGTGCAGGAATTGCACGCACCCCGTCTGTTTATCCACCACCACCGTCAGCACCTTCGACGACAGCACCGCACGGCGGTCCTTGTCGCTGACCGTCACCTCCACATTGTCGCTTGGCGTCATCGTCACCACGGCGCTCTCCATGATACGGGCACTCCCGCGAGCCGCCGGATACTTGGCGATTCTCACAATGTCTGGGGCATAAAACTCCACCTGGCAGACGTACTGTCCGATAGTGAACGAGCCGCCCCGCGTTTGAGCAGATGCTGTGAGGCCGGCCAACAATAATAACATCACGAGTATGGTTTTCTTCATGGCTTTAAGCGTTTTGGATGCAAATATACACGTTTTTTTGAATCATTCATGAACAGAATCGAAAAAAATTTGTAATTTTGCATCAAGTCAATAAAAACGAAAAACGATATGCTCGTAAAAACTTACTGCGCAGCAGTGAACGGATTGGACGTGACCACCGTGACGATTGAGGTGAGCCTGACCCGTGGCGTGATGTACCATCTCACGGGGCTGGGCGACGAGGCTGTGCGCGAGAGCCGCGACCGCATCGCCGCCGCACTGATGAACTGCGGCTACAAATTTCCTGTGGCCGACATCACCGTCAACATGGCGCCCGCCGACATCCGCAAGGAAGGCAGCGGATACGACCTGCCCCTGGCCATCGGCATCCTCGCCGCCAACGGCAATATCCCCAACAGCATGCTTCGCGATTATATGTTGGTGGGCGAACTGGGACTGGACGGCACGCTGCAACCCATCCGTGGCGCGCTGCCCATCTCTATCCGCGCACGGGCTGAGAAGTTCAAAGGGCTGATTGTTCCCAAGCAGAACATCCGCGAGGCGGCGGTGGTCAATCAACTCGACGTGTATGGCATGGAGAACATCACCGAGGTGATTCAGTTTCTCAATGGCAACGGCGGCTTTGAACCGGAACGTATCGACACACGGCGTGAGTTTTACGAGCAGCAGAGCCACTTCGACCTCGACTTTGCCGATGTGCGCGGTCAAGAGAGTGTGAAACGCGCCTTGGAGGTGGCTGCTGCCGGGGGACACAATCTGATTATGATAGGCCCGCCCGGAAGTGGTAAGTCGATGATGGCCAAGCGGCTTCCCGGCATTCTGCCTCCCCTCTCCCTCTCAGAGAGTTTAGAGACCACACAGATACACAGCGTGGCGGGCAAGTTAGGCCGCAACATGAGTCTGATTTCGCAACGGCCGTTCCGCGCACCGCACCACACGATTTCGCAAGTCGCCCTGGTAGGCGGCGGCAATAACCCGCAGCCGGGTGAAATCAGTTTGGCGCACAACGGTGTGCTCTTCGCCGACGAATTGCCGGAGTTCAACAAATCGACACTCGAGGTGCTTCGCCAACCATTGGAGGACCGCAAAATCACTATCTCGCGCGCCAAATACACTACCGAATTTCCCTGTTCGTTTATGTTCGTCGCCTCGATGAACCCCTGCCCCTGCGGCTACTACGGCGACCCCACGCACACCTGCGTCTGCACGCCCGGACAGATACAACGCTATATGAACAAAATCTCCGGTCCGCTGCTCGACCGCATCGACATCCAGTGCGAGATTGCCGCCCTCTCGTTCGACGACATCTCAAAGGCGGCACCCGGCGAGTCCTCCGCCGCCATCCGTGAGCGTGTCATCGCCGCCCGCAACATCCAGACCGAGCGTTTCAGTCACCTCCCCCACGGGGGACGGGAGGGGGGCTCCGTCCACTGCAATGCCCAAATGACCGAGCGCATGATACACCAGTTTGCCGAGCCCGACGCACAAGGTCTCAACCTCCTCCGCATGGGTATGGAGCGCCTCAAACTCTCCGCCCGCGCCTACAACCGCATTCTCAAAGTTGCCCGCACCATCGCCGACCTTGAAGCCTCCGAACGCATCCAATCCCACCACATCGCTGAAGCCATCGGATACAGAAATCTTGACCGCGGTGATTGGGCGGAGAGAGGGGTGTAAACTTTATTTTAAAATATAATCGTTTGTGCGAATATGTTGAAAATAGAATTAGTGTCACTCCGTTCAAATTTGAAAAAGCCAAAACGGCATTCAATTTTTGTTGACATGATTAATCATTCATGTTCAGACATAATATTGTTTTGTGGCCATTCTCTTATAAAAGAAGATGAAGTCTTCTTTCTTGATCAAGAAATAACTAACAAGAATGCGACTATTTTGTTTGAGGTAAGGGAAATTGAAGAAAGTGAATTTGTAAAATTTAAACATGGATTATTCATAATAGAACAAGGAAAGTCAAGAAATCTTTTCACCAACCAATTATTCTCTACGCATGATGAAATAGACAACAATGAAATGTTATGTGAGCGTTTCATCCATGAACTTGAAAATAAACGTCATTTCGTGATTAAAGAAAAAAGCATCCTGATACTCCAATGTGGAGAGTTGAATATTATAAAGAATTTGCAAGGAAAAGATAACCAACCAATTTTTCGCATTCCCCAACGAGATGATCTACAAGCGCGTTTTGAAAAACTATTGGAGGAAACAGATATAGTTTTAAATCCGATACATACACCAATGGGAAATCAAGGCAAGATGCATAAAAGAAGAGAATTGCTTAGTGCAAACAATCGTTTTTATTTCTCTGCCAGTCAAAATGGAGAAAGGAAGATGGAAGCTCATAGTTTGCAATACGCTTACCATAATGGGAAAGAATTAAATGAAA
>CAMJFC010000126.1 GCA_946404865.1 uncultured Prevotellaceae bacterium
CACAAAAAAAGACATTGCCTTTCGGCGATGTCTCTTTTGGGTGCCCGGTGGGACTTCTCACAAAAAAAGACATTGCCTTTCGGCGATGTCTCTTTTGGGTGCCCGGTGGGACTTCTCACAAAAAAAGACATTGCCTTTCGGCGATGTCTCTTTTGGGTGCCCGGTGGGACTCGAACCCACGACATTCAGAACCACAATCTGACGCTCTAACCAACTGAACTACGGGCACCATATAGGTTGCTTGTGCTTTAAAAGCGGATGCAAAAGTACGGCTTTATTTTGAAACTGACAAATTTTTGGGCAACTTTTTTTATTTATGACTCAACTTTTGGAAGTTAAGGAAGTTAAAGAAGTTAAAGGACATTAGTCAAAGTATTGCTGATCCTTGTATGTATACAAGAAGGGGGAAGGATATGGAGAGGGGGCAATACGGAATGGGGGGATTGAGGGATGAGGAGAGGGGACGCAGTGGTACTGCGTCATACAGAACGGGAGAATGGAGAACGGGAGAATGGAGGATGGGAGAATGGAGGAAGGGAGAATGGAGGACGGGAGAATGGAGGATGGGAGAATGGAGGACGGGAGAATGGAGGACGGGAGAATGGAGAACGGGAGAATGGAGGAAGGGAGAATGGAGGATGGGAGAATGGAGGACGGGAGCGGGGGGAGCCATCCAGAACGGGAGTGAGGGGGGACCATTAAGAACGGGAGAATGGAGGATGGGAGATTATAGGAAGGGAGATTATAGGAAGGGGGCGAGGAGATGGGCGAACCAGCCACGGAAACGCTGCCAGCAGGTGCGCCACTCACGCCAACGCTGCTCGGTGAGACGGAAAGAATCCTGCTTGTCACGGTCAAACATGTCGGAGAGCTGCTGCGTCACCTCTGGGTCGATGATGACGGCGTTCTCCTCGTAATCCCAACTCAAGCTGCGGGCATTCAGGTTGGCACTGCCCACCGTACAGAAACGGCCGTCGACCATAATGACTTTGGTGTGGTGGAAACCCGGTTCGTAAATCCAGACCTCTGCACCATGCTTCATCAGTTTGTGGGCATTGTAGAAACCACAGTCGGGTGTCAAGGGAATATCGCTCTTGGCCGACAACATGATTTCGACCTTCACGCCACGCTTCACGGCATTGCGCAGCGCACGTTTCAAGGAGCCATTCAAAGTGAAATACGGGTTGATGATTTTGATGCTGTCGCGGGCGTCGTTGATGGCATCAACATAAAACTGACGGATGATTCTGTTGGATGTGTGCGGTTCGCGGTTGATGATGCCCACCATCTTCCGGCCGGCATTCTTTGTGGTGTCAGGCTTCAGGTCGGTGATATAGCTGATGTCGCCCATTCCCCGGTAGTATTGCGGACCGTGTATGTCCTGACCCGTCACCTTCTTCCATGCGCTGAGGAAGATGGTTTGCAGCGTGTTCACCTCATCACCCTCAATACGGCAGTGCATATCGCGCCATTCGCCCACCACTTCCGTTCCTTTTATATAATAGTCGGCCACGTTCATGCCTCCCGTGTATGCGATTTTCCCGTCAATGATGACGATTTTGCGGTGGTCGCGGGCAAAGACATGATTGATCCAAGGGAACGTGATGGGGTCGAACTCGTAAATCTCGATGCCACGTTCACGGATGCTTTTCAGGTGTCGGTTCTTCAGCGGGCGGTTGTTCGACGAGTTGCCGAAAGCGTCGTAGAGTGCGCGCACTTCGACTCCTGCGGCAGCCCTTTCGGCGAGGATGTCGAACAGGAGCGAAGCGATGGAGTCGTTGCGGAAATTGAAATACTCCAGATGCACGCTTTTCTTCGCCTGACGAATAGCCGTGAACATATCATCGAATTTCTCCTGACCGTTCATCAGCAGCGTCACAGAATTGTTGTGTGAGAACGTGACACCCACCTCACGCAACTGGCTCACAATCAGCGAGTCGGATGTTTGCGCCACTCCGCTATTGGCAAAGAGCAGGCACAGAGGAAATACCCAAAAAAGACGCATCCATTTGCTGAATATGGGGTATTCTCTTGTTTCTTGTTTTTTATTTCTTGCTTTTATATTCCGTTCCAAAACAGTATTCTTTTCATGACGAACCTCATACCTCAATCCTCACACCTCATATTTACACCATGCATGAATAGTGGTCGACCACACCGAGGAGATGGCGCTCATGGTCGATGACCAGCACCGAGTGGATTTTGTTGCGTTGCATGATGCGTTGAATCTCCGTCACCTTCGTGTCGGGCAGCACACATTTCGGTGCCACCGTCATGATGTCGCTCACGGTGCGGTCGAAGAACTCAGCCTGCCAGCGCTCCATGGCCCGGCGGATGTCGCCGTCGGTAATCAGACCGCTCACCCGACCGTCGGTCAACGTCACACCCAATCCCAGTTTGCCTTTCGACACCAGGATGATGGCCTCGCCTAAGTGCATATCGGCAGGGAGGATGGGCAGGTCGTCGCTGCGCATCACATCGCTTGCCGTGGTCAGCAGGCGCTTGCCCAGAGAGCCGCCGGGGTGGAACTGCGCGAAGTCGCGAGGTTTGAATCCCCGCACCTGCATCAGAGCAATAGCCAGCGCATCGCCCATGGCCAACGCAGCCGTAGTGCTGCTTGTGGGGGCGAGGTTGAGCGGACACGCCTCGCGTTGCACATGCACGCTGATGTGTGCATTGCTGTATTTGGCCAACAACGAGTCGGCGTTGCCAGTCATGGAGATGATGGGCACGTTCATGTGCAGCACCATCGGTATGAATCGCAGCAGTTCGTCGGTCTGTCCTGAGTTGCTCAGTGCCAACACCACATCGTCGTGCGTCATCACGCCTAAGTCGCCGTGATACACATCGAGGGGATTGATGAAGAAAGCCGGTGTGCCTGTGCTCGCCAGTGTGGCGGCAATCTTAGCGCCGATATGCCCGCTTTTGCCCACACCCGTGACGATGACCTTTCCTTTGCATTGGTAAATCATCTGCACGGCACGTTCGAAATTCTCGTCCAATTGGGGTATCAGGTCGAGAACCGCCTGCGCCTCGTCCTTGAGGCATTGTATTGCGTAGTCTTGAATCATAATAGAAGGAGATAAAAGGAGATAGAAGGAGATAGAACCTTACAAACTAATCAATATACTATTTGATGGATGATTTCTTCAAAATCTTGCAACGCCACCATGTTGGGGCCGTCGCTGAGGGCATGGTCGGGGTCGGGATGCACCTCGAAGAAATAGCCGTTGGCCCCGAAGGCCTTGGCGGCCAAAGCCATCGATGGAGCGAAACGACGGTCGCCAGCGGTGGTGCCGTTGCCCGCCCCCGGCCTTTGCACACTGTGCGTGCAGTCCATGATGACGGTGGGTACGATGGTCAGCATATCGGCGATATTGCGGAAATCGACCACCAGGTTGTTATAGCCGAACATATTGCCCCGCTCCGTGAGCCATACTTCCGTGGCACCGGCCTCCAACGCTTTCTCCACAGGGTAGCGCATGTCCATGCCGCTGAGGAACTGGGCTTTTTTGATGTTGACCACCCTACCCGTCTTTGCAGCAGCCACCAACAAATCGGTCTGCCGGCACAGGAAGGCAGGAATCTGCAACACATCGGCCACCTCGGCGGCCCGAGGCGCTTGTTGGCTTTCGTGGATATCGGTCAGAATCCGCAGTCCGTATTTTGATTTGATGTCGCCGAGCATCAGCATGCCCTTTTCCAACCCTGGTCCGCGGAAAGAGCGGATAGAGGTGCGGTTGGCTTTATCAAATGAAGACTTGAAGATAATGTCAATGCCGTATTTCTTGTTCAGCCGTACCAATTCCGCAGCCACCGTCTCCAACAACTCCATGGATTCGATGACACAAGGGCCGGCTATGAAAATGGGGTTCATAATCTCGTTATTTTTTGATTTAAATCATGCAAAGGTACATGAAAAGCAAGAAATAGCAAAAATATTTGTTTTGAATTTGCAAATCAGTATACCTTTGCAGCGTTTTCAGACAAATAACAAGTTTTATTCATTAATAAAGAAAGGTAAAAAGATGAAAAAGTTTTTAATGATTATGGTAGTAGCCGCGATGGCTATCAGTGCTAATGCACAAGTGTATGTTGGTGGTGGTTTCGGTATCGGAAGCACAAGTATTGACGGTGGCGATGATGAGACCACTTACAAATTCGTTCCTGAGATTGGATATTCGTTCGACAAAGAGTGGGCCGTTGGTGCTGCTTTCGGTTGGGAAGGCTCAAAGAGCGGCGACAAGGTAGTGTCTGTCAATCCTTATGTCCGTTGGACTTTCCTTCACACTAATATGGTGAATGTGTTCGTGGATGGTACCGTTGGTTATGCTCACTACTATGGTAATGGCAATGACACCGATGCTTTCCAGTTTGGTTTGAAACCCGGTGTGGCTGTGAATCTGAACAAAAACCTGAGCTTTGTTGCTCACGTTGGTTTCTTGGGTTATGAGCACGCTAAGAACAACAACAATGACGTGAAGGCTGACAGCTGGGGTCTCGACCTCGATGGCCGCAACATGGTTTTCGGTCTGTACTATAACTTCTAATATCTCTTTCCTGAAGTTATTTCGGGAAGACAACGAAAGAATTAAAGGACAATGGTCATGTGATTTTAACATGGCTGTTGTCCTTCTTTTATTGGGTCGGCCTAACGGCCGAGGGAAAGACGACTACGAATTACGCGGATTATACGAATTATTCGGCCTACGGCCGAGAGGTATAAATTCTAAGGAATATAGGAATCAAGGAATGTCGGCCTTACGGCCGAGGGGGATTGGACGATTATTCGGATTATTCGCCTAC
>CAMJFC010000127.1 GCA_946404865.1 uncultured Prevotellaceae bacterium
GATGCCTGTGATGAATTGGGACTCTTCGTAATTGTGGCTACTCCAGGATGGCAGTATTGGAACAAGGACAGTCTTTTTGCTGTCAAAGTGCAGCAGAATACCCGTGAGATTATTCGGCGTGACCGTAATCATCCATCAGTGCTGATGTGGGAACCGATTCTTAATGAGACCCGATTCCCTGAAAGTTTCGCTTTGGATGCTTTGCAGGTGACACGTGAAGAGTATCCCTACGCCTACAGACCATTGGCTGCTGCCGACATGAATTCGGCGGGTATTAAGGATAATTACGACTTGGTTTATGGATGGCCGGGCGATGACGAGAAAGCCGACAAACCTCGCCAGTGTATCTTCACGCGCGAATTCGGTGAATTGGTTGACGATTGGTATGCACACAATTGTCAGAACCGCGCCAGCCGGAGTTGGGGAGAACATCCGCAGTTGGTTCAGGCCTTGTCTTTGGCGTCGAGCTGCGACGAGATGTTCCATACCACCGGACAGTTCCTGGGTGGTTGCCTGTGGCATCCTTTCGATCATCAGCGCGGATATCATCCCGATCCATATTGGGGCGGCATTTACGATGCTTTCCGGCAGCGTAAGACATCTTACTATATGTTCCGCAGCCAATCGCCGGCATCTTTCAGCAGTGAGACAGTCGAGAGTGGTCCGATGGTTTATATAGCCCATGAGATGACACCTTTCTCCGACCCGGACGTGACGGTTTTCAGTAATTGTGATTCCGTGCGCCTAACTTTCTATGAAGGTGCCAAAACCATGATTCTCCCGGTCCCCCATGTCGACGGGCATATGCCCAATCCTCCTGTGGTGTTTAAAAACGCCTGGAACTTCTATGACGCGCGTGATTTGAGTTATAAGAAAAAGAATTGGCAGAAGGTGAAAATCAAGGCTGAGGGAATTATCAACGGGCATGTGGTATGTACGCATGAGCGGATGCCTTCACGCCGCAGCACAAAACTGCGTCTTACTGTCGACAATTTGGGAATGCCTCTTACCGCCAACGGCAGCGATTTTGTCGTTGTTGTGGCTGAGGTGACCGACGACAGTGGAAATGTCCGACGGCTTGCCAAGGAGAATATTGTGTTCACGGTAGAAGGTGAGGGAGAGATTATAGGCGATGCCACCATCAGCGCCAATCCGCGTGCAGTGGAATGGGGGTCAGCCCCTGTTTTAATCAGATCTACACAGAAGGCGGGCCTGATAAAGGTCCGTGCATCGGTGGAATATCCCGGTACCCATGCACCGGAGTCTGCCGAAATCACATTTGAGAGTGTTCCAGCGTCCCTGCCGTTTTGCCAATTGGAACATGGAGTGGAAACCCAGAGTGGAGTGTCGACATCCTCACATGCCTCACCAGTACTCTCCGAAAGCCAAAAATCCACCCTGCTGAATGAAGTAGAGCAACAACAGTCGGACTTCGGTACAAAAAAATAATTCAATCTTGCATTGAGGTATTCCGGAAAAAAATGCCTACTTTTGCACCCGCTTTTTAAAAAACGGCTTTCTATCAAACAAAAACAAAAAGAGACGCATGACCAAGAAAACAATCAATAATGAGATACGTGACTATGTGATGATTTCCATTGCCATGATGTCGTATTGTATAGGTTGGAACATCTTCCTCCTTCCCAACGAAATAACTACGGGAGGCGTGTCGGGTATTGCTTCAATTATCTATTGGGGAACGGGCATACCCGTGCAGAACACCTATTTCTTTATCAATGCTGTGCTGCTCGTTTTTGCCTTCAAGATTCTAGGATGGAAGTTCTGTGTGAAGACAGTGTATGCCGTTTCTTTCCTGACCCTCATATTGGCTTTGTTTGGCCGTTATACCCGCGATACCCATCTTCTGGCCGACCAGCCTTTTATGGCAAGCATCATCGGCGCTATCTTCTGTGGAAGTGGTGTGGGGTTAGGCTTGGCTTTCAACGGCAGTACAGGAGGCACGGATATCATCGCAGCCATGATCAACAAGTATCGTGACATTACTTTGGGTCGTGTTATCTTGTTGTGCGATATCATCATAGTCACCTCCTCCATCATTGTGTTGAAGGATTGGGAGAAGGTGATTTATGGCTATGTGGTTCTGTGGGTTGTGGCTTTCTGCATAGACCAGGTTATCAATTCACGGCGCAGATCAGTGCAATTCTTCATCATCTCCGAGAAATATAAGGAAATAGCCCATGCCATAAATACCTCTAACCCGCATCGGGGTGTAACGGTGTTTAACGGGCAGGGTTATTACTCGGGCAATGATGTGAAAATGCTCTTCGTGCTGGCCAAACGCAGTGAATCGCCCATGATTTTCAGCATTATCAATGAGATAGACCCGGGTGCCTTCGTCTCACAGAGTGCTGTAATCGGTGTCTACGGCAAGGGATTCGACCATATCAAATATCACATGAAGAAGGCTGACCAGGAGAAACTCTCCCGTGATGGTCAATGAGAAAGACCTCTGAGCCTTTCGTAGCCTCAAAATGTGGATAATCGTCGCGCAGTGCTATGTCGTCGTAGATGAAATCGGCCACCACCGTATTTCCCCCATCGGGCAGGATGAGACCGAATAGACCGTTCTTCTCTGCGATTAAGGGTATAAGGGCAAGGTCGTCGACATAGCAATACACTCTTCTCAGGAAATCAAATTCGGGCTTTATGAGCACCTCTCCTTTTTGGTTGCGAAGCCCGAATTTTCCATTTTCCTCAAATACCTTGTGGAATTGAAGATATTTGTCTTCGATTCTCTCGAGATAATAGTCGAATTTACGACGGTCTGCCAGAAGTATCTTAAAATAGTCGAACGTGTCGCAATAGTTGGCATAGGCTCTGGCGAGAACGATGCGGAAGTCCAGTCCATCGATTACTTTATGATGGAAGTCGATGTATTGGGCGATGGCCCTTTCTTTTTCTTCCTGCCCCAGCCTCTTGAGCCGACTGATGAACTCGTCCATCACTTGTTTGCTGCCGCTCATAGCCTTTATATATCGGTGTATCTGCCGGTCGAGTTCATCGGCAACAAATTTGTCTATACGCTCCTGCTCAATGCAGTCAATATATTCATTATCGAAATTCTGTTCGGTTATCGTTTTCATAGTTGTCAGTCAAAATTTGTCTTCAAATTTACGTATTTATTCCCATTGCTACAAAAATAATGGAAGAATTATTTTCAATTTATGCTGTTAGATGTTATCTTTGCCCTCGAAAGAGAACCAAACAGCAATAATATGAAAAGATTATTCACTTCATTTTGGGCGGTAGCTTTGTTCGCTCTGCTCGTCCTATCCTCATGTTCCACCAAGATGACGGCCATCCGCCAGTTGGAAGATCTCTCGGTCGATTTGCGTGACAACAGTGCCTATTATAAAGTAGATGACTGGAAGGCGGCCGGTGAGAAATTTATGTCGATACGGCAGAAAATGCGCAATCATGACTATACGCCGGCTGAGCGTAGGAAGATTGGCGAATTGGAAGGTCAGTGCGCCAAATATATGGTTACAGGTGTGAAGGAGGGTATCCTGAACAGTGTGAACGGAATAGCCTCAGAAATAAATGGAATATTGGATGCCATCAAACGTTGACGGCATCCAATATCTTAGGTTATTGATTGCACTCATCGAGTGCTTTCCAGTGGTCTTCAGTCATTGAGTAGGGGGTGAAGAGGCAAATGCCCTTAGCCCCTGCTTTTACGGCTCCCTTCACGGCAACAGCTATCTCGCTGGGCAGAAGTCCGGAGTTCTCAGGGTCAATAAGTTCTGCTTTCCGCTTCCATTCGCGGCAGATGAAGAGTCCGCTATAGACAGGTATGCCCCGTTTCTTCACGCTTTTCACTTCTTCTTTTGTCACTTTCCCTACCCATTTGGCTGGTTCAAGATAGAAGTCATTGTAGTTCATGGGAAACACGGCGTCTACATTCCATTTGTTCCATTCCTGACGCACCATCCACCGTGCATAGCTTTTAGGACCCGGGAAAACGTCGGCGCTCACTTTTTTACCTTGTTTGTGTACTTCCTCACAAATCTCATTGACCAAGTCGGTAACAGCATTGCATCTGAATTGTGCCCAAGATTTGATTTTTGACGGGTCTTTCACCTCGCGTATGTTTATTCCGGTTTGCTTATGGAAGGCTTCCACACATTGGTCACAATAGCAATAGTCGGCTTCGGGATATTCTTCATTCATTACCAGATTGTACTTGTCCCAAAGCCCGCGGGCCAAAATCACATCAGCATAGCGGATGTAGTCAAGTTGTACATAGTCGACATAGGGTATGGCGGCTACCTTTGTAAACAGTTCTTTCAAAAAAGCGTGCACCTCGCTGTTGTAGGGGTCTAAGGTGGTGTAATACGACACATAGGCGGGATGGTCAAAGGCCGACTGGCCTTTTCTGTTGACGGTATACCATGAGGGCTTCTGCCCTCCCATTATCATGGTAGGCACCCATGCATGATATTCCAGCCCCACTTCATGGGCCACTTGGGCACAGGCACGTATTTTCTCCAGGTCTGTGCCGCAGTTTACACACACGCCTACTACACCGTGGCTCTTCCATTTGGTGAAGTCGCTACGAAGTTTTTCCATGTCATCCTGACCGTGCATCCAAACATATACGGGGCATTTTGCCATGCAAGCGAAAGCGACAGCTAAGCAAAAAAGAGAGGAAAGAATTCTTTTCATAAATATGATTATTTGATATTAGATTCTGACAAGTGCAAAATTAAAAAAAACGCATGAATGGGCAAAATTTAATTCGAATTTATTATGATTTGCCGGTAAA
>CAMJFC010000128.1 GCA_946404865.1 uncultured Prevotellaceae bacterium
CGCGTACCTGCTTCAAGTTGCTGTCATCTACAATTGCCTGGTGTACCAGGTTTCTCTTCTGCTTCTTAGTCTTCTTTGTCAGAATGTGACTGTGGTAAGCGTGATGTCTCTTAATCTTACCAGTACCGGTGAAACGGAATCTCTTCTTCGCACCGGAATTTGTCTTTACTTTTGGCATTGTTTTTTGTAATATTTAAATTGTTATTATATAGCGGTGGCAACGCATATACCGGGCGTTACGCACCTTATTCTTTCTGGGAGTTTGGACAATAGCCTTTTGGGAGTGAAGGAGTGAAGGAGTGAAGACAAATCTCCATTTGCAGAGTAATCTCTTACCTCCTACCCCTTACCTCTTACCCCTTTCTACTCTTCCCCTTTGAGCTTTTTCAGGGCTTCGGGACTGATTTTGGCGTTAGCGAAGAGACCTCCGTTGGCAGGCATGTCAACATCAGGTTGGGTGCTGTCCGTTGCAGTCTCCGTCTGCGTACCTTTCGCCTGTTCGCGTGCCTCAGCCTCACGGCGCTCGCGGTCCAATTTCTGCTGGCTCTTCTTGGCCACACCCGCTTTCTTAGGCGCAATGAAAATGGCCATTTTCTTACCCTCTAAGAGGGGCAGCTGCTCTACCTTGCCGTATTCCTCCAAATCATTGGCGAACCGCAGGAGCAGCACCTCGCCTTGCTCTTTGAAGAGGATGGAGCGTCCTTTGAAGAAGACGTATGCACGCACCTTGTTGCCCTCCTCGAGGAACTCCTTGGCGTGTTTGAGTTTGAAGGCATAGTCATTCTCGCCCGTCTGGGGTCCGAAACGAATTTCCTTCACCTCTATCTTCACCTGTTTGGCCTTGAGTTCCTTGGCGCGTTTTTTCTGTTGGTAGAGGAATTTGGAATAGTCGATGAGACGACATACAGGAGGTTGCGCATTGGGTGATATCTCAACGAGGTCCACGCCTTGCTGGCGGGCCATGTCAAGAGCCTGACGGGTGGGTACCACCATCGAGCCGTTGTCGCCCACAACACGCACTTCACGCACGCGAATTTGCTCATTCACGCGGTATTGATTCTGTTTTTTGTCGTTCTTCATTCGCCTGTTTTCCGTTTAGCGGCTGCAAAGGTAGTATATTTCAACGAATTGCACAAAATTTTTGATAATTATTTTTTCAGTTTTTTATTGTGCGAATCATTTTTTCTATTCACCTTTGCACAAGTACCCCCGATGTATGATTCTTTCCTTAAAAATGATGAAGCAGGCAAAGAGTTCACACCCGGGGGTTCTTATAGCGTTTACAGACGGTCTTTCTCTGCATTTCCGGCACCCGTGCCTCGATATTTCGACGGTGATACGTTGAACCGGTAGCGGATGGAGAGGGTGACGCTGCGACTGTCGTTGTCCTCCATCTTCCGGAACAGCATGCGGTTGCTATAGAGTGTGAAACGGTTGATGCCGCCATTGAAGAGGTCGTTGCCCGACAATTTGATGTTGAGTCGGCGTTGAAAGAAGTCTTTGCTCACGCTGAGTGAAAGCATCGAATTGGTGCAATTTGACCAGACGTTTTGTTGGTAACCATGTGTATGCATATTGAAATCGGCCTGAAGGAGCCAGTCGTGCGGCAGTGCCACGATATTGCCCAACTGCAACGCCAGCATGGGATGGTTGAACGACTTCTGCTGGTCTAAGAAGGTTGCCTTGAACCAAGGTTTCATCAGCATAACATTATACTGAAGTGTCCATGTGGCCTTCTCTCCCAACCTGACGTTCTTCTGTGCGCCCAGCGTCAGGGTGAACCAGTCGGCGTGGTCGTAGTTTTTGTGCGTCACCACATTCACCTTGCTGTCTCCTTCCAGGCTCTCAGCCGACCAGAGGATTGGATTGACACAATGAGTATAGTTGGCCGTGAGATAGAGCCATTTCCACATCACCGTCATATTGGTGTTATGGTACTTGATAGGTCTCAGATAAGGATTGCCAGTCTGGCGGTTCAACCGGTTTTCGTAAATCACATCGCTGCTCAGTTGCCAGTAGGCCGGGCGTGTAGTGCGTTTGGCATAACTGAAAGAGAATCTGAAGTCCTTCACATAGGAAGAAACGGCGAAAGAAGGGAACAAGTCGTCGTAGGTGCGGCATTGCTCGTCGCGCCGTTTGCCTGCCGTGAAATAATCCGAGCTCACGTGTTCATAGCGCAGTCCTGCCGACAGTTGAAAGCGTCCCAGTTGCTGGCGCAGTTCGATGAACGGAGCGATGGCCTGCTCATGCTGCTCGTTATTGCTGTCGGCGATATATCCCTCGGCGTTGACAAATTGGTTTTTCCATCGGGTATTGGTATATTCCTCGCCCGCCTCAATCTGCCCTTTCCACAAGGGATAGGTCAGAATCAGTTTTTCCGCCATCAGGTGGCTGCGCGTCAAGTTCTCGGTGTTTACATCGCGGTCGTCATATTCTTCGCTCTGTTCCTGTTGCGTATTGCGATTGCTCTGTTTTCGGAACGTATAATCGGCATTGAAGTCGATGTTCAACTTCCCAATTTTTCCCGTGTAGTAGAGGTTAATTTGATGTTTGGGCACCCCCTTTGCCCTGCTCACGCTATTATTGAGCAGATGGTCGTAGATGACGCCATCGGCTTGCAAGTCATCATCATACCGGCTGTTGGTCTTCACGTAGTCATACGTGCTTTGGTAGAAGCCGCCGAAAGAGTTGTCATCGTTGATTTGGTAGTTGAAACCCGCCCGTCCTTCAAAGAAGGGGTTGCGTTCGATGTCTTTTGTTTTGTTGCTGATATTCCACAATGTGTCGGCATAAACCATTTGTTCAAACTCATTGTATGACCATCTCTTGTTGTAAGCACCAAAGAGGTTGGCAAACAATTCCAGACCACCCGTGCGATAGGTCAGGTTGATGCGTTCGTTGTTCACAAAGCCCCGTCCTTTGCGGGTCCACGACGTCAACTCCACGCCGAGTCCTTCGCCTGGCGCCCGTTTGGTGTGGATGATGATGACGGCATTGACCGTGGCATCATAGCGCGCCCCGGGGTTTTGAATGACCTCCACGTTCTTGATGCGGTCCGACTGCACACTTTTCAATTCATTCAGGTCAGTCAGTTTACGGCCGTTCAGATAAATCAGCGGCACACCCTTCCCGATGATTTCATAACCCTCGCCCCGTTTGATGATGGTAGGCACGCGTGTGAGTACATCCTCGGCCGTACCCAACCGTTCCATCAGCGTCCCCTCCACGTTCATGACCAGCGAGTTGCCCTGCAATTGCACCTTGGGGCGCTCACCTTGCACCTCCACGCTGTTGAGCGTGTAATTGTCAGGCTGCATACGGATGGTGCCCAAATCGGGGTTGCCGCACCGCCTGTATACGGTCTTATAGCCGACATACGAGATGCGGGCGATGATGGTTTCTGCATCATAAGGGATGGCGAAATAGCCGCTCTCATTGCTGACACCGCCATAGGTGACGGTCGAGTCGGCGGGATGGAGCACAGCCACATTGGCATAAGGCAAAGGCAGTCCCAGCTCGTCAAGGACGGTGCCGGTGAGATGGCGGTCGGTCTTAAAGATGCACTCCACAAAAATCTTCTTGTTCTCGCGGTCGGTCTCATCCACGTTCATACGGATGGGATAGAAGCCTATCATCTGTTGGATGGCATCGGGCATCAGTTTGTTCTTGACCGTGGTGGTTACACGGAAGTCCTCCAATTCATTGTAGAGGAAGAAGATTGTGTAATCGGTCGACTGCCGACTGAGTTGCAACAGAGCATCCGACAGGGGGGCATTATGGAAGGACTGCGTTACGCGCTGGGCTGAGCAGATAAATGTAAAAGAGCATAAGAGTAAAAAAGTAAAAAGGTGCCGGAGGGAAATGCCGAGGCTTATCTTGTTGACGATCGTTGATTTCATAGTCATTGTTATTCCACAATAAGTTGATGTCTTTTCAGTGTCACGTGTATCCGCTCAAAGTGGTTCAAGTCGTCCACCACACCATTGAGCGTCTGTTTGCGGTCCCATACGAAATGGAAACGAAACTTACTGGTTTCTTCGTTGCGGAATACCACCTCTATCGCCTCGTCGGCAGTCTTGTCTGAGTAGAATGACGCTATCTCTGGCAACATATCACCAAGGGGGATGTTGTCATAAGTGACCACCTGCAGGGAGTCGCCCTCTGTCGTAAGGGCGTCGGAGACGATGGAGTCAGATTGCAGACGGGCTCCCATGGGTGCTGTCGCTGATGAAGTCTGTTCAGATTGTTCCTCCGCAGATCTCGGTCTCTGCAACTTACCCACGACATGGATAGCCGCAAGTGCGATGCCGCCGACCAGGATTACGCTGATGATGATGGCTGCTGCCTTTCTGAAGACAGTGTGAAAAAAAGATGATGGCCTCATACTTTGCGCCTCATCCTTTCCGTCCAATCTCTCGCGTTCAAACCGTTGCCATGCCGTATCCACATCGACTGGAGTCTCGGATTGGTCGCGGTAACTTCGCTTCGCCTCTACCAACAGGCGGTAGGCTTCGCGACACTCATCATCGCTATTGATGATGTCCTGTATCTCCTGTTCGGAATATGCCTCAGGATTGTCGAGCATTTCAAGGAGTCGGGTAATGCTATCATTCTGTTTGGCCATAATCATATAGGATTAGATTTTACATGTTTGGCGGAAGCGCTCGATGGCTTGACGGAGATAT
>CAMJFC010000129.1 GCA_946404865.1 uncultured Prevotellaceae bacterium
CCGGACAGGTGTTCTACTATTCCACGAAAACAGGTGAACAAGATGTTCCCCTGCACCACGGCGTGGCTGTTCACGGAGCGATGGATGCCGGGGCGATGACTGCTTTCTGTCGTGAACACGACATCCGTCTGCTCATCGATGCGGCGCATCCTTTTGCCGCACAGTTACACCAGACGGTGGCTGATGTGGCTGTCAGCATGGGCATTCCCGCTATCCGCTTTGAACGTCTTTACCCCGAACGCGACCCTTCGCTCGTGTGGTGCGACGATTTCCAGGATGCAGTGAACCGCTTCTCTGAGCAGTCGCTGTTGGCTACCACGGGCGTTCAGACCATTGGCCTGTTACAACCGTTAGAGAAGAGAGGAGTTAAGATGTGGTACCGCATTCTGCCGCGTCAGAGCAGCATCGCGCTGGCCAAACGACAAGGTGCGACCGACGGGCAACTCTGTTTCTATCAGGAAGATGAAGACGACACCGCGCTGTTCCGGCAGTTGCGTCCCGAAGCAGTAATCATGAAGGAAAGCGGACTGTCGGGTGGATTCGTGGATAAAGTGAATGCTGCCCAACAATTAGGCATCAAGGTCTATGTCGTGAAGCGTCCGCCCGTGTCGGATGTCTTTCACACGGTCAATGGCGAACATGGATTGCGCAGGATGGTCGAGCGTCTGCTCCCTGAGTTCTATCCCTTGCACAGCGGACTCACCACAGGCACCTATGCCACCGCTGCGGCCGTTGCACAAACGCGTCGTCTCTTTCATGATGAAATGCCCTCCGAGGTGCCTGTCGTCTTGCCCAATGGCGAGACCATCATGGTCGGGGTGGGGTATGGCGATGATTACGCTTTTGCGAAGAAGGTCAGCGGCGACGACCCCGATGTGACCGACGGTATCGAAATCAGGGCGGGCATACGGCCTGCCGACAGTTTCTGCGTCAAGGGTGGGGAAGGCGTGGGCATCATCACCTTGCCCGGCTTTGATTATCCTCCAGGCGAGGCGGCCATCAACCGGGTGCCGCGCGAGATGTTGCGGAGGAATATCCAGGAAGAGGTCGAGGTGAACATCTCCGTGCCCGAGGGACGTGAGATAGCCCGGCGTACGTTCAACCCGCGTCTCGGCATCGTCGATGGCATCAGCATCATCGGTGTGAGCGGCATCATCAAACCTTTCTCCGAGGAGGCCTTCATCGATTCTATCCGTAAATGCATGGAGGTGGCGAAAGCCAGTGGCTCCCCACGCGTGGTCATCAACAGTGGTGCGAAGAGCGAGAGGTTTGTCAAGGCGCTTTATCCAGACCTTCCCACGCAGGCGTTTGTGGAATACGGTAATTATATCGGCGAAACACTGAAATTCGCCGCAGAGTTGCACATCCCTTCTGTCACCCTCGGGGTGATGATGGGAAAAGCCGTGAAACTGGCAGCAGGACAACTCGACACCCACAGCCGCAGAGGCACGATGGACAAGGATTTCATCCATTCCATGCTCCTTGAGGCCGGTTGCCATGTCAATATCGATGCCATGACACTTGCCCGCGAATTGTGGTCGCTGATTCCGTCAGAAAAAATTCCTGGTTTCTGTCGCACGGTCATCCGCCATTGTCTCGACCATTGCAAGCCCCTGTATCCCAATGGCGACCTGACCATCCTCCTGATTGACGAAGATGGCAAAGTGTATGGTTGCTAAAATAGGGCTGGTAAAGTATGGCTGTTAAGGCTCCTCTATTCGTTATCCCTTCTCCTCTTAAACAGCACACTGGCGATAATCGGTGCGCCCACTAAGGCTGTGACGCTGTTCACGGGCAGTGCGCCCTCGAATCCCGGCATACGCGCGATGAGATTGCACAGCAAGGCCAACACGCCACCGGCCAACATCGTGGCGGGCATCAGCACACGGTGGTCACTCGTGCGGAACAGGGCTCGAGCCAAATGGGGAACAGCCAGACCGATGAACATGATTGGGCCGCAATAGGCGGTGACGATGGCCACCAATACACCACTGCTGATGATGACCTGACGGCGGGCACGGCGGATGTTCAAACCCAGGTTGCTCGCATAGGTGTCGCCCAATAACAACAGGTTCATCGTCTTCACTAACAACATACTCAGTGGTAACAGAATGGCCATCAACACGATGAACAGCACCATCTGTCCGCCCGACACACGGGCAAATGAACCCAATCCCCACACCACGTAGGCTTTGATGTCTTCCTCGGCGGAGAAAAATTTCAACACGCCGATGACGGCATTGGCCAAATAACCAATCATCACACCGATAATCAGCAGCGTCACCTTACCTTTCACATGCTCTGAAATCCACACAATGAGCGACAAAACGGCTAATGCGCCCACAATGGCGGCCACGGAGATGGCGGCATCGCCGAAAAACCCCATGCGACTCAATGCCACGCCGCCCAACGAACCGGACAGCAGCACAACAAATGCCACTCCCAATGAGGCTCCGTTGGAGATGCCGAGCACTGACGGACCCGCCAGCGGATTGTGGAACACGGTCTGCATCTGCAGTCCGCTTACTGCCAACCCCATGCCTGCCATCAATGCCGTGCAGGCCTGTGGCACACGCGAACTGATAATGATGTTGCGCCATATCTCCGAACCGCCGTCGCCGCCTGTCAGAATGCTGACAATGCTCTTCATCGGAATATCAATCGTCCCGAGGAAGAGATTCAGGAAAAACAGCAGCAATATAGCCGCTATCAGCGATAACATCAATGGTAAGGTACGCCGCATATCTTCTTTAACTTCCCAACTACCGTTTCAAAAGTTCATAGAACGTAGGCTTATAATCCTTTGGCATCACCTCAGGATGGAAGATGGCCACAAGGTCGCTCAGCAATACGTCGGGCATCACGGGCGATTTCTCGTAATACGGCGTTTTCTTCATGTTGCAATAGATGACGTGCCGCTCCTTGAACGCCTTGAACAACTCATTCCTCGGTTCAGACGATTTCAGCGCGTCATAACTGAACTCATCGGGATAACTGTTCAATATACGCCAATAGTCGGCATTGGCGGCCATCGCATACATCTTTTCATATTCAATGTTCACACCGCCGGTGTTGTCGTCTTTGATGATGTATTCGGCTCCCGCATCGCGGAAAATCTGCGCCAAGTGGTTCTTGCCGCCCACGGCATACCAGTTGCCGCCGTGCATCTCGCCACTGAACACCGTCGGGCGCTCTTTCGCCGTTGACACCTTTTCCTTCACAGCCAGATAGCGCTCTTCGATGCCTTTGAAGGTGGCGTCGGCCTCTTTCTCCTTGCCGATAAACATCGCCACGTATTTAATCCATTCGGCTTGTCCCAACGGGTCTTGCTCTTTATAACCGAAATGGGGTATCAGCGTGATGCCGGTCTCCTTGATTACGTCATAACCGCCGCGCTTGAAGGGAGAGATGAAAATCACCTCGGGGTTGGCGGCCAATATCAGTTCGGTGTCGAAATCGCCTTCCATGCCGATTTTCACAATCTGACCGTCTTTCACCCGTTTCTTGATGTCCTCGTCAAACAGGTTTTTGGTGCCGGTGATGCCTTTGATTACATCCTGTGCGCCCAATGCCGTAAAGTTCGATAGTTGCAGCATCGTCATCACGATGGTCCGCTCCACGGGCACCTCCACCTTCACGTAGCCCTCGGGCACCGCACCGTCTGAACCTTTCTCCACCAAGGCGAAGTGGTAACTGACCGGCATCTTGTCTTCATCAGTCTGCGGGTCGGCCACATCCACCAACCGCACTCCGTCGTCCGTCTGTTTCACAGAAAAGCCTTTGGCGTACTTCGGACTCATGTCCACTCCTGCGCCCTCGCCCGATGCCGCCTCTTTCCCTTTGCCGCCGCAGCCCGTCATCATCACCGCTGCCACGATTACTACCCAAAATGTGATTATCTTTCTCATCTTATATTGTTGTTTTTTAAGTCTCCTCGGGGATGGTTGCATATGGAAGAAAGCGTTCTTCCCCGTAAATATGCCTGCGCCGCTGAGTTCGGGCATAACATGCTGCAAAATTAGGTAAAATTCCCCAATTACCAGCCAGTTTTCATCAAGTTTTTCTCGAAAGAAGAAAGAAGCGAACGCACCCAATAGAAAAAAAGGTGGCCGACCATCTCGGCCGACCACCCGACTAACCTAAAATAATACCATATGTATTAAACACCTGTAATCATAATTCGGGGGCGATGGCGGCAATCCACGCCTCAATGCGAGAGTCGGTCTTGTCGTCTTCGTTGATGTCGTCAAGGGGCAGGCCGATAAACTTGCCGTCAATGACTGCCTCTGAGTCGTCGAAGGTGTAACCGTCGGTCTCTACACTGCCAATGAAGTTGGCTCCGCTGTCCTTGATGCCGTTATACAGTTCGCCTATACCGCCAACGAAGGTGTCGCTGTACGATGAGCAGTCGCCGCAACCAAAAAGGGCGATGGTCTTGCCGCTGAGCTCGACTCCCTGGAGTATCTTCAAACCGTCGTACCAGTCGTCCTGCAACTCACCTGCACCCCAGGTCGAAGTGCCGAGAATGAGATTCTGGTTGGCAGCCACAATGTCGGCAGTCAGGTCTTGTACGTTCATGGCCTCACAGCCCAGTTTCGAGGCAATCTTCTCTGCGATGGCCTCGCAGGTTCC
>CAMJFC010000130.1 GCA_946404865.1 uncultured Prevotellaceae bacterium
ACTTCTTTAACTTCCGAAAGTTGACTTCCTTAACTTCTTTAACTTCCAAAAGTTGACTTCCTTAACTTCTTTAACTTCCAATATTTTGTTAAATTTATGTTAAACATTTAGTTTTTCTTTATATTTTCTAATTTACACTTTATATTTGCAACCGATTTTTGATGATTTGCGACACAAACCACTGAAAATCGATGCAAAAATAAAGAAAAGAATTGAAATAAACAAGAAAATAGAAAGATATTTTATATTTTTAGGATATTCAAAAGAAAGAGAAAGACCATGAAAACACGATGGAAGAGATGGGCCGACAGATTGTTCGGCCACAAGTACTACGCTGTGATTGTTGGCGAGGCCGGTTCTGACCGCTACGACCTGGCATCGCAAATCCACCCCACCGCCGCTTCGGCAGCCGCTCACCGCGCCCGTATCATGCAGACGCGTGCCTATGTGTATATCACCACCATCACATTCCGCACACATAAAAACCTTTTGCCATGAGAAGCGTTAGTAGCATTACGCGCCGGCACGATGTGCAGTTCCGTGCCGACGGACAAATCAACCTCTCTGCTTATGTGACTCACGCCCTGTCGCTCAGTCCCGGCGACGTGATAGACATCGCCTATGAGCAGGTGGAGGGTGTCAACGAGTATTACCTGTATGTGCAACACCGCGTTGAAGAGACGAGAGGCCGCCATTTGGGAGCATGCCGTCAAGTCAACGACAACGGGCTGGGTTATCTTCGGGTGAACAATGTGCGACTGTGCCGTTTTGTGTTGAAGGAGTGCCATGCCGAGAACAAATTACAGGCAAGGGTTGGCGAGGTTGTCCACCACCCCGATTTGGGCATCTGCCTCACACTCATTCTTCGCAAGTTATAGTTGACAGGAGATAAATTACTGACCCCACCTGCCCCTCCCCTACATGGGAGGGGAGCTGGCTAACGCCCTTGCGCAACCATCACCGCATCGAATCCGATAATTTCTTTTATGGATAATTATTCTAATTATTCAAATTTCTTTCCTAACCCTAACAATTCGTAATTCACCATTCTTCATCGCCGCAGGCGACCATTCAAAATTCAAAATTCAACACTCAACATTCAAAATTCTTCATCGCCGCAGGCGACCATTCAAAATTCAAAATTCAACATTCAACATTCAAAATGATTATTTTTAAAGGAATCACCCATGAGTTGTCAGACCATGACAACCAAGACGGAGAAATGGATATGCTGATGAACCTGCAACCCGACGAGGGCTCGCTCCGGGTGAAGACCATCGAACGAGCGACACCTGACAGCGCCACTGAACGAGTCGAATGGAGCGAGCGGACGGGCACGACGGTCAACAGCGTGGCACACATCGGCAATATGACTTGCTTGGTGTGCGACACCGACATCATCTATGCGATAACACCCCCTCACGGAGAAACATCGTCAGCGGCAGACGACCCGGTGCTGTTTCGCCGCAGCGACCTCACCTACGACATCGAGTTGAACCAGGAGCAACAAGTAGAACATGAGATCAGGGTTCCCCTGACAGACACCTTGCTGAAGTATCTGCAACAACCGACAGCCCTTGTCAACGGCCAGCAAACCCTTGTGTCGCGCCTGTTCCCATACGAGTCGGACACGCAGACGACCGTGACGGGCACAACCCTGGTGCTTGCCTCCATCGAGAGCGCCATCGACCAGCAGTTGGCGGCACTCCACAGCAGTTGGCATAAGCACGTGAGTCTTGGTGTGGCCGCACTTCGCCTGTTCGACGGCACCTTGCTGCACATCAGCAACATCTTTGCCCTCATGCCCGCAGACCTGACGCGCACCGTCGAGACCGATCTGGAACACCGCCTGATGAGCAGCACCACCTATCTGCACACCCATCAGGTGAAAGTGACGATGCGACGGGCATGGTCATCCGACATTCTCCGGCAGTTGGTGCGCAGCATAGAGCTGTACCTGACCCCACCCGTCAGTATGACCGCCCTCAACGCCACGGACGAGTTGGTCTGCAACAACGACGGTATAGCCGTCCGCATCACCTATTCGCCGGCAAGCGGCACCACCCTGCGACATCTGACCGACCGGTTGCCCTTTTACCATGCGGTGAGCATCAACCCCGCCGACTTCGGCACGAGTGTAGCCGTGCCACGGGCTGTACACCACGGCACGGCACTATCCTTGTCCGACCTCCGCCGCCAGACAGTAGGAGCCTCCACCGCCGCCAGCTACGAAAACCGTCTGTGTCTTGGACAAGTACAGATGACGCTCCCCTCCCCTTTCATTCCGGCCATACGCTACCGCTATCCCACCCTGACCGCCTCAGAGCGGATGTCGCTGACCGAAGAAGAGCGCGACGCGGCACTCCGGGGGGAGCGGTTGTGCGGCATCCGCGCCGACATCGCCGACCGTGCCGAAGGGACCATTGCCGACGTGGCGGTCCACGTGACACTGAGTGTGAACGGTCAGTCCGTCACCACCCGTTACCGCCAGGAACTCCCCTATCCCATCGCCGGGGCTTGGATGTATCCCGACCGCCGGGCATACAGCATGGAGCTATTCATCCATCTGTGCGAAGGGGGTACGGACCGTTATTGGCACAGGAGCGTGCGACTGGAGCCCTCCGCCACAGGCGACTATTCATTAGGGCTATGGCAGGCAGACGGCAACGGCCACAGCAGCAGCCAGGACATGTTGGCGTCACTCCTTTGGCAGCAAGTGCGTAGTGTGGTGTACGACACCGGCACAGGCACCTACCGAGAGAGTCAGCGCCTGTTTAGTGAGATTGATGAAGAGACCTTCCTCACTGCGGCACAACCCGCAGAAAACAGCACGGTGAAGATGCCCAACCTGCTATTGACCTCGGAGTCGCTGCGCGCCCTCGACTTCGACTGGAGCAAAGGAGTCGTGGCGGGTAATGGTGCCATCACCGCCTTCTGCACCAACACGCGCCGCTTCACCGGGGTGCAGTTCGGCGCCTATCCCCTCTTCGTCTTCACGACAGAAGGGCTGTGGGCGATGCAGTCGGGCACCGACGGCCGTTGGCATTCGAAGTATCTTGTGAGTCAGACCACCACGACCGACCCCAAGAATGTCCTGGCCGCAGGTGATGCCGTGCTGTTCTGGTCGGACGAAGGGTTGATGTCGGTCAGCGGCAACCGCCTGACGTGTCTCTGGCGTGGCCGTCCCTGGCCGCTCAGCACCGTCACGAGCCGCCTGCCCCATTGGGACGACATCATCCAATCCGTGTTTCCGCCCGATGTGAGCAGCATCATTCTATCAGCCTGTCAGGCGAGTGTAGCGACGAGAGCGCTGACCCTTGTCGGTCAGGACGTGTGTTGCGATGTCAACGAAAATATGTCGTTGATGTATGCTTTGAGCAACGGGCAATGGGGCAGCGTGCTGCATGCGACAGGGCACGACGCCGACGGATACACGCCCGTCGTAGCACTGACACGTCCGCTGCATATAGGCGACGGTCATCGACGAAAGCGCATCCGCACGTGGACATGCTGCGGGATGTATCGGGGCTCATTCACACCGGAAGGGAGCAGGTTGTGCATGGCAGTATGGGGCAGCAACGACCTCTTCCAATGGCATCTGACGGCCACGTCGAAGTCACATCTCCTCACCGGAGTGCGCGGTACGCCTTTCAGGCATTACCGTGTCATGGTGGCGGGATGGATGAGAGAAGACGAGAGTCTGAAAGGACTGTTAACCCTCAACCCTAAACCTTAAACAAATATAAAGCCATGAAAACACAAGAAAATGAATGGAAAGAAATCATGCAAGAGGTGATGAAAAACATCGCCTACATCACGACACGACGCCAAGAAATGAAGGAAGACGCCAGCCGCTATGCCCGGTTGATGACCGTGGACGGCGACGAGTGCCTGCTCAAGAGGTTTTATGCTGACGCGCTGACGGAAGCAGACCGTGTGCTGTCCATCCCTTATACGGCAGATGTCCGTCAACAAGCCCTCATCCACATGGAGGTCAAGCGCTATGCCACAGCCTACGTGACCGCCCATTGGTTGCATACGGTGGCACCGGAGGAGGCAGGCTTCTATGAGGTGTTATCCGCCCGTCTGCTCGACCATGTGAGTGAGTTGGCATACCGCAGACGGTCGAACAGACCGACAAGGAGAAGGATGCAACCGTTTTAAAGGCCTGTCGGCCTTGCGGCCGAATTTTGAATGTTGAATGTTGACGAGTTGTTGAGGACTTTGTCCGAAAAATTTTGAATTGTCGCTTCGCGATGAAGAATTGTCTAATTTTGTATTATTCGGCCTTGCGGCCGAGAGGGTATGGATTCTAAGGAACATAGGAATCAAGGAATTTCGGCCTTGCGGCCGAGAGGATTATTCGCCTACGGCTTAACACAAATGCACATGAAAAACCATGAATGAAACATGAATGTTATTGATGGATGGGAACAAGAGGTAAGGGGTGAGGGGTAAGAGGTAAGAGAATAGCTTTGGGGGCAGAGGCATATCACTGTTTGGTGAGCGAAGCGAACACAGAAAATCGCAACTTTGTTGCGTAGATATAGATGCCGGCCCTCTGATGGGCCGAGCATACCTTAGTG
>CAMJFC010000131.1 GCA_946404865.1 uncultured Prevotellaceae bacterium
GACATTTTTTATCAACCAGACGTAAAAAATCTAAGTTTTTTATATAACTTTGCACCGTCATCATAACAAATGGATACGATGCTTGAAGAAAGGATTCTCGTAAGCGGGTGCGAAGGCGAAGAGGATGGCTTTGACACCCAGTTGTTGTATTTCACCTGTTCGTCGCTCAGCAACGACGACCAGCGGTTGTATGTCATCAGCAACCGCGACGGCCATCCGAATGTGTATGTGAGGAATTTGAACACCGGTGCAGAAACACGACTCACCGACAACCGCCATGGCACGCTGAAAAGCTATGTCTATTTCGACGGACAGCCGGGCCGTGGACTGGGCAAGGCGAGCGTATGTCTGGACAGCGCACGCGATGTCATCTACTACATTCAAGACGACCATATCTGCAAGGTCGGCTTGGATGCGAAACCCGTGGTGCTCAATCATGTGCCCGACGGCAGGACGACGGCCTTCACCCATGTGAGCAACGACGGCACTAAGCTCTGTGTGCCGATGACTGACGGAAGGGCTTTGGACTATGACCCGGAAACGGAAGGGTATGGTCTGGACAGGAGACCTGTGTATGACATCGACGGTCGCGTTCAGAAGGAGCAACTGAGTAGCTATCTCTGTGTTTACGACACCCTGTCGGGGGCACTTCTCTATGAGAAGGAGGTTCCCTTGTGCTGGATTACACACGTTCAGTTCAATCCGGTCAATCCCGACATCATCATGTACAATCATGAGTGGCCGTGTGTTGACTGCGGTATCCGCCGCATCTGGTTGTATGACCACCGTAATGACACCATCCGTCGTGTGCGCCGTGAGGGTGCAGACACGTTTGGCGACACGGGTAGTTATGTCCGCTCTGCCTCTGATTGGGTCTGCCATGAGATGTGGAGTGCCGACGGCTCCACCATCATCTATCATGGCGGTTATGCCAATGGTCCCGCCATGGTAGGGAAATATGAGTTAGACAGCGACAGGTATTGGGAGATTGCTCTGCCTGATGATTACAATGCCTATGGGCATTTCACCATCGACCAACAACAAAATTTGTGTTGTGACGGCTATTTCAAGTACCCAGAAGACATAAAGACGGTCAGGGAGAACAGCACCGACAACGGGCCTGACCCCCACCGGAAAGACGGTGAATATATCTCTCGAGTCGTACCGCACTGGAATGAGGGACGGTTGGAGTGGATTCCTTTGTGCAAGCATCGCAGCGACTGGCTCGGACAGGATGCCCACCCGCATCCCATCTACAGCCACGACGGCCATACCATCTATTTCAATAGCCGTAGCGGGAAATATGTGAAGGTCTATAAGACCATTGTTCTTTCTGATGAAGATTCTTTGTAAATCGTTTGTACATCTTGTAGAATATTCTTTTTTTTGCACACGAAATAAAAAACATAATGATTATGGCAAATGTTGTAAAGAAACACATGATGCTTGCCGCCATCTTCGCATTCTGCGGTGTATGCGCTTCGGCACAGACAGAAGAAACAGCTTATTTGGAACCAACTGAACACCCCGACGGCTGCTACTTCCTCCCAGCTCCGCCCGACACACTTTGTGCCGACTTCGTGGACGATATGATTCAATGGCAATGGGGGAAAACGGTACGCAACACGGAACGCGGATGGCAAGCCAGTCGCGAGTCGCTGTGGAAACCTGAAATCATGCGCACAGTGATGGCTGAGGTGTTAGAATTAGACACCATCAGCGATGAGACCACACCTGCCATTTCAAAACTCTTGGTGACGGCATATAATACAGGCAATGGAAGTACGAGATTGGTCAAGGCACAATATGGGCGCACTCGGCCATTCGTCATGATGGACGAAGACACATGGGGAATGTGGGACGATGACTACTTGCGTACTAACGGCTCATATCCCTCGGGACACACGGCTTTTGGATGGGCCACAGCATTAGTCTTTGCTGAGATGTGGCCCGAATTGCAAGACACCATTCTGCGACGGGGATTCCAATTCGGAGAGAATCGCATTATCACTGGTGCCCATTGGCAGAGTGATGTCAATGCGGGCTTTCTCTGTGCTTCTGCCAGTATCGCAAGGGCGCATACCAACCCACAGTTGCAAAAGGATATAGCTGAAGCACGAGCAGAGTATGCTGCGTTGAAAGGACTTCCCGCCAATTACGACCCGGTTTCCGCTGCAGATGTGCCTCACGGTGAACGGATTCTCAATAATCCCGTCGATACGACCAGTCGTCGATATGTCAGCGACTTGAATAAGTATTGGGTGGGAATGCCGATGCGTTTCTCTGATCGTGGTCAACAAGCGGCTGAAGAGGCAGAGTATAGCACGGCAATGATGCAAAAAGTGTTTGGCGAGGCCATGGGTGTGACCCTTTCCGAGGGAGAAACGCCTGCCATCTGCGCACTTATTGCTGAAGTGCTCACAAAGAGCAGCGAGACGGCTGACCGCCTCAAAGCCATCCGTTTCCGTAAACGTCCCTTCGTGCAATTAGGCGACCCGTCGTTCGTGCCTGGTGACGAGGAGAAAGAGCGGGGGAAGAGCAGTTTCCCGTCAGGACACACCAACTTGGGATGGTCTGAGGCTTTGGTGCTGGCTGAGGTTGCACCCGAATGTCAGAATGAGATTTTGCGCCGCGGCTATGAATATGGCTACAACCGACTCATCGTGGGATATCATTGGGCTACGGATATCGAGGCGACACGCTTATTAGCCAGCGCACTCGTTGCACGTCTGCACGCCGACCCGGCATTCCGCGAACTCATTAGCGCAGCACGGGCAGAGTATGAGCAAATGACGACAGGCATTCACCACGAAACGCTAAACATGTCACCTTCTCCTTCTTCCGAACGAGCTTACCGACTCGATGGCACATTAGCACCCGATTCCTTTCATGGCATTGTGATTCAGGAAGGGCAGAAAGTCATTCAAAAGTAATGCTACCATTCGTCGGTTCTGAACGAACTCACTGGCAGGCCATCGTGGAATAAGTCGCCGTCAGCCCAATTGCGAAAGGCGTAGCGCACAGCTACGGGTTTCTTCACCGTATTGCTCTTGACATACACTCGGTTGCGCTCTATCCACACCTTGTCAGCAGGATGGAACACACGGTCTTCGCCAGCAATCTCAAAGAGGTCGCTCGTGGTGCCATGGTCGAAATATACCCATTCTTTAGAGCGTTCAAAGCGTACCACGGCGGTGTCGCCCTGTATCTCTAATCCTTCATAACGGGCAAATTCGGGGATGCCGCCGACACCATAGGTCTTACTGAGTGCCAACATGGCCAATCGCTCGCCTGCCACGCGCTTTTTCCTCGGGTGAATGCCATATTCCAAACCGGCATCCATCAACACGGCCATAGCGGCGTTGGGCACCATTTTCTCCACTTTCGATTGCTGTTCGCGCAGCAACGCGCTGTTCACTTTCCAGTCGATAAGGTCGTAGTCGTACGGGGCTATCTGACAGTAATAAAACGGAAAGTCACCTTGTTGCCATTTGTTCCGCCAACCCCGAATCATCGTGCTCAACATGTCGGCATAAGTGGCGTAACGAGGCACGTTATCCTCGCCTTGATACCAAATGACACCGCGCATGGTATAACCGATGAGCGGATGAAGCATACCGTTATAGAGCACGGTGGGTGTGCGGTTCGAAGATTTCACATCCTCGGGTTTCTGTGGTATCTTCGCATCGGGGAAGGCACGCAACCACTCGGCGGTCATCCATGCCTCGCACGCGCTGCCGCCCCATGAGGCGACAATCAGTCCTACGGGTACATCGAGCACCGACCGCAACAAACGCCCAAAATAATAGGCCGTGGCACTAAAGTCGCGCGTGGTTTCGGGCGAGGCTTTTTTCCAACTACCGCTCACACTGTCCACAGGTAAGAACTGGCTGTTACGCTTCACGGTAAACATCCTCAAATGATCATCGCGGCTCTGCAGCACATCGGTGATGGCGCCCTCCACAGGCTGCCCCTTAAATCCTTTCATCTGCATCTCCATATTGCTCTGCCCACTGCAAATCCACACCTCGCCGATGAGGATATCATTCAGCTTGGTCTGTTCCCCATCGTCAAAGACGATGGAGTAGGGACCTCCTGCCAATGGTGTGGACACCGCCTGCCGCCAATGCCCAGTGGCATCCGTTTTCACCGTGTAGGTCTTGCCGTTCCACGACGTGGTAATTTTTACCTGAGTATTCTTGCGGGCTGTGCCCCACAGGTTGGCTGACGACTCTCGTTGCAGCACCATACCGTCGCCGAACATCTTCGGCAGTTCCACCTTGGCACTTGCCTGCATGCAGACCAAAGCCATCAAGGCTGTCAATATTTTTTTCATGTTGATTGTTGATTTAGGAGTTTTGGGGTAGGAGTTTGGGAGTTTTAGGAGTTTAGGAGTTTGGACAATAGCTATGTGCTTGGTCGTGGAGAGAATGGGGAGAATGGGAGGGATGAGAAGATAACAGAGTAATCATAAAGTTCAACGTTCAAAGTTCAACGTTCAAAGTTCAACGTTCAAAGTTCAACGTTCAA
>CAMJFC010000132.1 GCA_946404865.1 uncultured Prevotellaceae bacterium
CGTATAGAGCGGTTCGACTCCGCTAGGCACCTCACAGATTTCAGGAATCCAACAATGGGTTCCTGATTTTTGTTAAACAAACTACAAATTCACAATTCTTCATCGCGCCAGCGACAATTCAACATTCAACATTCAAAATTCCACATTCAATATGTCCATTCTCGACCTCATCATCTTCTTCGTGTTCACCGGTGGCATCGTGCTCTATGGATGCTCGTTCTATCAGAAAAAATCATCGGCCGATGATTTCACAAAAGCTGGCGGCAACATCCCCGGATGGGTGGTCGGCATGTCTATCTTTTCCACTTACGTCAGTTCCATCAGCTACCTCGGTTATCCGGGAAAGGCATTTGCCAGCAATTGGAACGCATTCGTCTTCAGCCTGTCTATTCCCATCGCGTCCTATTTCGCTGCGAAATATTTCGTGCCGTTCTATAGAAGTCTGAATAGCGTGTCGGCTTACAGCTTCCTCCAACAACGGTTCGGACTGTGGGCTCGCTTTTATGCGTCTGCCTGCTATCTGCTCACTCAGGTGGCACGCATCGGGTCGATTATCTATCTCTTGGCTTTGCCGATGAACATCCTGTTGGGGTGGGACATCAAACTTATCATCGTGGTTACTTCGGCGGCCATCATCCTATATTCTATGCTCGGAGGTATCAAAGGTGTCATTTGGACCGAGGCAATACAAGGGTTCATTATGATTGGAGGGGCATTGGCTTGTCTCGGCATACTGCTTTTCTCTATGCCTGAGGGACCGGGACAGGCGTTCGAGATTGCTGCCGCCAATGACAAATTCTCGCTCGGCGACTTCGGCGCATCACTCGGCGAATCTACGTTCTGGGTCTGCCTGGTGTATGGCGTCTTCATCAACCTCCAAAACTATGGCGTTGACCAGAATTATGTGCAACGCTATCACACGGCCAAATCAACCAAAGAAGCAAAGTTTTCTGCGCTCTTTGGTGGTTATCTCTTCATACCGGTTTCTGCGATTTTCTTCTTGATTGGCACGGCTCTGTATGCCTATTATCAAGTCTATCCTACGGTCCTGCCCGACAAACCCGACTATGTGTTCCCCTTCTTCATCGTCCATCAACTGCCGTCGGGCCTCACAGGCCTCCTTATCGCTTCAATCTTCGCTGCGGGCATGAGCACGGTGGCCACTGGCATCACCAGTTCGGCTACTATCGTGTTGACCGACTACTACAGCCATCTGCGGCCGAAAGCTTCTGACCGCTCTCGGCTCTTCTTGCTCAAATCATCAAGTCTGGTGATTGGTATCATCGGCGCTTTGGTGGCGCTCGCTTTGGTCAATGTGGAGAGCATCCTTGACGCGTGGTGGAAACTGTCATCCATCTTCTCCGGTGGCATGCTGGGACTTTTCCTCTTGGGCTATCTGTCAAGGAAAGTACGTAATATCGATGCGGTCATCGGTGTCATCTGCGGCGTCATCGTCATCACTTGGATTTCGGCTGACACATGGCTGAACCTGCCTGAGACGGGCATACACGAGTATCTCGCTATCGTATTAGGTACCCTCGCCATCCTCCTCGGTGGTTTCCTCTCCTTCCGCCTCTTCTACCGCAAATCAAACAACTTCGACTTGAAGTAGTTAAAACATTCCTCCCACCTGATAAACAGCGGCCGACACCACCCACGCCACGACTGTGGTATAGACGGCTGCGAAGACGGCCCATTTCCATTTGCCCGTCTCGTTCTTGATGGCTACAATGGTGGCGATACAGGGGAAATAGAGCAGGATAAAAAGCAGATAGCAATAGGCACTCAACGGTGTGATACCATCAGCAGCCATCTGCTGACGCAGCTGTGTGTATTTCTCGTTGTCGTCGCTGAAACTATCGTCATCGGCGAAACTGTCATCATCGCTATACAACACGCCGATGGTCGAGGCGACAATCTCTTTCGCTCCTACGCCGGCAATGAGTGATACATCCAGTTTCCAATTGAATCCTTGAGGCTCAAACACGGGTTCGATGGCCTTGCCGATGCGTCCGATGTACGACTGTTCCTGCTGTTGTTGTTGGGTCAGGTTGTCATCATGGGGAAAATACTCCAATGCCCAGACAATAACCGAAGCCACCAGAATGATGCCGCCCATCTTCTTCAGATATTCCTTGCCTTTCTCCCACGTGTGACGGGCGATGGCTTTAGAGGTGGGCATACGGTAGGGGGGGAGCTCCATCACAAAGGGGGTGTCCTCTCCTTTGATGACCAAACGGGAGAAGATGTTGCTGACAATGACCGACATAATGATGCCGATGGCATAAAGGGAAATTAATGCCAACGAACGGTATTGCATGGTGAAGAAGGTGCCTACAATCATGATATAGATGGGCAGGCGCGCACTGCAACTCATGAAGGGCAGCACCATCATCGTAATCAAACGCGAACGGCGGCTTTCTATGGTGCGTGTAGCCATCACGGCGGGCACATTACAACCGAAACCCATGATCAAGGGGATGAACGACTTGCCGTGCAAGCCCATCTTGTGCATCAACTTGTCCATGATAAAGGCGGCACGCGACATATAGCCTGAGTCTTCCATCAAGGAGATAAAAAAGTAGAGAATCAATATCTGAGGAAGGAAGACGATGACAGCGCCCACACCGCCAATGACACCGTCAACCAACAGCGACCGTAGCGGTCCTTCGGGCATGTTGGCTCCTATCGTCTCGCCCAACCAGGCCACGCCTGCTTCTATCCAATCCATGGGATATTGACCTAAGGTGAACGTGGTTTGGAACATCACAAACAGAATCAGGAAGAATATCGGAAATCCTAAATATTTGTTTGATAACAGGTTGTCCAACCGGTGGGTGAGCTTGTAGGTGTCTGATTTCTTTCCCTCGCTGAATTCGGCTTCGGTCAGCGCACCATGGATAAAACCGTATTTGGCATCCATAATCGCGGTTTCGGCGTCGCTTTGCGTGTCGCGTTCTATTTGTTTGGCGGCGGCTTCACGGGCTGCCAGAATGGCTTTGCCATTAGGGCGTTTCTTCGCCACGGCGATGGCATTGCGGTCGCCCTCCAACAGTTTGATGGCCAAATAACGGGTGGAATAGCGCGAGCGGATGTCTTCTTCTTTCTTCAGTTCCGTCTGAACGGCTTCGATACCACGCTCAATGTACTTGCCATGATTCACATGGATATGGCGGTAGTAGTTCTTCACGGGACGGTCACCTTCGGCAAAATCCTCGATGTGGTGCTCATTCTCCTTGTTGGCAAACTCCTTGTGCCATTCACGTATCTCACGGGCCACTTCGGGGTTGATGTTGCCGTTCTCATCGATATAGTCGGCTCCCTCATACATGTTGATAATGATGTGAAACAGCAGTTCCACATTCATACCGCTTTTAAATGAGGTGGGTATCATCGGCACACCAAACAAGGTGCTCAGGGTGTCAAGGTTCACATGGTCGCCGCGCTTCTCAAACTCATCGTGCATGTTGAGGGCACACACCATGCGGAAATTCATGTCCAACAGTTGCGTGGTCAGATAGAGGTTGCGCTCCAGGTTGCTCGAATCTATCACATTGATGATGATGTCGGGACGGTTGTTCAGCAGATGTTCACGGACATACAACTCTTCGGGACTGTAGCACGACAGCGAATAGGTGCCGGGCAGATCGGTCAGGTTGAAGTCATAACCCTCAAAGTGGGCGTGGGCTTCACTCGCATCTACCGTCACACCGCTGTAGTTGCCCACATGGGCGTGTGCTCCGCTGGCAAAATTAAATAAACTGGTTTTGCCGCAGTTGGGGTTGCCAATCAGTGCCACATTGATGGTGCGGCGTTTACGTCTCGCTGCCTCATGCAACTCTTCGTCGCTCAGATGCACCTCCTCTGTAATCGTCTGCACTTCATCAATAATCACCCCAGTATCACCCTCAATCACATGACTATTTTCCTGCCCCTTTCCACTTGCTCCTTGCCCCTCAGAACGTCCTTGCCCCTCAGAACGTCCTTGCCCCTGAAGCAACTCCTCTTCAGACAGAATCTCTATCAGTGCCGCTTCGTCATGGCGAAGCGACACCTCATATCCCATCAGCTTATATTTCACAGGGTCTTGTAACGGCGCGTTCAACAGCGACTCGATGGTTTTACCTTTGATAAACCCCATCTCAATAATACGCTTACGGAATCCACCGTGTCCTTGCACCTTCACAATGACACCTTTTTCGCCGGTTTTCAGTTCTGAGAGTTTCATGAATAGTCCTTTTCCATTCTTTTAATTCTGCAAAGTTACGAATTTATTCCTTAAAACCATTCTTTTATTCGATAATCTGACGGGAAATACCTACTTATGATGAGCTTAAGGCGTTCTATGTCA
>CAMJFC010000133.1 GCA_946404865.1 uncultured Prevotellaceae bacterium
GCTGCCATGGGCGATTTTGTGACTGCGGTCTATAACCCCAAATCGCATGGCAGATATTGGCAACTGTACCGTCTGCGCGAGGTGATGCTGAAGATGGGTAAATCCCCCCAAACACCGGTGGGGTATGTGCGACAGGCGGGTCGTCCCGAACAACAAGTGACGCTCACCACGCTGGCCGACATGGATGTGGAACAAGTGGATATGTTCACCGTCATCATCATCGGCAATTCACAGTCTTATCTGGCTGACGGCAAGATGATTACACCGCGGGGCTATTATCGTGAGACGGAGGAACAGGACATGAAACCCGGTCAACAAATCATGATACAGTCGTTCCGCACCATCGAACGCGAACTGAAAAAACATGATTATCCGCTCGACCATAAATGGGCGTTGCTGCATGTCATCCACACCACTGCCGATTTCGAGATGGAGGGCATTCTCTATACCGACCCTGATGCGGTGAGCACGCTCTATGAGAAAGTGAAAAACGGCCAGTTGACCACGATTATCACCGATGTGACCATGGTGACCAGCGGCATACGCAAGGGCGCACTGCAACGGCTCGGCGTGGAGGCAATATGTTACCTCTCCGACCCGCGTGTGCCCGATATGGCTGAAGAAAAAGGTATCACGCGCACTCAGGCGGGCATACGACTGGCGGTCGAGGAACATCCCGATGCGCTCTTCGCCTTTGGCAACGCCCCGACGGCTCTCTTGGAACTCTGCGACCTTATCCGTAAAGGAAAGGCGCAACCGGCTGGTATCATCGCAGCCCCCGTGGGTTTCGTTCATGTCAAAGAGTCGAAACATGCGGTGAAACCCTTCACCCATATTCCGAAAATCATCGTGGAAGGGAGAAAAGGGGGCTCAAACCTCGCTGCCACGCTCTGCAATGCCATCCTGTGTTACGATGATGCGGAACAACTCAAACCCGGACGCGACCTGTAAGGATTGAACAATTAAGGATTGACGAATATGAATCACTCAAGTAATCTGACGGCCTCTGCTCAGGGAGCAACGGGAAAGCGGTTGGTCATCATAGGCATCACCGACACGCCTCATCCTTTTTTCCCGCCCGAAGTGCTCGACATCATCGAGAAAGGGAAGGTCTTTAGCGGCGGGAAACGGCACCATGAACTTGTTGCCCATTTGCTGCCTGAAAATGCGGTGTGGATTGACATCACCGTACCCCTCGATGCGGTCTTCGAACAATACCGCAATTACTTGAGCGCGCCCGTGTCCTCCGCAGTGGGCGATTCTGTTGCTGCAGCGGCCGTCGAACCTGCCATTGTCATCTTCGCTTCCGGCGACCCGCTGTTCTTCGGGTTTGCCAACACGCTGCGTCAACGGATGCCCGACGTGGCTCTTACGGTCTATCCCGCCTTCAATTCGTTGCAACTCCTCGCACACCGGTTGCTCATGCCGTATCACGATATGCACGTGGTGTCGCTCACAGGGCGTCCCTGGCCGGAGTTCGACAAGGCGTTGATTCTCCGTACTCCTAAAATCGGCATTCTCACCGACCGTCAACACACGCCGCAGGTCATCGCACAGAGAATGGTGGAATACGGTTACTGTGGTTACCAGATGTCGGTGGGCGAACACCTCGGAAATCCCGGACAAGAGCGTGTGCAGACACTGACCCTCGACGAGGCGGCCAGGATGACTTTTCAACAGCCCAACTGTCTCATCCTGCAACTGACCGATGCGGGGAAGATGCCGCCTTCTGCCTACGGTATTCCTGACAGCGAGTTTGAACTGCTCGACGGCCGTGAGCGGATGATTACGAAAATGCCCATTCGTCTGCTGTCGCTTCAAGCCATGCAGTTGCAGCGCCGTTCTGTCATGTGGGACATCGGTTTCTGTACGGGCAGCATCTCCATCGAGGCACGACGGATTTTTCCCCATCTGCATATCGAGGCATTTGAGATACGCGAGGAGGGACGTCGGCTCATGGATGTCAACTCGCGCCGTTTCGGCACACCCGGCATCAGTGTGCATATCGGCGATTTCCTCTGCGAAGATATCCGTGCCTTGCCTGCGCCCGACGCGGTGTTCATCGGCGGACATGGTGGCCGTCTGGCGGAAATCATGGAAAAGGTGCTGACCGTGATGCCTTTGAGGGGTTGCATCGTGATGAACAGTGTCACGCCACAAAGCAAACAAATGTTTTGCGACTCCTGTCACCGCCTCGGTCTGCAACTGCAACCCTCTACTCGTATTGCCCTCAATGATTATAACCCCATAGAAATATTAACTGCCACGAAATCATGAAAATTGCTATCATACCTGTTGGTGAGGCCGCTTCGACCATCGCTGCCGTCATAGAGAAAGAGACGGGCGGACAACGTATCACGCGCCATCAAGTGAGCGAATGCTGGATCGGTTTCGACGCGTTTGTCTTCATCGGCGCGCTGGGCATCTGTGTGCGCACCATTGCCCCGCTGATTCAAGACAAACATACAGACCCGGCGGTGGTCTGCATCGACACGACGGGCCGCCATGTCATATCTGTGCTCTCAGGTCATGTGGGCGGTGCCAATGATTTGACGAAGCGTCTGGCTGCCGCTCTCGGGGTGGTTCCCGTCATCACGACTCAAAGTGATAACAACGGTTTGTGGCCGCTCGACACGCTCGGCCGACAGTATGATTGGACTGCCGTCACCGATGACAACATGAACGCTGTCATCACCACTTTCGTCAACAGGCATCCTACGGCGTTGCTGGTTGACTGCCATGATGAAGGTACGGAGATGATGCTGCGCACAAAACCTGCTCACGTCACGGTGGTCAACCATACGAAGGATGTGACGACAGAATCGTTTCAATTGTTCATCATCGTCTCGCCGTTCGTCCATGAAAAACCCGCAGGGGTGAAGACTTTGCAGTATGTGCCGAAAGTGGCGGCGCTGGGCGTCGGATTGGCGCATCAGGCGGCTCCCGAAGGCATTGCCGACGCGATAGCCCGTGAAATGACGGGCCACGGATTGAAGAAAGAGTGTATCCGTGAGGTTTCTACCATAGATATCAAACAAGATGAGCCTTTTATTCATGAACTGAAGGCTAAAGGCTTGCCTGTCAGATTGTTTACTGCTGAACAACTGGATGGGGTAGAGGTGCCCAATCCAAGCGAAGTGGTGTCAAAGCATGTGGGCACGGCAAGTGTCTGCGAGGCGGCGGCTATCCTTGCCACGGATGGCGGTCGTTTGCTCATGCCCAAAATAAAAGGGGCGACTTTCACCGCAGCGGTGGCTGTCCCGGAGCGTTATCTGACAACTCATGGCGGCGGTCATATCGAGATCGTGGGGGCTGGTCCCGGCGATCCCGAACTGGTCTCTGTCAGGGGCAGACGGATGCTCGAACAGGCCGATCTCATCCTCTATGCGGGCAGTCTGGTGCCGCGCGAACTCACCCTTTGTGCCAAACCCGGTGCGGTGGTGCGCTCGTCGGCGTCGATGAATCTCGAGGAACAATGTGCCCTGATGAAGGAGTTCTACGACCGTGGCGCGCAAATCGTCCGGCTCCATACGGGCGACCCCTGCATCTTCGGTGCCATCCAGGAGCAGATGGCGTTTTTCGATGCCCACAACATGTCGTATCACATCACGCCGGGCATCTCGTCATTCCTTGCCGCTGCTGCCGAACTGCGCTCACAGTTTACCATTCCTGAGCGGTGTCAGACCATCATCCTCACCCGTGGAGAGGGGCGCACGCCTATGCCTGAACGGGAGAAACTGCATCTCTTGGCGCGAAGTCAAAGCACGATGTGTATCTTCCTCAGTGCGGCCATCGTCGATGACGTGCAACGCGAACTCTTACAGGAGTATCCGGAAGACACGCCTGTGGCGGCTTGTTATCACCTCACATGGCCCGACCAGCGCATTTATCGTGGTGTGTTGCGCGATTTAGCCAAAATCATCCATGACAACCATCTCACTCTTACCACCATGATTGTCGTTGGCCAATCCATTGACAACCGTCAGGGCCTCTCAGAACTCTACTCCAAACACTTCTCCCATCTCTTCCGCAAATAACGCCTCATTCAACCCTCAACCCTCAACATTCCCCATTAGTCCCATCAACCCCATTCAACATTCAAAAATTCTTCATCGCGCAGCGACCATTCAACATTCAACACTCAACATTCAACATTCAAAAATTCTTCATCGCCGCAGGCGACCATTCGTCATTCAACATTCAACATTCAACATTCAAAAATGATCCTTCTCTTTGGCGGTACCACAGAAGGCCGTAAAGCCATCACGGAATTGGAAGAAGCCGGACAGGTGTTCTACTATTCCACGAAAACAGGTGAACAAGATGTTCCCCTGCA
>CAMJFC010000134.1 GCA_946404865.1 uncultured Prevotellaceae bacterium
CTTTGTTGCGTAGATATAGATGCCGGCCCTCTGATGGGCCGAGCATACCTTAGTGTCAGAGCGACGAGGAGGAGCGGTTAAGTCTCTCCCCTGGGATTGGGGAGAGATTTAGAGAGGGGTTGGAAGCCCTCCCATGGGAGGGTTGGGTGGGGAAACAAGGGGTAAGGGGTAAGGGGTAAGAGGTAAGAGAATAGCTTTAAAAGTCTTCTCCGATGAAATCTTCTTCGGAGAAAGCATCTTCGTCATCGCTGAAGTCCTCGGCGGGGGTGTCAGTCTTCCAGTTCTTCACCAACTCCTTCAGGGCCGTTTGGGCTTCAGCATCAGTGATTTTCTCCAATTCCGACTCCAAGACCGCCTTATCAATAGCGCCGGCCTCCACCGCCTTCTGCATGTAAGCAATCAAGGGATTGTCGCGGTGGGCTGCAGCCCATGCCGTGAGGGCCGCAGGTGCCTTCTCGAACACGCCTGCCACGGCCACAGCGAGCTCATCGCCATGGTCGTCCGACTGTTTGACATCATCGCGAACAGCTAACTTCTCCATGATCTGGAGCGTCTGCGGGTCGTTGGCCGACATACGCGCCATATCGGCGATATCGTCTGACAGGAGTCTGTCAGCAGGCACATTGCCTGACTTATTGACCTTCGTCTCTTTGAGCGTTATCTTTCCTTTGCCGTCCACCGCATAGGTATAAGCCTTCTCTATCTTCCAATTGGCCGTCAAGCCCTCCTCTTTCTGGGTGAAAGCGAGCGAACGGTTGACCACGAACCCGTCGGCAGTGAAGACGCCCTTGTTCGACTCTTCCTCACAGGTATAAGTGCCGTCGCCCGGTGTCTCCATCTTCTGTGCCCAGGGTCCCAGTTCGATGCCATCCAGATATTTGCCGTCGGCATCGTAGGTGCAAGCGTACATGACACCGCCGTCGCCGAACTCATGCCACAGGAAAAGCATGGCCACCTCATCGGAGAGATTTTTAGCCGCAGCGACAGCCATCAGTCCTTCGGGTGAATCCTCGTCTTTGATCTGCGGTTCGATGCCAGCACAGAGCTTGACCGTCTGCTCGGCATCGAGGTGTGTGAGTTGCCGGTCCAACGAAATGAAGATTGAGTCGCCCAACACCTGAAGGCTGTCAGCGCGCACCCCCATTTTCTCAAGGAAAGCCACACCGTCCTTAGAGCCCGATTTTCCGCCACATGCCACAAGCATGACGGCCGCACACACCATTAAAAGGATTTTTTTCATAGTCATCGTTTTTTATTACGGATGCAAAAGTAACGAAAAGTGCGCGTAACACAAAATAAAATCGCCGAAAAATGGCCGAAGTCCTCAATATAGCGCTTGCACGGCAGCGCATGGCTGCCGTGAGCGGGGATAGCGTAGGTCAATATTTGAACACGAAGTCCTCCAACGTGCAGATCGACTTTTCTTTCGTATCGGAAGAGAACAACAAGTAAATCGCGTGTTTCCCTTTGAGCTCTTTGAGTGCAGGCACATCGATGGCCACCTCGGTCGATTGTTTCGGCATGTCGGCCTTGATTGGCGCCGAACCGAGCTGTATGCCCTTCTGCGATGTCCACGGGCGGTCGGCCATGACCTGTATCATGCCGTCGATGCCCTCGGGGATGAGGGTGAGGAGCAGTTGCAAACCGTCGTGACCGTTGGTCGCATCGAAATTGAAGTATTTGTAGCCCACAATCGAGCCGTCGGTGTTATTGACCACCCGGTTGGTGTTGTTGCGCAAGTCATAAGGTGCGTCAAACTTATCGTCAGTGCCATACGAAGCGCCGACATACGAACCATAGAACACGTTGTTGGGCCATTCGTGCTCAGCCACCTTCGGACCGGTGTACCAGCAAGCGATACCAGCGGAGTGCCTCTCCAAGGGGTCGAGTCCGTTGAGGGCGAAACCCTCTGAGTTGTACTCTCCTTCGGAAATCTCCACCTTGCCACCCTTGCCCTCCTGCACATTGACGGTGATGGGAGCCACCATGGCCTGACGGGCAAACTCATTGAGTCCGGTCTGACGGTGGTAGAACACATACCACTGACCGTTGACCTCGCAGATAGAGCCGTGCGTATTGCCTGTGACGTTGCCCGACGCGATGGTATCACCCTGTTCGTTGATTTCGCGTCCACGGGCGTCGATAATCGTGCCGCCGTATGTCCACGGACCGAGCGGGTTGTCGCCATAGGCATAAGCTAACGTGTAGTTAGTGTCGGGCAGTCCGAACTCGCCGTTTTTCGTCCACCGGCTGTAGATGAACACATATTTGTCTTTGATTTTACGGATAGACGAGGCCTCGAAGAAGCGGAAGTCGCCCGCTTGATTCCGTCCCGACACCATATCCTCTACGATACGAGTGCCGGGCTTGACGGTAGCCATCGTCGCGGGGTCGAGTTCGGCGGCGTTGGAGCGGAGGAATCCCCAGTAGCCATAGACGCGCCCGTCGTCATCGACAAACACGGCGGGGTCGAACTGCAGTACACCGTCGTTTTTGTTGGGGTCGTCTTTGCTCCAGTTGCACACGGTGAAGGGGCCGTCGGGTCTGTCGCTCTTGGCCACGAGTCCGTTGCGTCCTCCCACCTGGTCGTTGGGATAGAGGAAATAGGTCTTTTTGCCATCGGCATCCACCTTGAGGGCCACGTCGGGCGCGAAGAGCACATCAGCAGTCCCTACCGAGTCGAAAGGTTCGCCCTTGGCGTTTTTATCTACTTTGAGGATTTCGCCGTCATAGCGCCAGTGTGAGAGGTCCTCGACGGGAGCCGACCACACCACCAGTTCGCGTCCGCAATAATCATCGATACGGCTGTCGTGCGAGCCGTAGATATAGACCCGCTGTTTGCCGGGTTGGTCGGGGTCTTCAAACACGTAGGGTTCGCCGTCGGGGATATGTTCCCAGAGCGGCAGATAGGGATTGCCCACGGTTTTGAGCACCGTCGCGGCAGTCTCTTTTTGTTGATTACACGAAGTGGTGCAGAGCGCACCTCCAGCTGCCAATACGACGGCGGTCATCAAGTGTTTTGTTTTCATATTCTATAGTGTTATGAGGTTATAAGCGAGTGTGTTTTTTATTTCTTTGAATCCGGCAGCATAGTATCGCCAGCCGTCACTTAATTAGATGCCATCAGTCCACAAGCGATGGAAGAAGTCCATGACGTAGATGCATTCTATTTTGCCCATTTGCCGCGTAAACACATCAAGAGATACTATCATTAGCTCGCTATCAGGATGTTCCTCTGCAAACGCCTTCAGGTTTTTAATGTGTCGGTTCTGCACCACTTCCGTTGACTTTATCTCTATAGCTATGCGAGCGTCACCCACAATGATATCTACCTCCACACCGGTATAGGTGCGCCAATAACTGAGCTTCTCCTCGCAGTGCCTGTAGTGCATATAGGCTACCAACTCTTGCACAACAAGATGCTCAAAAGCATGGCCGTAGTCAGCACTGCCACGGATAAGTTCCTTTCGGTGAAGTAGATAGTTGGTTACTCCAACATCGAAGTAGTAGAAACGCGGAGCCTGTACCAGCCTGCGCTTCATAACCTTTGTGTACGCCGGAATACGGTAACCGATAAGTGTGTCTTCAAGGATATCAAAATAGGAACTGACTGTAGTCGCATGTACGCCACACTCCTGGGCGATGTTGTTGTAATTGATGATTTCTCCGTCTGTGAGTGCTGCCACCTCCAAGAACCGTTGGAATGCATCCAGATTGCGCACCAACGCTTCTTCTTTGATTTCCTCTTTCAGGTAGACATCAATGTATGCCGCCAAAAGCCTCCAAGGATTACGAGACAGATAGTGAGGGGGGATTGTACCATAGTTCACCGCACGGTCTATATCAAAATCGGGTATTTCAGCACTGACCAATGGATAGAGGTAGACGGGTAGTGCACGACCTCCCAGCGTATTATGTCCCTTACGCTTCAGTTTCCTTGCGCTGGAGCCGCATAAGATAAACACAAGCTGACGTTCTACAATGAGCCTGTGAACCTCGTTGAGAAGCTCTGGCACCTCGGGGATTTCATCGATGATGACCAATGTGGCGGTCGGCTTGTCTTTCAGCGTCTCATAGAGCAAAACTGGTCGTTGCTGTAGGCGTTTTCTCACGTTGGTATCCAGCAAATCAAAGTATGTGGTATTTGGAAATTGCTGACGTAAAATAGTCGTTTTACCCGTCTGGCGACCGCCAAACAAGAATATGCTACCGTCTAACTCCTTGCTAATCTGAAAGATCCTTTCCAACATAGTCTTGTCATTTAGAATGTTCTACGCTCTATTTT
>CAMJFC010000135.1 GCA_946404865.1 uncultured Prevotellaceae bacterium
CTGCGACGCTACATGAATGGGCATAAATGGCCACAAATTTTTCATGAATGAGTCCACTTCAATAAGTGATTCCAAGAAGTTGAAGCCTTCGATAGAAAAACTGGTAGACTTGATGATTTGCTGTGTCGAGAGCGCAAGGGCGCCAGCCAGCTCCCCTCCCATGTAGGGGAGGGGTTGGGGTGGGGTCAGTAATTCACGAATAAACCTAATATTCGGCCTTGCGGCCGATGAGATTTTAACGAACACGAACCAACGGTCACTGTGCGAAGCGGAAAGTAATAGCACGAATAAACCTAATGTTGGGCTATCGGCAAGGTTTGATGCCGATTTCGCCGACAAAGATAGCGATTTTTGCCGATACCGGCAAGAAATTATCAGGAATTTGATGTTTTCTCGTATTGTAAATAAATAATACCAAATATTATCGGCGTTATTTGGACGATTGGCGTTTTTCCATTACCTTTGCCGAAAAAGCCGAACTAACGATTTCAGAATCAGAACAATATGGCAAATGCAGACAATGGATATTATAAACTCTCCTGGCGCGAACGCATCGGTTTCTGCTCGGGCGAGTTGGCCCAGAACCTGATTTATCAGACGGTCAGCATCTGGTTGCTCTTCTATTACAACAATGTGTTCGGTCTCGATGCCGGCGTTGTGGCAGTGATGTTTCTCGTGGTGCGCATCATCGATGTGTTATGGGATCCGATGGTGGGTGCTTTCGTTGACAAGTCGCACCTGCGCTGGGGCAAATACCGCTCATGGCTCCTCATCGGCGGTCTGCCGCTGGCTGCCTTCGCCATGCTCTGTTTCTGGAACGGTTTCAGCGGGTCGTTGCTTTACGCCTACGTGACCTACGTGGGCATGAGCATGTGTTTCACGCTCATCAACGTGCCTTACGGTGCACTTAGCGCATCGCTTACGCGCGACACCAACGAAATCACCATCCTCACCAGCGTGCGTATGCTGATGGCCAACACCGGCGGACTCATCATCAAAACCCTGCCGTTGGTCATCGCTCTGTTCGCCCCTAAGGTGCTCAATGTGCAGACGGGCGAGATGGAGGCGGTTTATAACAAACCAGAGGCAGGAGGGGCGTGGTTCATCACCATGAGCATCTTCGCACTCTCCGGACTGATCCTGTTCGCCGTCACCTTCTTCACCAGCAAGGAACGTATCGTGATGGACAAGAGCGAGACAGCCGATGTCAAAATCAGTGACCTGTGGATGGAACTCGTCAGGAACCGTCCGCTGAGAGTGTTGTCGGCTTTCTTCGTCATCGCCTTCACCACCATGAGCATCAGCAATGCCGCCGACTCTTATTTCATGACCTATAACATGGGCGCCACACCGATGATGACCACCTCGTTCATGTGGTTGGGCACCATCCCGGCTTTCATCTTCCTCCCCCTGGTGCCCGCCATCAAGCGCAGGATAGGCAAGAACGGCATGTTCCGCTTGTTTCTCGGCATCTCTATCGTGGCGATGATAGTGATGTACGTCTTTGTGTCGATTCCGAGTCTGAAGACCTGCTTCCCGTTGCTCTGCGTGGTGCAATTCATCAAGAGCACGGGTGTGCTTGTTGCCACGGGTTACATGTGGGCGTTGACCCCCGAGGTGGTCACCTACAGCGAGTATGCGTCGGGCCGGCGCGTGGCAGGCATCGTCAATGCGCTCATCTGTATCTTCATGAAGGCCGGCATGGCTCTTGGCGGTGTCATCCCCGGACTGGTGCTGGCGTGGGTGGGGTTCAAGGCCGGCGAAGCGGTCCAGAGTCCGTTGGCCGAACAGGGAATCCTCTGGCTCGTCACCCTGATACCCGCCGCCCTGTTTGTGCTGGCCATTTATGTCATCGGCAAGTATGAACTGACAGACAAGAAAATGGACGAAATCAATGCAGCAATCACCAATAAAACAAAATCATCATGCAACTGACATCTAATTCCGACAAAATCACGAGAGACTATTTCGATTCTCTGTTGGTTGAAACCCGCTACGTGGACTCCGTGCTCCCGTCCACCGAACTGTCGCTGTTCGGAGAGACCTTCCGCACGCCTGTCATGACAGCCGCTCTCTCACACCTGCACAACACCGCTGCCGACGGGATGACCGTCTATGCCCGTGCCGCGGCACTGAGCGGAGCCGTCCACTGGGTGGGGATGGGCAGCGACGAGGAACTGGAAGCCATCGTGGCCACCGGTGCCAAGACCATCAAAATCATCAAACCCCATGCCGACAACCGCGAGGTGATACGCAAGATAGAACATGCCGTCAAGGCGGGTTGCATCGCCGTAGGGATGGACATCGACCACGCTTTCAACGGTGAAGGGGGCTACGACAATGTGTTCGGACTTCCGATGAAAGCCAAGACGACAGAAGAACTGAAGACGTTCGTTCAGGCTGCGGGTGTGCCCTTTATCGTCAAGGGTGTGCTGAGCGCGCGAGATGCCGATAAATGTCTCAAGGCGGGATGTGCAGGTATGGTGGTGTCGCATCATCATGGTATGATTCAGTATGCCGTGCCGCCGCTGATGGTGCTGCCCGAGATACTGTCCGTCACCGGCGGCAGCGTGCCCGTGTTCGTGGATTGCGGCATCGCAAGCGGCATGGATGCCTATAAATGTCTGGCGCTCGGTGCCACCGCCGTGTCGGTCGGTCGTCACCTGATGCAGTTGCTCAAGGATGGTGCCGAGGCAGTTGCCCGTCGCATCGACGAGATGACGGCAGAACTGGCAGGCGTGATGGCCCGCACGGGAGTGAGTGCTTTAGACCGCATGGATGCAACCGTTATTCACAGGAGGACGTTCTGATGTATTTAGGCATATCATCATCATTAGAGCACGGCTCACCTGAGGAGTGGGCCAGGAAACACCAGTCGCTCGGACTCCAGACCGTGGTGTTTCCCGTGAGTTGTCTCGACGGCGAGCAGACCATCGAGGCCTACAAACAGGCAGCCGATGCGGCCGGACTCACCATCGCCGAGGTGGGCGTGTGGCGCAACACCTTGGCGGCCGACCCGGAGGAACGTCAACGGTGGATCAACTATGCTGTCGGTCAACTCCGCATGGCCGATGCCATCGGTGCCGCCTGTTGCGTCAATGTGGTCGGCACGCCCTATGGACCGCGCTGGGACGGTGGTTACCGCGATAATTTCAGCAGTGAACTTTGGGACATGGCCGTCAGGATGATTCGTCAGATCATTGACACCGCCCGTCCGCGTCACACCAAGTTTTGCATCGAATCCATGCCGTGGATGATACCGAGCAGTCCCGACGAATATCTCCGTTTGATAGAGGCCGTTGACCGTGCTGAGTTTGGCACCCATCTCGACGTGGTCAACATGATTACCACGCCGCGACGTTATTTCTTCAACGATGAGTTTTTGGAGGAGTGCTTCCAGAAACTCCATGGCACCATCGTCAGTTGCCATTTGAAGGACATCCTCCTCAAGCAGGAATACACCTTCCAACTGGAGGAGTGCGCCTGCGGACAGGGCACCTTAGACATCAATCTTTACGCCCGTCTGGCCACCGCCGAGAATCCCCGCATGCCCATGATTATTGAGCACCTCACCACCGACGACGAATACATCTCCACCGTGCGGTATGTGCAGGAAAGTCGGCCGAAGGCCGAATTTTGAATTTTGAATGTTGAGTGTTGAATGTTGAATGGTCGCCTGCGGCGATGAAGAATGATTCAATGACGAATTATTCGGCCTTGCGGCCGATGGGGTATGGATTCTAAGGAATATAGGAATCAAGGAATGTCGGCCTCACGGCCGAGGGGGATTTAAGTCTAAGGAATTGAGGAATCAAGGAATGACGGCCTTGCGGCCGAGGGGGTATGGATTCTAAGGAATATAGGAATCAAGGAATGACGGCCTAACGGCCGAGGAGGAATACGGGAAGTATGGTATTTACACCCCTCCCTCGGGAGGGGACGGGGGAGGGGCTCAACAATCATGCCGGCCCTTTGATGGGCCGAGCATACCTTAGTGACAGAGCGACGAGGAGGAGCGGTTAAGTCTCTCCCCTGGGATTGGGGAGAGATTTA
>CAMJFC010000136.1 GCA_946404865.1 uncultured Prevotellaceae bacterium
GTCATCAACGGACGGCTCGAGATTTACCGCTTCTACATGGGGTTGATACTCGACGTGGGCGACATCCAGTGCTATCTCGAGGAGTTCTCGCCCCTGAATCACCGCACCGACAAGTTCGCCACGGTCAGAAACGGTAGAAAGTACGTGCCATCCGAGACGCGCGCCAAACTGACCCTTTTCGACTACGACGAGGCACAGAACCGTATCATGCAACTGGCGCCCATCCCCAAGGAGTTTAAGATACGCGCCGAGGATGCCGACAGCCAGTACCTGGCCGACAATATCGCTGTGATGATGGAGGTGACCGACTGCCGGCCGGGCGACGGCACTTACTGCCGGCTGCGCTGCTCACGGGCGGTGCTCGATGCGCCCAACCGCGTGGCAGCTACGGTGACCATCAGCGTGAAGAACGGCGAGAAGAAAGTAACCGCTACGCAAAACATCCGTCTTTGTTCGCAGCCCATACGCCAGTTCGCCAGCAATGACGTCATGGCCGCCGCGCTGAAGGACGACGAGCGCCTCACCGGCCAATTGGAGCACATACGCTCGGAGATTTACCGTCATCAGTTGGTCGATAACCTCTTCCCGCTGGTGAAATACATCGACACGATGCTCGACAGTTACGACCCTGACTACGGCTATGACCCGAGGGCGCTGAAGACCATCGCGCAAACTTACAATGATGTCTATTCGGGCGAGAAGGCGGGTGCGATGGAGGACCTGCCCGAGCCGCTGACACTGTCCGATGATGTGAAGGAGTTTGTCAAGTCATGGTATGAGACGACGAAAACTACCTCGCAGAAGATGGGACTGTGCGGACGCCTGTTCGTGGGCTTCGCCACGTTGGGCTGTTCCGAAGTGGTGTTCGGCACAGTCGATACCATCTCCATGGGTGAGGAAATCTATACGGGCATGCAGAAATACGTTGATGAGGGCGGTGAAAGCGTGTGGGGTGGCTTCTGTGTCGGTGCCAAAGTCGCCACACGCCAGTTCCTATTGTCGCAGGCGATAGGTTTAGGCATGAAAGCGGCGGGTGTAGGGCTGAAACTGACAGGCGCAGGCCTGAAAAAAGCGGGTCTGTCGCGCGAGGGCATGACGAAACTGTTCAACAAGCTGAACCGTAAACCCGACAAGCCCTATTCCACCCATGCGAAAGGCGCACCCGTGAAAGCAGCCGCCCACAACAGCCAGATACGTCAGGCGGGCGCGAAGGCACAGGCACAAGCCCACCCTCGACCCGCTGCTCAGTCCGGAACATCAGGAAAACCCGTCTCCCCCGGCACCACTGGCACCTCAGTAAAATCCTTTGCCAAGACCAATATGCGGAATGCCGAGGCTCTGGCCAAGGCCCGTGCCAACCAGAACGTCAACGACCTGCGTGCCGCCTGCGAGATGTACCGGGCCAACCCGACGGAGGTGAACAAGGCGTTTCGTGACAAACTGATCATGAAATGCCAAGCCGACAAAAACTCGATGTACCTGTTGAAGGAGAAAGGCGATGCGTTCACCGCTACACGCCGTGACTTCAACAAGCATCTCTCCGAACTCTATTACCAAACTGACAGTCGCGTGATGACGGAACTATATAAATTGGTGAAGGGCCGTCAGTTACGCAAGAAGAACATATCGTCGAAAGCACGCACGGACCTGAAAGAGGGCAAGACCATCACCATGGACCGCGACACCACCTATCAGTATTATGACGAGGTGAAAAGGCAATGGGTGACCATCGACGACAAGACCTTTGGTCCCGGTACGGAGAAGATGATAGCTCAGACCTACAACCGCCATTTCTACGAGCAAGCCACGGGCATCAAACCCAAGACTGAGGCGGGTGTTGATTTGAAACCGTTGGAGCAGCGCCTGGCCGACAAATATAGCAAGAAGATGGATCAGACCATCATTCAGAACGAACTGACTAACCCGGATAGTTACGGCAAATCCGTTGGTCAGATGATGGATAAGAAACGTCATGCAGAGCGGTTGCAAGATGCCTGGCAGGTGGGCCGCGCCGTGGAAAACAAAGGCACGGAGCGTTTCAACGATGCGCGTAAAATGCTTGCCGAGGCAGAGAAAATGACCGAACCGGACGCGAAGTTAAACCTTCAGGCCGACGCGGTGGGCGAGTTGAAGGAGGGCTGCCGACAGCAAACCAAGATTTTCGACCAGTTCACCGACTCGATGGATATTGCCCGCGCGGACGAGAACGGAGGCAGCAAAATCTCCGACAAACTACGAAAAGGTATAGAGTATCTCCGCGATTTCCACGAGGGCAGGCGCGATCTTGCACAAACTGAGGATAGCCTCAACAGCATCGGCTACGACTCGCTCGATGCCGTAGCCCATGACAACGGAGTGACCATCATCACAATAGGAAGTTAACCCATACAACGTTTATGAACAATCAACCTTATCCCAATTATGGCCCGCAGATGCCGCCACCCTATCAACCAGGAGCGGCTTATGCACCCAACCAGGCTGCTCAGCCTTACCAAAATCGGAACATCCTTTTCTGTAACGACGGAAAATACCGGTGGATCTATGAACTGAAGATGATGAAAAACCCAGTTGTCTTCGTTACCCTGTTCAAAATATTCGGTTTCATCTTTTTGGCCGTCTGGCTGTTCGGATCGATACACGAGCTGACTGACGGCAACGGATGGGATGCTGTTTGGGGATTTTCGAAAGTCCTGCTCATCGTCTTCGCCGGGTTCATCGTGTTAATTCTCCTGGCCTATACCCTCGTGGCGGCCATGAACGGGTGGAAATACATCGTACTGTTTGAGATGGATGAACACGGTGTGTTGCACCGGCAGCTCAAGCAGCAAGTCAATCGGGCCAAAGCCCTGGGCTGGCTCACCGTCTTTGTCGGTGCTGCCTCGGGCAACCTTGCCACAGTGGGGGCAGGCATTAACGCTGCCACCAAGGAAGAGATGTACTCCGACTTCTCCAAAGTAAGGAGTGTGAAGCCCAAGCGAGGGTGGAATACCATCAAAGTCAACGAGATGCTCAACAAAAACCAGGTATATGTTGAGAAGGAAGATTTCGACTTCGTCTATCAGTTTATCCTCGCTCATTGCCCGAGGGTAAAGAGAAATTGAAAAGTGTTCACCCCCCCAATATACCCCCCCCAAAAAAAAACCAACTCCCCAAACGACCAAACGACCAACCCCCCAAACGACCAATTATGAACAATCAATCTTATCCCAACTACGGCCCGCAGATGCCGCCACCCTATCAGCCTACAGGAGGCAATGGTGCCTATCCCCCCAACGGTGGTTATCCTCCCAATGGCGCCTATCCCCCCAATAACGGTTATCCCCCCAACGGTGGATATCCCCTCAATGGCGGATCTCCTCCTTATCAAAGCCGTAATATCCAGTGTGGCTCCGACGGTGTATATCGCTGGGTATATGAAGTTCCTTTGATGAGCAATCCCGTGGTTTTCGTTACCGTTTTCAAAGCCTTGGGTATCACTTTTGCCATCTTAGCCCTGATTTTTGTCATTATCAATGTGACGAACGGCGAAGGGTGGGAAGGCCTTCTGTTCATGGGTAAATTGATGCTCATCATCGGAGGCATTTTCATCGTATTATTTTTACTGTCGTACCTCATCTTTGCCGCCATCAATGGATGGAAATACGTCATGATTTTCGAGATGGACGAACAGGGTATTCTGTTGCGGCAACTCAATCGGCAGGTGAAACGGGCAAAAGCCATCGCCATGTTGGCTGTCATCGCCGGACTGGCGGGTGGCAATCGCGGCGCGGTGAGTGCCGGCGTCCTCTCCGCCACCCGTCAAGAGATGTTCTGCGAGTTTGGCAGTGTGCGCAGTGTGAAACCCAAACGTGGGTGGCATACCATCAAAGTTCGTGAGATGCTCACCCATCATCAGGTGTATGCCGCCGACGAGGATTTCGACTTCGTCTTCCAGTTCATCCTCTCCCATTGCCCGAAGGCGGG
>CAMJFC010000137.1 GCA_946404865.1 uncultured Prevotellaceae bacterium
TTCGGCCTTGCGGCCGAAGAGGTTCTGAGTCTAAGGAATATAGGAATCAAGGAATGTCGGCCTTGCGGCCGAGAGGGAATAGGGGAAGTATGGTATTTACGCCCCTCCCTCGGGAGGGGAAGGGGGTGGGGCTACCTCCGAGAAGGGAATGGGGGAAGCATGGTATTTACGCCCCTCCCTCGGGAGGGGATGGGAGAGGGGCTCAACAATCATCCCAAATATTATTTTAATATCTGATATCATTATAATAATTATTCGCATTTCTTTCCGACAATAATTATGAATTGTGAATTGAAACATCCATACCGTTTTGGTCCCATGCTGCTGACGATACTGTTCATGGCGTGGGCGTCGGGTGCTGCCTTGGCTCAAGGCGGACTCAATGCCCGTTATAACATGGAGACCATTGACCTGGCCAGCGGACTGCCGCATAACCATGTGAACCAGATTTTCGCCGACAGTCAGGGCTTCATCTGGGTGTCAACCTACGGCGGGGGAGCCGTCAGATACGACGGCTACACGCTCGTGAACCCCTTCGGCATCCGGCAAAGCGCGGTGGCCAGCAATTCCTGCAAGGGTTTCGCCGAAGACCCCTGTCAGCGGTTATGGGTGGCCTACGATGAACAGACCGCCGTGATTAACTTATGCTCGATGGACTATGTCACCCCCGTTTACGGCGATGGTGACATCAGTCGCCAACTGGCACGCCCTTCCGTCAGCGTCTATGCCGACAGCAAAGGGTGCATCTGGCAGGTGACGCGCGACAGCATCTACCGTTACACCTTCGCCAAAAACGGCAGCATCGAACACATCAGTTCCTGTCACTACAAGGCCAACACCCCTGACATCACCCTGTGCGATATCGAACAAAACGGCACGGTATGGATCAATATAGAGAACGGGCTCTACCGGCTGGCTGAGTCGGGCGGACAACTCATCCGTCATGAATTGACTCCTGCCGCCCGGCAATTGGAAGGGTTGTTTGTGACCGCTCTGCTCAAACACGACAACACCGTGTGGATAGCCACCAATCTCGGACTCTATGCCTACAACCAGTACGACGGTTCACTGAAAACCTACCGGCACACGGACAACCCCTCATCCCTCTCACACGACTTCTGTACCTCGCTCGCCCTCACACCCGACGGCCATCTCATGATCGGCACGCTGCGTGGCATCAACGTCATCGACCAGACGCAAGATGCCTTCCTGCACTGGAATGCGGCCTCGGTGGAGAAACCGCTTGCCTCCGACTTCGTCAACTGCCTGCTCGTGCGCGACGGACAGATTTGGATAGGCACCGAAACGGCGGGAGTGGTCAAACTGTCGCCGCAACCGTTCATCCTGCGCCATTACCAGCACGATGCGCACAATCCCGCCTCGCTCTCGCCCAACCCCGTCAATGCCATGTTCGTGGAGAACGACGGCACGCTCTGGGCCGGCACCGTTGAGGGCGGCCTCAACAGAAAGGCGCCCGACGGTTCCTTCACGCACTGGACCACACACAACTCCGCACTCTCGCACAATGCTGTGTCGGTGCTGGTGGGCGACAATCAAGGACGGCTGTGGATAGGCACCTGGGGCGGGGGACTCAACGTCATCAGCTTGGGTGAACACCGCTCCGTGAGTCACATCAGTATGTCGGCAGAGATGACCCCGCTGACCGAATACCTCGGCTCGCTGGCCTACGACACCCGCAACGGACTGCTCTGGATTGGTTCCAACGATGGCGTCTTCTGTTATAATCCCGCGACGGGCACACTGACGGACCCCTTCAAGGGATGCCGCGACATACGAGGGTGCATCGGAGCACATATCGACCGCGACGGGCAGCTGTGGATGGGATGTATCACCGGGGTTTGCGTCATCGACCTGAAATCGGGCGGAAAAGACCACGCGAACTTCAAATGGCGGTGGCTCTACAATAAACTCGACCACCCGGAGTCGAATGTCGTGGATAAGATCTGCTGTTTCTGTGAAACGAAAGACGGGACGTTGTGGCTCGGTTCCAACGGCTACGGACTCTACCGCCGATACATCGACCCCGAAACGGGACAAGAACGCTTCGAGGGGTTCGACACCGACGACGGACTGGCCAACAACTCGGTGAAAGGCATCGTAGAGGATGACCAAGGACTGCTTTGGATTACCACCGACAACGGACTGTCGGTCTTCAACGCGCGCACGCGTACCTTTAATAATTACCATGAAAGCGACGGACTGCTCTGCCAGCGGTATTATTGGAACTCAGCCTTGAATGGGGCTGACGGAGCCATCTACCTCGGCAGTCAGAAAGGCATCACCGAGATACGCGGGGCAAACAATAACACCAGGCAGCCTGTGCACCTTACCTTTACGCGGTTGCAGGTGGACAACCAATACATCAGTGCCACCGATGGCACCGGCATCATCGATGTTGATATCACACAGGCCAACTGCATCAGACTGCATGAGGCCAACAAATCAATGGTCATCGAGTTCTCCACGTTGACCTACACCGGAGGAGGACAGCAGAATTACAGCTATCGGTTGAAAGGCTTTGAGAAGGAATGGATTGCCCTGCGCCCGGGCGAGCACTCCGTGCGTTATACCAGTTTGAAACCTGGCAAATATACCTTCGAGGTGAGGTATGCCGACGGTGAGCAGACGCACACCATCAGCATCGATGTGGTGGTGGCGCCCTATTTCTGGAAAACATGGTGGTTCATTCTCTTGGCAGCGGCAGCCATCGCCGCTTTCGTGGCATGGCTCTACAAACGCCGTATGGACGTCCTGCGCCGGCAGGAGGCAGAGAAGTTGCTCGTGCCCATACAGAAGGCCCTCAACGACTCCGACACGCCCGAGCAGTTGCAACAGCATATCCAGAATGTGCTCGACAGTCAGCAATACCTGCAAACCAGTCAGCACCGCACCGTGGAGGCCGACAATGAAGAGGCGCGTCAGCACACCTTCATGGAGCGTGTCACAGCAGTGATGGAGCAAAACTACATGGACAGCGACTTCGGCATCGAACAGTTGGCCGACCATCTGGGGATGAGCCGCAGTCAGGTGGCTAAACGTATCAAGGAGGAGACCAGTCTCACACCGGGGCCGTTCATCCGCAACTACCGTCTCGGTGTCGCCCGAAAGCTCTTGTTGGAAAATGTGGCCAATCGCAACATCACCGAGATTGCCTACCGCGTGGGTTTCAACGACCCCAAATATTTCACCCGCTGCTTCACCAATCTCTACGGAAGCAGTCCCAGCACTTATCAAACGGCAGAATGAATGTTGAATGTTGACGAGTTGTTGAGGACTTTGTCCGAAAAATGGTCGCCTGCGGCGATGAAGAATGTTGAATTGCTATAATTTCTAAGGAATATAGGAATCAAGGAATGTCGGCCTTGCGGCCGATGAGGAATAAGCCGCTGTTCGGTGAGCGAAGCGAACACAGATAATCGCAACTCTGTTGCGTAGTGATGATGCCGGCCCTTTGATGGGCCGAGCATACCTTAGTGACAGAGCGACGGGTAGGAGCGGTTAAGTCTCTTCCCAAGGATTGGGGAGAGATTTAGAGAGGGGTTGGAAGCCCTCCCATGGGAGGGTTGGGTGGGGGAGAATATCTCGGCCTACGGCCGTGAGGGTTCTAAGTCTAAGGAACATAGGAATCAAGGAATTTCGGCCTTGCGGCCGAGGGGTATGTCTGCGACGCTACATGAATGTGCATAAATGGCCACAAATTATTCATGAATAGTCCCTTCGATTATTCATGAATGAGTCCCTTCGATAAGTGATTCCAAGGGCTTCAACCAGCTCCCCTCCCATGTAGGGGAGGGGTTGGTTGGGGTCAGTAATTCCACGAATATACCTAATATTCGGCCTAACGGCCGAGGGGGATTTAAACGAACACTAATAGCACGAATATACCGA
>CAMJFC010000138.1 GCA_946404865.1 uncultured Prevotellaceae bacterium
CTACTCGTCGGTGTCGCACTGCGGACTGGTGCTTTTCGCCATTCTGATGATGACCAAGACAGCCTGCACGGGTGCTATCCTGCAGATGCTCTCTCACGGTCTGATGACAGCCCTCTTCTTCGCCCTCATCGGTATGATTTATGGTCGTACGCACACACGTGACATCCGCGAGTTGAGCGGTCTGATGAAGATTATGCCCTTCCTCTCGGTGGGTTACGTCATCGCCGGTCTGGCCAACCTCGGACTGCCGGGCTTCTCGGGCTTCGTGGCCGAGATGTCCATCTTCGTAGGTTCGTTCGGCGCCGACAACCTGCCCGGTTTCGACGGCACGATGGTAGCTGGAGTGAGCACCATGCGCCGTGTGGCCACCATCATCGCCTGTACTTCCATCGTCATCACCGCGGTCTATATTCTCCGCGTGGTGGGCAAGATTCTCTATGGCAAAGTCGAGAACAAACACTTCCTCGAGCTGACCGATGCCACTTGGGACGAGCGCATCGCCGTGTGCTGCCTCATCTTCTGTGTGGCCGGTTTGGGTCTGGCTCCTTTCTGGGCCAGTGATGTGATTGGCGACGCTGTGGAGCCGATATTGAATGTAGTAACACAAGTGAAGTAAGGAGGAGGTAATATGAATTATAGTGAATTTTTCAAAATGATACCCGAGGTTGCCCTCGTTGCTATCCTGATTATTGTATTTATAGCCGATTTTGCCACATCAAAGAAGCTCGAACGGAAATGGTTCTGTCCGCTTGCCGTCTTCTTTTCCGGGTGTTTGCTTGGTCTCTGTCTGGCCCATTCCTTCGTCTCGGATGCTACGGTGACCGCTTTCGGAGGGATGTATATCGAGACAGCCTCCGTGAACGTGATGAAAACCATCCTCGCGCTTGGTACCGCCATCGTCGTTATCATGAGCCGCACCTGGCTCTATGGCAAGGAAGCCAACAGTCATACGTTGGTGTCAAAGTCGAGCGAGGGCGAGTTCTATATGCTTGTGTTCTCCACCCTGCTCGGTATGTATATGATGATTTCGGCCGGTCATTTCGTGATGTTCTACCTGGGTCTTGAAATGGCATCCGTGCCGATGGCCTGTCTGGTGGCACTCGATAAGTTCCGCAACAACTCAGCCGAGGCTGCAGCCAAGTACATCCTCACTGCGGTGTTCTCATCCGGTGTGATGCTCTTTGGTCTCTCCTTCCTCTATGGTGCTACGGGCACACTCTCCTTCTACGGAGGGACGTCAGGCGAACTGGTAGGTATGAGCCATTTACTGAGAGCCACCCCGATGACCATCATGGGAATGGTGTTCTTCTTCAGCGGTTTAGGCTTTAAGATTTCCCTTGTACCCTTCCACTTCTGGACGGCCGACACCTATCAGGGTGCGCCCACCGTGGTGACGGGTTATCTGAGTGTGGTGTCAAAAGGTGCTGCTGCTTTCGCCCTGATGACCATCCTCATGAAGGTGTTTGCTCCCTTAGTGGAATATTGGCAGTATCTGCTTTATATCGTAGTGGTGCTGAGCATCACCATCGCCAACTTGTTTGCCATCCGTCAGACGGAGTTGAAGCGTTTCATGGCTTTCAGTTCTATCTCTCAGGCGGGTTACATCATGCTGGCGGTCATCGGCGACAACACTTTAGGTGTGGCCGGTCTGTCCTACTACGTGCTCGTTTATGTGGTAGCCAACCTGGCCGTCTTCTCAGTCATCAGTGTGGTGGAGCAGAACAATGGCGGTGTGACGGATATGAGTGCTTACAATGGTTTCTACAAGACCAATCCGAAGCTCTCGTTGCTCATGACGTTAGCACTCTTCTCGCTCGCCGGCATTCCCCCCTTCGCAGGTATGTTCTCGAAGTTCTTCGTGTTCATGGCCGCCTTAGAGGCACGTGAGTCGGGCAACTTCCTCCCCTACCTCATCGTTTTCATCGCTTTGATTAACACAGTGGTCAGTTTGTACTACTATCTGCTCATCGTCAAGGCGATGTACATCAAGGACAGCGAGAACCCGCTGCCGCGCATCAAGAGCGACGGCGCCACACGCGATGCCCTTGCCATCTGCACCTTCGGTATCATCGCCTTCGGCATCTTCAGTTGTGTCTATAACTGGATTTTCGCAGCGGTGTGATATAGAGGTAAGGGGTGAGAGGTAAGTTTTTTAGGGGTGAGAGGTAAGGGGTAAGAGGTAAGAGATTAGTTTTTTTGCAGAATTCTCTGGCTTCATCTATCAAAAGAGGACAAGGCATCGACGCCTTGTCCTCTTTTTCTTGTTATTTTTTCTCACTCTGTTGTCCCTCGTCCAAACTGCTCACCTGCTGGATAGGTTTCTCATCGCTCTTCTTGTCATCATCCTTCATCAGATCCTCGGATGTCAATATTTTACCGTTCACAGGTCCCACATATTGACGGCTCTTACACGAGCTGACACACAACAGCGACAGCATGGCCATGCAGGCCACGGCACTACGTAAAAACAAAATCAATTTCATAATCAGTGATTTTTGGTCGTTATTATTATGCTGCAAAAATAGGAGTTTTCCATGAAAAAGCAAAATATATCGCCCCCTTTTTACGCTTTTTAGGTTAATTCCTGTCATCCGCTGACAAAAAAACTGAAATTTTGTGTTAATCTCTGTCAAAGAGGGGACACAACCGAATTGTTCCCGTATTTTTGTCATGAAGATGCGTTATATTTCATACATATTGTTGACATTATGGTGTCTCTGCCCGTTTCATGTCAGGGCTCAGATGGATGTGGTGGTGGCCGACATCGAGTCGGGTGTGCCCGTTCGCGACGTGAAGATATACACCGACTCAGGCAGTGTGGTGATGACCGACTATCGCGGCATGGCGCATATCGACCGTCCGTTCAGCGGTGCCACGGTCACCCATCCCAAATACCTCAGCACCACCGTCTTACGTCATGAGCTGGTTGACACTCTTTTTCTGCTGCCCAAAGCCAACACGCTCAACGAGGTGGTGGTTTGGGGAGAGGCCCGCAAGGGCATCAAATCGATGGTGAGCAGTGCCACGCGCGATGCCCCTCTCTATGCCCCTCCAGGCGGTCTTGCCACGTTTGATTTCTTCAATATGTTCAAGAAGAAGCCCCTGAACCGCCGTGCCCGCAAGAAGAACCAAGAACTCTTGGAGAACTGGGACCGCACTTACAACGACCCGCTCTATGTGGAACGGGAACAGCGGAAAGCCGGCATCAAAAAATAGCAGAGCCGCAGCAGAGCCCCACCCCCGGCCCCTCCCGAGGGATGGGAGTGAATGGTGGATGTCTGCGATGCTACAGCCAAAGCCGTGAAGCATGCTGCCTGTCTGCGACTGGATGTCTGCGACGCTACATGAATATGCACGAATTGCTCAAAAATTTTTTCATAAAATATTATTTTTGGCTCTTTCATGTTCATTCCTTGGCATTCGTGTTACGCCGTAGGCCGCAGCATCCTGTGATTTTGAATAATTTGAACAAAATTTGATTAATTTCCACGCAGAGCGTGTCAAATCCTTTCACGCTGGCGT
>CAMJFC010000139.1 GCA_946404865.1 uncultured Prevotellaceae bacterium
CCTCAAAGACATAAATTTTATAAAATTATTTGGGGGAACCAAGAAAAAGCATTATCTTCGCAGCAAACTTACGAACAAGGCGGTATAAACCGCCATATCATCTACTTAATCAATCAAAAGAAATATATGAAAAACGGACAACCCCTGAGCGGTATTATTCCCCCGCTCGTGACTCCACTTAAAGACAATGAGACACTCGATGTAGAAAGCCTGGAGCGGCTGATAGAACATTTAATCAAGGGCGGTGTACACGGTCTGTTCATCCTCGGTACCACGGGCGAGGAACAGAGTCTGAGTTATGCTGTGCGCAAGGAAATGATCGTGCAGTCGGCCCGCATCAACCGCGGTCGTCTGCCGTTGTTAGTCTGCGTCACCGACACGAGCATCATGGAGAGCATCCATTTAGCCCGCGTAGCAGCCGACAACGGTGCCGACGGTGTGGTGTCTGCCCCACCCTATTATTTCGCTACGGGTCAGCCCGAACTGGCACAGTTCTACGAGGAGTTGGTGCCCCAGTTGCCCCTGCCCGTGTTCCTTTATAATATGCCTTCGCACGTGAAGGTGAGTTTTGCGCCCGACACCGTGCATCGCATCGCCCAGAATCCGCAAGTCATCGGTTTCAAGGACTCCAGTGCCAACGCCGTCTATTTCCAATCGGTGTTGTATAAGATGCGCGAGCGCAAAGACTTCGCCATGTTGGTCGGTCCCGAGGAGATGACCGGCGAGAGCGTGCTGTTGGGTGCCCATGGCGGCATCAACGGCGGCGCCAATATGTTCCCCGAATTGTATGTGGCCATGTACGAAGCCGCCCGTCGTGGTGACCTGGCCCGTGTGCGGCAGTTGCAGCCCATCATCATGCAGATATCCAGCAGCATCTACACGGTTGGCAAGCATGGCAGCAGTTACCTGAAAGGTTTGAAGTGTGCCCTCTCATTGTTGGGCATCATCAACGATGACTTTGTGGCCTCGCCGTTCTACAAATTTAATGAGCCCGAGCGCGAGAAGATTCGCCAGGCGTTGGAGGCGCTGAAGTTCGAGGTTTGAGGCATGTCTTAGGGGTAAGAGGTAAGGGGTAAGAGGTAAGAGATATGTTAGGGGTAAGGGGTAGTTTTAGAGGTAAGGGGTAAGAGGTAAGAGGTAAGAGGTAAGAGAATAGTCTGCAAATGGAGTATTGTCTAAACTCCCAAACTCCCAAACTCCTAATCTCCCAAACTCCCAAACTCCTAATCTCCCAAACTCCCAAACTCCTAAACTCCCAAACTCCTAAACTCCTAAACTCCCAAACTCCTAATCTCCCAAACTCCCCAATCTTCAACCCTAAACAAAAATAAACCCTAAACCTTCAACAATGAACACTTCTGCGACATGGATATGGTATCCTGGCGATTTTGAAATCTGGCTGGGCAATCAGTTTAATAACCGGAGAACGGAACGGGGAGCGATGTTTCCTCCGTTCTGGAAACAAGACTCGCACTGGCCCACAGTGGTGTTTACCAAGACCGTTGTGCTTGACGAGGACGAGTCGGTGCAAGTCGTGGCAGAAGGACGATACAACTTCTCTATCGACGGCCAACTCAAGTTCCCGCATCCCAGTCAACACATCCCCAAGGGGGAGCATGTGCTGAGCGTGAAGGTTTGGAACCAAGCCACGCCGCCCGCCCTGTTCATCCAGGGAAAGACCATCGTCAGCGATGCCACCTGGCAGACCACCTACGAAGACAAGATATGGATAGACGAGAACGGAGTGGCCCACGGCAGTGGCGTGTATGTGCCCGTCGGGTCATGGAACCTGAACGACCCCGACATGCCGCCCTCGCAATTCCGTCTGCCGCGGAAAGAACTCCGCCCGGTGAGTGAGGAGCACTTGTCAGACCGTGAAAAGGGGCTTCATGGCACACTCTACGATTTCGGCAAAGAGGTGTTCGGCTATTTGAAAATCTTTTACCTTGAGAAAGGCAGCGTCAATGTCTATTACGGAGAGAGCCGCGAGGAAGCCCTTGACAAAGCGCACTGCGAGACGCTCGATGTGCTACATCCCACTGCTGTGAGCCGGCGCAGAGAGACCGGACCTGGCTCATGGTACTACGAATTAGACAGCAAGGCTTTCAGATATGTGTATATCGAATATACCCAAGGTGACACTTGGTACGACGGTATCGCGGTGGATTACGAGTACGCGCCCTTCGACCCCGAACGCAGCGGCGAGTTCGGTTGCAGCGACCCTGAGGTGAACGAGATATGGAAGGTGTCGGCCTACACGATGGACCTGACCACACGCGAGTTTTTCGTCGATGGCATCAAACGCGACCGTTGGACGTGGAGCGGCGATGCCATTCAGAGTTACCTGATGAATTACTACCTGCGTTTCGACACCGAGTGTGTGAAGCGCACCATCCGTCAGTTGCGCGGCAAGGACCCTGTGACCGCCCATGTGAACACCATCATGGACTACACATTCTATTGGTTCAAGTCCATCCTCGACTATTACGAATATACCGGCGACATCGCTTTCGTCCGCGAGATGTACCCCCGTATGCAGACGCTGATGGACTATGTGCTCGGTCGCACCAACAGCGACGGACTGGCAGAGGGTCAACCCGACGACTGGATTTTCGTCGATTGGGTAGATTTCCCGATGCACAAGCGTGGCGTGTTAGCCTTTGAGCAAATCCTCTTCGCCAAATCGTTAGAGGTGATGGCACAATGCGGAGTCCTGCTCATACACCCTGACGCCTCGCACTACCAGGCACTGGCCGACCAAGTGAAGAAGAAGACCCGCGAGTTGTTCTGGGACACGCAGAAGCACGCCTACCTACATGCGATAGAAGACGGGGTACTGAATCCGCAAATCACGAAGTTCCCCAATATGTTCGCCATCCTCTACGGTTTTGCTTCCGACGATGAGCAGCAAGCGATATTAAAACAGGTGTTGCTGAACGAGGCCATCGAACCCATCACCACGCCCTATATGCGCTTCTACGAATTGGAAGCCCTCTGTATGTGCGGCGAGCACCAGCGTGTGCTGCAAGAGATGAAAGCCTATTGGGGCGGAATGTTGCGCGAGGGAGCCACCACCTTCTGGGAGAAGTACAACCCCGAGGAGCGCGGCACGGAGCATCTGGCCATGTACGGACGGCCATACGGCAAGAGTCTGTGCCATGCCTGGGGTGCCAGTCCCATCTATCTCCTCGGACGCTATTTCTTAGGCGTGCGCCCGTTGAAACCCGGTTACGAGGAGTATGAGGTGCGCCCGGTGGTCGATGCCTTTGAGTGGATGAGCGGCTATGTGCCCACCCCGTTCGGCAGGATACAGGTCATTGTCTATGAAGGCCACGTCAGCGTCTGTAGCGATGGCGGCCATGGCACTCTGATTGTCGGCGGCCGCCGCTACGAGATAGACGGCAGCGGCAAATACGGCACCATGGTTGAGATAGAAACAGGGGAAGTGACGCACATCCTGATTGATTAGGAGACAAATGACATTTTCTTGATAATGAAAATGGAATAACGGAATTACGTT
>CAMJFC010000140.1 GCA_946404865.1 uncultured Prevotellaceae bacterium
TTCTCTCATCCACTCTTTCACTCCTCCACTCCTAATGTGAACGTTGCGGGGAGATTTGACAATTCCACCTCGTAGGCCCGTTGTTCATCGGTATTATACTTCAATATCCACGAACGGGGCAGCGACATCCACCGGGTGCTGTCGTCGGGTGCTATATCTGTGTGGCGGAGCCTGACTGTCGACTCCATGTTGGAAAAACCGCCACCCGTCTGTCGCGAAAACTCCTGTGACTGCTCATCAGTGTCATTGGGGTCTTCGGCCTTAAAGTAGAACTTGTAGGCGATGTCTGCGGGATGCCACGAACCGGAAGTTTCCTCGTAAGTGACCCGGTAATCGACCATCCATTCATGAATTTTATAGCCTGTCATGATACGTGCCATGCTCAACATGAAATCCGATACCCGGAGCTGTTTGTTGGTTTTTATGCCGATGTGCCGTTGCGCCGACACGATGACGCACCGTGCCGTATCGATAATGAAATGGCCGCGATCGTCGCCATATTTCTTATCGCGGAATATCAGTGACACCTCATTCTTCGCGCCCTCATAATCATAGTCAATATAAAAACGATGCCCGCTGATGAATTTCTTGTCCATCTCATCGACAAAGTCCTCAAACAGCATCCGCCGCAGGTTGGCCACATCTGTCAAAGTGGTGCTGTCTACGGCCGTGATATGCCCTGACAACTGATGAAAATCATACCCTTTCTTTTCGGGTGAAGGCATCCGCATCCACCCTTCCGACTGATATTGATAATATTGACGCCCTGAGATGCTTTGCGAATTGTAATCATAATGCAGCACTTCCGGGTGTGTGTGATAGCGTGTGGTTTTTTCCTTGACAAAACGTTTCAGGGTCTTGCGTATCCATGCCGGCTCGCCGCTATACACCGTCACCTCGTTCACCATTCGCACCAACGGTTTCATCCACACGGTGTCGGGCACCCGCGTGAGCACCTGTTTCTCATAATTAAGATGCGACACTGTAAGTTTACGGAACGGGAAATCCACCACTGCCCTGCCCTCATCGTCGGCCACGACGGAATGAAATGCCCTGCCCTCTTTCGCATAAAGGCTGGCATGCTCCACCGGCAGCCGCGTCACGGCATCCGCCACCACAGTCTTTTGGGCCCTCGCCCCCATCCAAGCCGTCATCAGCCACAGGAGCAGAATAATATATCTTTTTGTTGTCATGAGCATTTGGAATTAAAAATAACGTATTGGCCTTCTTTTCATGCCTTTGCAAATTTATATATAAAACCGCATTTATTATTCAAAATAAATAATTTTATTTGCATAAAACATCTATTTCACGAAATGGCCCCAATTAGAAACAAAAAAAGAACAAACATTTTGTTGTTCTACGGTTTGGATTACCTGATGATAGTCAGACAGCACCTCCTGCCACATTCCACCGTTCGCAAAGCGAGGAAAGTATCGTGTGGATGAACGGATTACGCAATAATTTCGGGTTTCGTAATTCGTAATTCGGATTTATTTCCTACCTTTGCAGCCAAAATATAATAACAACCGAAAATATGGAAAAGAAGAACTATAAACGGACTACCGTGACCTCTGCACTGCCTTATGCCAACGGCGGTGTGCATATCGGCCATCTGGCTGGCGTGTATGTGCCGGCAGACATCTATGTACGATACTTGCGACTGAAGAAACAAGAAGTGATGTTTATCGGCGGCAGCGACGAGCATGGTGTGCCTATCACCATACGCGCACGCAAGGAAGGCATCACACCGCAAGACGTGGTGGACCGTTACCATGAGATGATTAAAAAGAGTTTTGAGGAGTTCGGCATCTCGTTCGACATCTACAGCCGCACCACCTCGGAAACTCACCATAAGTTCGCCGCAGAGTGGTTCCGCAAACTCTATGACGAGGGCAAACTGACCGAGGAAACGACCACCCAGCTCTATGATGAGGAGGCCAAGCAATTCCTCGCCGACCGCTATGTGACGGGCGAGTGCCCCCATTGCCACAACGAGAACGCTTATGGCGACCAATGCGAGAAATGCGGACGCGACCTCTCACCCACTGAGTTGATCAATCCCAAATCGACCATCAGCGGTTCCACTCCCGTGCTGAAAGAGACAAAAAACTGGTATCTGCCCCTGAACGAGTATCAAGACTGGCTGAAACAGTGGATTCTGGAGGAGCACAAAGAGTGGCGCCCGAATGTCTATGGACAGTGCAAATCATGGCTTGACATGGATCTGCAGCCACGTGCTATGACACGCGACCTCGACTGGGGTATTCCCGTCCCTGTAGAAGGTGCAGACGGCAAAGTGCTTTACGTGTGGTTCGACGCGCCCATCGGCTATGTGTCAAACACCAAGGAACTGTGCGAAAAAGAACCTGAGCGCTGGGGCTCATGGCAGAAATGGTGGCAGGATGAGGACACCCGTCTGGTGCATTTCATCGGCAAGGACAACATCGTCTTCCACTGCATCATCTTCCCCGTCATGATGAAGGCTCACGGCCAATATATCATGCCCGACAATGTGCCCGCCAACGAGTTCCTCAACCTCGAGGACGACAAAATATCCACCTCGCGCAACTGGGCGGTGTGGTTACATGAATATCTGGTCGATTTCCCCGGAAAACAGGATGTGCTGCGCTATGTGCTCACAGCCAATGCCCCTGAGACCAAAGACAACAACTTCACCTGGCGCGACTTCCAAGACCGCAACAACAATGAGTTGGTGGCCGTCTATGGCAACTTCGTAAACCGTGCACTGCAACTGACCAAGAAATATTGGGGCGGCGTGGTGCCTGAGTGCGGCGAACTGACCGATATCGACAGCAATGCTATCAACGAGTTCAAGGATGTGAAAGAGAAGGTGGAGCGACTGCTCGACCAGTTCAAGTTCCGCGAAGCACAGTTTGAGGCGATGAACTTGGCCCGTATCGGCAATAAATACATCACCGACTGTGAACCCTGGAAGGTGTGGAAGACCGACCCGAAACGCTGCGAGACCATCCTCAATATCTGCTTGCAGTTGACCGCCAACCTCGCCATCGCTTTCGAGCCGTTCCTGCCCTTCTCATCGAAGAAACTGCGCGAGATGCTCAATATCGACCATTTCGAATGGGAACAGTTGGGCAGCACCGATCTGCTCAAACCAGGTCATCAGTTGGCCGAACCCAGCCTGCTCTTCGAGAAGATTGAAGACGATGCCATCCAAGCGCAACTCGACAAACTGGAAGCCACAAAGAAAGCCAACGAGGCGGCAACTTATCAGGCTGCACCCATTAAGGACACCGTATCCTTCGAGGATTTTGAAAAACTCGACATCCGCGTGGGACTGGTGAAAGACTGTCAGAAGGTGAAGAAATCGAAGAAACTGCTGCAGTTTACCATCGACGACGGCAGCGGCTCTGACCGCACCATCCTCTCCGGCATCGCGGCCTTCTACGAGAACCCTGAGGAGTTGATTG
>CAMJFC010000141.1 GCA_946404865.1 uncultured Prevotellaceae bacterium
AATTCAACATTCAAAACTCAACATTCAACATTCAAAAATGACTCTCTATCCGAAACTAATCATGGATGCCCTCGCCACGGTGACGTATGCGGGCACAAAGAAAAACCTCGTGGAAAGCGAAATGGTGGCTGACAATCTCCGTATCGACGGGATGAAGGTGTCCTTCTCGCTCATCTTCCCACGCGATACTGACCCCTTCATGAAATCAACCGTCAAAGCCGCGGAGGCTGCGATTCATTACCATGTGAGCAACGACGTGGAGGTGAACATCACCACTGAGTTTCAAAGTGCCAGACCTGAACCCGACAAACTGCTGCCGAAGGTGAAAAACATCATCGCGGTGAGCTCGGGAAAGGGTGGGGTAGGCAAAAGCACGGTCAGCGCCAATCTCGCCATCGCTCTCGCACGTATGGGATACCGCGTGGGACTGCTCGACACGGACATCTTCGGACCCTCGATGCCCAAGATGTTCGACGTGGAGGATGCCAGACCGTATGCCGTCAACGTGGAGGGGCGCGACCTCATCGAACCCATTGAGAAATATGGTGTCAAACTGCTGAGCATCGGATTCTTCGTCAATCCGGAGACGGCTACACTCTGGCGCGGTGGCATGGCTTCCAATGCACTCAAACAGCTGATTGCCGATGCCGACTGGGGCGAGTTGGATTACTTCATCCTCGACACACCACCGGGCACCAGCGACATCCATCTCACTCTGTTGCAGACATTGGCCATCACGGGTGCTGTCATCGTGAGCACACCACAGAAGGTGGCGCTCGCCGATGCACGAAAAGGCATCGACATGTACCGTAACGAAAAGGTGAATGTGCCCATCCTCGGACTGGTGGAAAATATGGCATGGTTCACACCCGCTGAACTGCCTGAAAACCGGTATTACATCTTCGGTAAAGAAGGATGCAAAAAACTGGCGGAGGAGATGAATGTGCCGCTGCTCGCACAAATACCCATCGTGCAGAGCATCTGCGAGAGCGGCGATGCAGGAAAACCGGCGGCCCTCAACACCGATTCCATGACCGGACGGGCTTTCATCAACCTGGCTCAAGCTGTCATCACCACCGTCAACCGCCGTAATGCGGAGCAGGCGCCCACACAACGGGTCAATGTAAAATAGGAGGCCAGCTCCCCTCCCATGTAGGGGAGGGGCAGGGGTGGGGTCAGTAATGGCCCTTTTAACTCCCCCTCTTAACTCCCTTTTAACTCCCCTTTTTTAAAAAATGATGAAACAATCAAGAAAACAATCATTAAGTAATTGGTTCGGAGGTGTTGTCGTCTTGGCTTTGGCCTTACTGACGACGACCTTCTCCGCTTGTGGAAGCGATAGTGATGCGGAGGCCGCTACCGCCCTGGACAAGAAAATCACACGCCAATGGCATTGCAAAGGCTTCGGACTGCCCTCGCACATCAAAGAGATGGTCATCGACTTGTCGAATAAAGGTAAGATGAAAGTGTACGTCAAGTATGTCGATCAAATCCAAAAACAGTTTGGACTCGAAGACGTGTGGTACGAAGGATGTGAGTTCGGCTACATCATGCAGATGGGTTATGAAGAAAAAACGGGCGACTTTGTCTATATCAAGCTGAATGAAAACGAATTGGTGGAACGGTTCAAAAGCGTGACCATGAAACAGATGATTTGGTTCCATTACGACTTCTCCAACAAATACTGGATGGAAAGCCCCTTCGAAGCATCTGACATGACTCTCAATGCCAAACAACTGCCCTTTGAGAATGTGCTCAGGGAGATGATAGGGCAGTGGATGGTTGATGATGGGATGAGTTCGTTGTTCGTGCATTATTATCCATGCTATGGCGACTATCTGGTCATCAATGAGGCTCCGTTCTTGATTGACAATAAAGGAAAGTTCCTTTATTCTGGTGAACCCCATCCCCTCGGCGCGCAAGAGGTGAAATACGGGCAGGCACTCTTGACGCTCATCAACAATCCTACGGCCATGCGCAAATTTGAGTTGATTGACCTCCAACACGCGAATCTCTACACTGTTGAAAATGGCAACGAGAGCTTCCTTCACCACCTCGTCAAACTCGACTACGCAGTACAGCCTGAAAGACAATAAGAAAAGGACAATAGCGTTGCACATATCCAACACTATTGTCCTTTATCTTCTTGAGCAGTCGAAGACAGCGGTCACTCCCTCTATTTTCTTCTTACTCCTTCAAAAAATTACACTGGTATCTTGTCAATCCGACGCTGATGGCGACCGCCCTCAAAGTCGGTGGCAAAATACTCGTCCATGATGCGGCGGGCCATCTCCTCGTCAATGAAACGACCAGGCATGACCAGCACATTGGCATTGTTGTGCTGACGGATGAGATGGGCTATCTCAGGTATCCAGCACAGACCGGCACGGATTGACTGGTGCTTGTTGAGCGTCATGTTGATGCCCTCGCCGCTGCCGCAGATGGCGATGCCGGGATAGACTTCACCACTCTCGATGCCACGTGCCAAGGCATGACCGAAATCGCTGTAGTCGCACGAGTCGTCGGTATAGGTGCCGTAGTCCTTATAACTGTAGCCCTTCTCCTCTAAATATTTCTTGACAAACTGTTTCAGGTCATAGCCAGCGTGGTCGCTGGCTATGCCTATCGTCTTAATGTCCATCATGCTAACAATTTCTTCACCTGCTCGTAAACGTTCTGACCATTATAGCCCAGTTTCTCGTCGAGCACTTTGTAAGGAGCGGAGAAACCGAAGCTTTGCAAGCCCCAGACCACGCCATCGGCACCTACGAGACCCTCGAGGGTGACAGGCAGACCGGCGGTCATGCCGAACTTCTTCTTGCCTGCGGGCAATACGCTCTCCTGATACTCTTTCGGCTGGTTGCGGAACAATCCCTCTGACGGGACGCTCACCACACGCACCTTCACGCCGTCGGCACGAAGCAGCGCAGCACCGGCCTCAAGGGTAGAAACCTCTGAACCGCTGGCCAACAGGATGACATCGTAATCCTCGTCGCTGCCGGCTACCACGTAAGCACCCTTGGTGGCTTGGTTGTAGTCGTTGCCTTCGGGCAGCATGTCGATGTTCTGACGAGAGAAGATGAGGGCAGTCGGGGTCTCGGTGTTCTCCATGGCCATGCGCCAACAGACGGTGGTCTCCTCGGCATCAGCAGGACGGACAACGAGCACGGAGTTCTTGCCGTGGTGGTTCTTCAGCTTCTCCATCAGACGAATCTGTGCCTCTTGCTCCACGGGCTCGTGGGTAGGACCATCCTCACCTACACGGAAGGCGTCGTGAGTCCAGATGAACTTCAC
>CAMJFC010000142.1 GCA_946404865.1 uncultured Prevotellaceae bacterium
AATGTTCGGTCCATGTCTTCAGGTAATTGAGCGAGAAGGAATGTGAGAACTCAGGTGTCAGTTCGGGGTTGCCAAACTCCACCATGGATGCGTCGCGTGTGTTCTTGAACGAGTTGAGTTGTCCGCCCCACGGCCGGCGCAGACGACGGGTGTAGTTGAGTTGCAACTGGTCGTTCTCCGTGAACTGATAAGAAAGGAACACGCTGGGGAAGAGTTGGAAATAATCCTTCTTGAACGGTTTTTCGCGCAAGGAGGCGTCGTGCTCCTGGTCCCACGTATAGCTATTGGTGTTGACGCGCCAATACTCGCCACGCAAGCCCGCCATGACACCGAATTTGCCGAATTTCAGGGTTGTGGTGGCATATAGGGCATGCACATCCAAATCGTAGATGAAACGGTTATAGTAGTCATGGTCCTCCACCATGTTGAGTCCTTGCCAGGTGTTGTCCACCCACGACTCCTGCGGTGTGTTCTCATGCGAGAAACGTCCGTTGTAGCCTGCTTGCAACAAGAAATTCTCGTTGACAGGATTCTCATAGTCGAGCCTGACCTCCCACGAGCGGTTGTTCGTAAACATGGGCCGGTACTGATATGAATATTCTTTGGGAGTGACGCCATCATAATAAGTTGTGGAATCCTGATATTCATTCTTGTTGTCCGACTTCCAACGGTTAAACTCCACCACGAAGTCGAGGAAATGTGTGTCGGTGAAACTGTGCCGGTAGTTGAACTCGCCGTGCATCATGCGCATGTCGCCCCAACCATGGGAGCGACGGTACATCAGATAAGTGTCTTGCGCCGCCCCGATGTTTCCGAAGTGATAGGGCGTATAGTTGTAATTCTTCCTGCCGCCTAACATCGCCATACCTGAGAACGAGAAGTCATCCTTTTTGGTAGCATGCCAGGTGAGACCGGCCCGGGTGAAGAGGTTATTGCCCATGTCGTCGTTGCTCCTGCGGTATTCCTGATATTGGTTGGTCTTCAGATACTCCTGTCTGCTCATGCCTCCGCCGCCATTGTTGTGACGGTGACGGTATCCGATATTGAAATAGGCGTCCAACGCACTGCTGTTGTAGTTGATATTAAAACTGGTATTGGCACTGCCCCGCGTGTTGGCTCCCGCCTGCAACGAACCGTAATAACCGGCTTTCCGGTCTTTCTTCAGTACGATATTGATGATGCCTGCGCTACCCTCGGCAGAGAATTTGGCCGACGGGTTGTCGATGACCTCAATGCGCTCGATGCTCTCAGCCGGCAGTTGCTGCAGGATTTGCGCCCGGTTGTCGGAAGTGAGACCGCTGGCACGTCCGTTAATCCACACTTCGACGCTGGAGTTGCCGCGCAGTGAGATATTACCGTCGTTATCCACCTCCACCGAGGGGATATTTTCAAGCACATCAGAAGCCGCTCCACCCGCGTTGGCGATATCTTGCGACACATCGAACGACTTCCGGTCCACCTCTAAGCGCATGGCTGACCGTTGTCCGGTCACAGTCACCTCTTTTAACACATTGGCATCTTCCGACAGGAAAATCTGTGAGAAATGGGCATGCGGTTTGGCCGCCGTGACGCTGAAGTCACGGGTCACGTCTTTATAACCCACAAAAGTGATGCGTAAGGTGTAATTTCCATTGGACAGACCTTTGACATGAAAATCGCCGTTGATATCGGTGATGGCACCGTTGACTACTGTTGTAGTTCCTTGCTGTGTGACGACGACATTGACATAACCCATTGGCTCGTCGGTCTGTTTGTCTTTAATCTTTCCTCTGACACTCCCTTGTGCCCATGCAGAGCCTACGGCACAAAAACAAATCAATAAGACGAATAACAATCTATTCATAACAAAATGTATATGGCAGACACCGCACGGTGTCTTTTCTTGGATGATGACGTATATACTGAAACATCAATAATTAGATGACTTTTTAAGGGGAAAGTTTAATTTCATTCACAATTATTTGATATTTCCCCATTTTTCCCGTACCTTTGCAGCCACAATTCAACATTCAAAATTCAACATTCAACATTCAAAAGGGGTCTCATAGTTCAATGGATAGAATAAGTCTCTCCTAAAGATTAGATCCGGGTTCGATTCCCGGTGAGACTACACAAAAAAATGTCACGCTACCTTGGGCAGCGTGACATTTTTATTATTACCTTTTCGCGATTATTTCTTTACTTCCTCGACGGCTGCTGTTGCGGCCTCGTCTTCCTTAATCTTGCTGCCCATGGTCAGGTAAGCCACAGGAGCGGCGATGAAGATAGATGACAGGGTACCGAAGATGACACCGAGAATCATGGCGAAAGCGAAGCTGCGGATGCTCACACCACCGAAGATGAAGATACAGAGCAGCACGATCAACGTAGATACAGAAGTGTTGATGGTACGTGCCAAGGTCTGGTTCAACGAGGTGTTGAAGAGCGTCTGCTTGTCGCGTTTCTTATAGAGTCGCATATTCTCACGCACACGGTCGAAGACCACCACCTTATCGTTGATGGAGTAACCCACCACCGTCAGGATAGCACCGATGAAGGTTTGGTCAACCTCGAGCGAGAAGGGTAGGATGCCCCAAAGAGCCGAGAAGAAACCGACCACAATCAAGGTGTCGAGGAACAGAGCCACGATAGAGCCGACGGAGAAGGCCACATTGCGGAAACGCAACAGGATGTAGAGGAAGATGGCGATCAGAGCCACGATGACACTGATGATGGCTTTGTTGGTCACATCGCTGGCGATGCTCGGACCCACCTTGGTGCTGCTGATGATAGAACC
>CAMJFC010000143.1 GCA_946404865.1 uncultured Prevotellaceae bacterium
GCAGCAAAGGCCATGAGCAAACTCAAAGTAAATTTTTTCATGTTCTTTGTAAATTATTTTTTGTAATTGGTTGATTATTACAAGGTTTATAGTCATATAACGGGGTGCAAATTTATATAACTATTCTTATTTTATACATTAATATATATAATATTTAACATTATTTTACAATTATACTGCGTTTATTAGGAAAGAACATTACAATTGCGGATTGAAATTGGAATCATTTTTGATTATTCCAATCTCAATCCGACAACAAAAGTTCATAAAATAACCCTATACTAATTGGCAAATTCGACGTTACCTTTCAGGGCATCTTGGACCTCGACTTTCAAAGAGTCGTTGATCTCAGCTTTTCTGATGTCCCAATCCACATCGTAGTCACTACCCTCATCGATGACCACCACGTCATAGACCACTTCCTGACCATCGAGACGGCCTGTGAGCACGCCATTGTATTTCTCATCTACTTTCTGACCGAGGTCGAATGAGATGACCTCCAAAGTTTTTCCATTGGCTTTTTCGTCATCGACCATGGCTTTTTTCACTTTTTCTGCCAGTTGCTCCTCAGAAATGGTGCAGGCATTGAACATCACCATCGCAGAGACGGCGAACACGATTGCTAAAAAGAATTTTTTCATAGGTTGTGTATTTTGTTAAAGTTTTTCCATTACAGGCTCAGTTCTAATGCATATCGTGGCTAAACGGCAAGAACCAAATTCCATCATGCTGCAAAGATAGTGCGTTTTTTTGAATAACACCACACCTGACGATAATTTTTCAGTGCGACTGACCTTTAGCGCATTATAAGACAAGCTGTTAATCATCTAAAGAAAACACAGACAGCCATCAGCTTATGGGCTAAGTACGTGCTGCCCCTTGGGGGTGTTAGGAGCAAATCAGATATTGTTACCTGATAAAACGCGCTTCTTTCAAAAAAAACTTGTATCTTTGTTGCATGAAAAGAATGGATGTAATAAAAAAGAGCAGACATTTGGCTTTCCGATAAAGTGTTACCGTAATATTTAATTTGAGTCGCATAACTATGACCCTTAATTGTCCCTTCTATGTGGAACCATCGCTGGCGGACGACCCGCTGGTGAGTGAGGCTGTGACACAAACGAAAGCGATGATAGCCGCCCATAAGGATTGGCAGGATGAGGTGGCACAAGGCAAGATGTTTGGCGTGCTGGTGGTGCGCGACACGACCGGGCAGACTCGTTTTTTATCGGCTTATTCGGGGCAGATCGGCGGCAGGGCTGACTGGGAGGGGTTTGTGCCGGCTGTGTTCGACTACTTGCAACCCGACGGCCACTTTTGCGTACATGAGCGGGAAATCAGCGACATCAACCACCGGATAGAGGCATTACTGCATGACGAGGCTTATTTGTCGGCACTTCAACAACGGGAAGAGGCAGAGGCGCGTTTTACGGAGGTGACCTGTGTTTTTCAAGAAAAGATGCGCCAAGCCAAGCAGCGACGCGATGAGCGACGGGCCACAGCCACACCCGACGAGACGGCGGCAATGATACGCGAGAGCCAATGGATGAAAGCCGAATTGAAACGGATAAAACGCCGTCAGCAGGAAGAATCGGCTCCACTGGCACAACGCATTACCGAGACTGAAGAAACGGTCTCACGGCTAAAGAAGGAGCGCAAACGGCTTTCGGACGAATTGCAACGGTGGCTCTTCTCACATTTCGTGATGCGCAATGCCCGTGGCGAGGAGCGCAACCTGCTCTACATCTTCTCCCCCACCCTACAAGGCATCCCGCCATCGGGCGCTGGCGAGTGTTGCGCACCCAAACTGCTGCAATTTGCGTTCCAGCATCATTTGCAACCCCTCCGCATCGCAGAGTTCTGGCAGGGAGCGTCGCCCATGGGCGAGATACGCCAACATGACCAGTTCTACCCTGCTTGCCGCAGCAAATGCCTTCCCATCCTGAGTTTTATGCTACAAGGACTGGACGTGGCACCCAATCCGCTGGAACAACCATCACGGCAAACGCTCGATATCATTTACGAAGACCGTCTGCTCGTGGTGGTCAACAAACCAGCCGGTATGCTCGCCGTACCAGGGAAAGCAGACCGCGAATCGGTGTTCAGCATCGTGCGCAGCCGTTATCCCGAGGCAGAGGGACCGATGATTGTTCACCGGCTTGACATGGCCACCTCGGGGCTGATGGTTGTGGCAAAGACCACTTGGGCGTATCATCAGCTGCAACGGCAATTTGAACAGCGCACCGTAAAAAAACGCTATATAGCCCTGCTCTCAGGCGATGTCAGCCACCGGGTAACCCGGCGTGGAACTATCAGTCTGCCGTTGCGACCCGACATAGAAGACCGGCCGCGACAAAGGGTTGACCATGAGCACGGACGCGAAGCCGTGACCGATTATGAGATTCTCGGCACGGAAAACGGACACACGCGCATCGCCCTCTATCCGAAGACGGGCCGCACACATCAGTTGCGGGTGCATTGCGCCCATGCCGAGGGGCTCGGTTGTCCCATCCTCGGCGATGCGCTCTACGGCACACCCTACGACCGTCTCTACCTTCACGCCGAATCGCTCACCTTCACCCATCCTGCTACAGGCGAAAAAATGACCATGGAGGCCCCCAAGGCTTTTTAGAGGGATTATAGGATAGGGTGACCTAGGAGAACCTAGGTACTCCTAGGAAATCCTAGGTCTTCCTAGGATAAAAAAAGCATTC
>CAMJFC010000144.1 GCA_946404865.1 uncultured Prevotellaceae bacterium
GCTGTCACGGATGTGAAGGGCGGTCAACCGATGCCGCTTGGCAACATCGAGTGTATCTGCTACGGTGTCAACGATGAGCGGATGATACGCAATGCGAACTTCCTGGCCGACTATATCGAGCAGTTGACGGGCACACGGTTGCCCGTGCAAATCGATGTGTCGCCGCTCGTGCCTTCCATCTTGCTCGGACTGAACAAGAAGATGACGGCCTCTGAAGGCTATGTCATCGAGGTGGGCAAGAAAGCCATCCGCATCGAAGGGGCCACGCCGCAAGGGGTGTTTTATGGCATTCAGGCGTTGCGAAAGGCTTTGCCGAAAGCACCTGTGGACCAAATCACGATTCCCGCCGTGCGGGTGAGTGCCACACCGCGCTTCGGCTATCGTGGCCTTCATCTCGACGTGAGCCGCCATTTCTTCGGTGTCGATTTCGTCAAACAGTATCTCGACATGATGGCACTGCACCAGATGAACACGTTTCATTGGCATATCTCTGACGACCAGGGGTGGCGGTTCGAGGTGCCTGCCTACCCGCGTCTCACAGAGGTGGGGGCGTGGCGCGAAGGCACGGTCATCGGACGCAACACAGGTCTGTACGACCATGTCCGCCATGGGGGATTCTTTACGGAAGAGCAGATACGCGACATCGTCCGCTATGCGCAAGAGCGCTATATCACCATCATTCCCGAGGTGGATATGCCGGGTCACATGACCGCCGCCCTTGCAGCCTATCCCGAAATGGGATGTACAGGAGGACCGTATGAGGTGGAGCAAAACTGGGGAATCTTCGATGATGTGCTGTGTCCGGGCAAGGAAGAGACCTTCCGTTTCGTCTTCGCGGTGATTGACCGGTTGACTCAACTCTTCCCGTCTGAATACATCCATATCGGCGGCGATGAGTCGCCTCGCACCCGGTGGCAAGCCTGTGCGCGCTGTCAGGAGACGATTCAGCGCGAACATCTGGTGTCCGACGCTTCGCATTCAGCGGAAGACTTGCTGCAAGGCTATTTCACGCGGCGGGTGGAACAGTATGTGAAGAGCAAGGGAAAGAAAATCATCGGATGGGACGAACTGATTGATTGTGAGGTCGATGCCACCGCCACCATCATGAACTGGCGCAGTTGGCGCGGCACAGAGGATGTGATAAGGGCAGCCGAACGCGGACACGACATCATCAAAGTGCCCAACGACCCGCTCTATCTGGATTATTACCAGACACCCGACAGCGTATGGAACCGTCCGTTGCTCATCGGAGGCTATTGTCCCATAGAAAAGGTGTATGATTACGAGCCAGCACCCGCTTCGCTCTCACCTGAGGCTCGGCAACATATTCTCGGGGTGCAGGCGAACCTCTGGACTGAATATATCCCCTCAAAGGAATTGGCTGAATACCAAATCTTGCCGCGTATCGCCGCACTGGCCGAAGTGCAGTGGATGCAACCGGAGCGCAAAGACTATCAATCTTTCCGCCGCCGGCTCCCACGCCTCATCGACCTCTACCGCCTCTACGGCTGGAAATACTGCGACTTATAACCCACTGTCTTTCTCTTTCCAAAACCTCCAGGTGATATCCTCAAAACTGTCGTCTTCGCAGCGGCGGTAGAGCCGTTGGTTGGTTGTGGGCTTGCTCAATGGACCTAAATGACGGATATAAGGGCCGATTTTGATGTAGTCAAAATCGGCCTTTTTGATTCCCGTTGGCACGCGGAGGCGACCGCTGTACCATGCCACATGAAACTGCGGATGTTCTTCGTGGATGTATTGTGCCAGCAGATTCACACCCATCGGGTCACCGTCGCCCCCCATGAAGGCAATACAGGTGATGTCTGTCCCGTAGCGTTCCACAAAAGCATCGATGGCATCCGGATTCAGTGGCAATCCGATGTCTTCCCAAAGATAATGGCTGTGGCATCCCGGACAGTGGCACGGGCAGTTACTGATATTGATGGCCAGTGTCACCTCGTCGGGTATCTCCTGGAACACCACACCCGTATTCACGTATTTCAGCATATACTATCAAGCACAAATCCCATTACCTCCCCATTAACTCCTCATTTTAACTCCCCATTTTAACTCCTCATTTTAACTCTCCCGCATGAGCATAGAACCGCCGTGCCGCTTCTTCCTGACGTGGTTGTGAGAAATTGCTCACCCGCTTCAGATAGCCGATGATGCGCGTCATATAATCGACATTCTTCGAGTGACAGTGTGGGCACTCTTTCAAATAGCGCTTGTCGATGGTGCCGCAGTCGTTGCAGATGGTGTTGGGGATATTGAATGTGAAGTAGTTGCAACCCTCTTTCGCTGCCACCTTCAGCAACTGCATATACTGTTGCTTGCTCAGGTGCTCGTCTAAGTTCATGTGCAGCGCACTGCCGCCCGTCAGGTGCTCGATGTAGGGCGCGCCGTGCAACTTGAACTTGTCGATGATGTTGAGCGAGTCGTCTTCTACCACATAGAAATACGAGTTGTAGCAGTCGCGCGGTACGAAATAGCCATCCTCGCGGTCCCATTTGGCGTGTTTCACACCCACGTTCTCGGCGGGAATCATCTCGCAGTTGAACATCACTTCCTTTGTGCGGTATTTCTTGTTATATTGCTCTATCAGCCCTAAGATGCCCTGGACGAAATGCAGGTAGTCGTCGTTGGGCGTGATTTTCAACCCCATAAA
>CAMJFC010000145.1 GCA_946404865.1 uncultured Prevotellaceae bacterium
CAATTCTTGTTGAGGATGGCCCGATTCCGTGGAACAGAGAAGAAGGTGTTTATCGACAATATGCGGGTGAATGGAAACTTCTTTGAACTGCTGGATGCCGGTTTGTCGTTCTTCTTCAAACATCTCAACCAGAGTGGTGTCATCAAGGGTATTCGCCGAGAACCAGCTTAGACACCAGCTTAGACACTAACTTAGACACCAGCTTAGACACTAACTCTGACACTAACTCTGACACTAACTCTGACACTGTATCTTTATCAGATAGGCAAAAGGAAGTAATAGCTTACTGCATCATAGCAAGAAGCAGCAGAGAGATATTGGAGCATATAAGCGTGATTAACCATACAAAGAATAGGGAAAAATTCATCAACTCACTTGTTGAGGCGGGCTATCTTGAAAGGACGTTGCCGGATGTGCCCAATTCTCCAAAGCAGAAGTATATTGCCACGAAGAAGTAGCTGGGCTTTGGGGGCATGACTATTGACACCAAATAGAAATAATCTGAGAATATGGACGAGCAGCAATATATCATCATCTATCACACGGCCGACGGTTGGTCCTAAGCCTGGAAAGAAATGAATATAAACTGACGGTTTCTAATCGCAAGTAGATTTTTCGATTTCTTGACAAAACAAAATTGAAGTGGAAAGAATGGTGGGAATAACAGGGAACACGCTGCCAGGAATCTTAGTCACTTCTGGTGTGAAAAGATTCATTCCTCACCTTTCATCCATTCCATCTGGCATTCATGCGTCTTGGTCTGGCGGTCGTAGTTGATACCCACGAGCAGGAGGTTGCCGGTGTATTGCGCCACCTTGGCGGGGTATTGCTTGCGGTGAATTTGCGCGATGGCGCCGTCGGCATCCTTGTTGTATTTCAACTCCAAGACGATGGCGGGTGAAGCGACATTCTTGCGTGGTATGAGCACAAGGTCGGCGAAGCCCTTTCCCGAGGCCAATTCGCGATGTATGACATAATCGTTTCGGGCATAGAAATAGGCGATGGAGAGCACGCAGGCCAGCGAGTTTTCATTGTTGTATGAGAGGATGCTTGTGTTTTCATCATGAGCGGCATCCACGCCACGCGCCACCGCCTCGCAGTCGCCGTCGAGGGTAGCACGGAGCAAATCCTTCGACTGCTCGAGGGCGTCCACCACAGGTGCCCAGTTGTTCCGTTTCACGGCGTTCACCATCTCGCCAGCGACCTCACGGTTGGGAATGTAACATTCTTTTTCACGCCGATCATAGCTCAGATATCCCAAATGAATTAGCACGGTGAGGACGTCGTCGCGACTTCGCACAGCAGACATGTCATTTTGGAAACCAGTGGAATCTACCTGGCATCGTCCCCCAGCCAGCATCTGGATAATGTCGTCCTTCAGTCCCTCATAGTTCATCTGGATGTAGTTGGCCACGGCATCAAAGGCTCCGGTTGTTGCCCAGTAGCTATCACACCACTGATTGTCGATGGCCTGCATGACCGAGTTGGGGTTGAACATCGACGGCTCACTGCCAATCTGATAGCCGTCGTACCATTTTTCCAGTTCGTCGAAATCCATGCCGTGACGTTCGGCCAATGTACGCACCTCATCCTTTGTAAAACCGAAATAACGTGCCATACGCCGTGGGGTGACCATAGAATACTCAGTAAAGTTGTTCATGGCCGACTCTGTCTTATACTTTTTTATCGGCAAAATTCCCGTGAGGTAGACACCGGCGAAGACGCGCGTGCCGTCGATGCTTTTGAACATGCGTCGCATCCAGTTGACATATCGGTCCATGGCCGACGTGCCGGTCTGAAATTCCCGGCAGATGGCATCCCACTCGTCGATGATGAAGATAAAGCGTTCGCCCGTAGTTGTGGCCACGCGGAGGAGGAAATCCATCAGGTTATCGTCGTCTCGCAGGGGCACATCAGGGTAGGTTTCTCGGATGTCTCTCAAGATTTCAGCGTCAATATGCTCTACGATGCTGTCGTCATGATACTGCGTCACAAAGGTGGTGATGTCGAGATAGATGACGGGGTATTTGTTGAGATGCTCCTCAAACGACGGGTGACGCGCAATCTCGAGGTCGGCGAAGAGGCTGCGCGAGTCGCACGAGTGGTCGTAGTAAGCGCAGAGCATCTTTGCCGCCATCGACTTGCCGAAGCGGCGGCATCGGGTGACGCAACTGTAACACCATTCTGAGAAAAGCGTGTCGTTGACCACTGCGATGAGTCCTGACTTGTCGATGTACTCTCGTCTACGGATTCGCTGGAACCCCTCATTACCCACATTGATGAAAATTCCCATGATGACAGCTTATTATGGTTTTCAAGTGCGAAGATAGTCATTTATTTTGAAAAAGGGTGCATTACTCTCTGAAATCTTACAGGACATCTACGATTGTGAATCATTTTTAGGGGATTTCCCTATCGCACATTCTCACTTTGCGTTGTTTGGCAGCAGTATGATTGCCTTATTCGCAGTTCAAATTGCAGCCGCCGGTCGAGAGTTTACCGCTCTCGAGTCCGAAGGCTGTGTGCTCTGTCAGTGCTATGATGGCACAGTCGAGGTGTTTCTCCAAAAATCGCATCAAAGCGATTCTTGATAGTAGGGTTTTCGCACAATACTCTTTTAGAAAGAGAACCTTATTCCTATGGGCAACAATGGGGAGAATGGATGTTC
>CAMJFC010000146.1 GCA_946404865.1 uncultured Prevotellaceae bacterium
TGCTGTCATAGTCATGGGGAATAGTGCAAGGACTATCAGTTTGAATGATTTTTTAATCATAAATTAGGTTTGTTGTTAGGCTTGTTTGTGATTTGATTGCAAAGGTACGTTATTTTTCACATATAAACATAATACCTCCCTTATTTCTTCCATGAGTTGATCACTTCGCCGATATACATGGAGTGGATGCCGGCTGGGAAGTGACGGTACATGTTTTTGGGCACATCGCTTTTGAACCCATCGGGGTCAAAAGGCGCGGCATACATGATTTTGCACTCTATCACCATCGTGGCCTCGGTGTAGTAGGGTGTGCCGTTTTCCGTGTAGGCGGTATGCAGTCCGAGGGCTTGGGCTTTGTCGCCGTCCCTGCCGCTCTTGGTACCCATGTATTGAAGCACTTTGCCGTTCTCCTCGTCAAAAGCCATGACGGTAAAATAGTCAGAACGGTCCATGAACTCCTTTGTGTAGCGTTTCTCAGCCACATACACGGTCAGTGCGTTTTTCTGCCAAAGTGTGCCGATACCGCCCCAGCCGATGGTCATGGCGTTGCTTTTCGTGCGGTCGCCCGCAGCAAGCAGCAGCGCATTGCGGAACCATTCAAAACCGTTGTCGGAGAAATCCTCCACAACATTTATTTTCTTAAAACCGTTTTCTTCCTGCGCTTTGACAGGTGTTGCCGTGACCATCATAAAAGCCGCCAGCAAGAGGATAATTTTTCTCATTTTTATGTTTAGGGTTATGTGGAGGAGTGGAATGGTTTAGGGTAGAGGTTTTAGTGTTTAGTGTTCATGACACCTCTCTTGCTTCTAACCCCTTGCCTCTTACCGCTCCCTCCCTTTGAGAGGGTAGGGGTGGGTGTCCCCCTTTTGGGGTGTCGGGATGGGTGTAGTGGTGAGGTTTTTTACCTCACCACTTGTGTGAATTCGGGTTTGGCACCGGGTTCTTTGCTAACGGTCACGTAGATGGTGCTGGTAGCCTCTTTCCCGTCGAACCCGCGGCTTTTTACGGTGAACTGATAATCTGTGCTTTCAGAGGTCTCGCGCTTGCCTACCGTGGAAGGAGTGCCGAGGGGCATCTGGTAACTGGAGCAGGCAGCGTCGAAAATGGCCTTATCGTCGTCGGTCACGGGCACCTGTGCGGAATAGTCGGGCAGTTTCTCGACTGTACCTTTTTTATATCCGTTTTCTTTGAGAAATCGGTCAAGTTCTTTCTCTGCCGCAGCCACGCGGGCGGTCCTCACGCCATAACCATTCTTGATATTGGCTTTGGGCAATGCTTTTTTCAGGGCATCTGACGATGTGTTGAGCCCACCGCTACCGAAGCTGCAGAAGGGCACGATGGACTTGCCTGCAAAGTCGTATTCCTTCACCAAAGTGGCGATAGGCATGGCGTAAGTGCCAAACCAGATGGGATAGCCGAGGAAGATGACGTCATAGTCAGCAATTTTCGATTTCAGCGGTTTGATGGCTGGCGACTCGCCGCTCTGCATCTCACGCTGTCCGCGTTGTATAGTCTCTTGGAAGTTGCCAGAGTATGGTTCCACTGGTTCGATGGCTTCCATGTCTGCATTGAGTTGTTTCTGCAAAATTTCCGCTACGTTCTTGGTCGTTCCTGTCTCTGAATAGTAGAGTACCAATGTCTTTTGTGCGTAACTGGTGGTGAAAGTCGCAATGGCTGCCATTGCTAATAATAGTTTTTTCATAATGAGTATTATAATAGTTGATGATACTTTTTCGGGTGTAAAGGTAAGCGATTCTTTCCAAACAGCCAAAAAAACTACTGTCTTGTTTGTCGTGATGATGTCACAACAAACCGAAAGAAAGACCAGCAAAGTAATGGCGAACGGGCTATTCCTGTTTCAGCATTTTTTTCATGTGCGATTCCAGAATATGGAAACCCGGATCCACCATGGCGCCGTGGTCATGTCCGTCGATTTCGTAGAGGTAGGTCTCGGTGTGGCCCGCCAGTTTCATCATACGTGCCAAATACTGGTTCTCGTCATAACGGCCTAACAATTCTTGTTCTCTGTCGCCGCAAATGAGCACCAAGGGCGGGCAATCCTTGCGCACCCAGTATATCGGCGCATATTCGTCGATGGTGACTTGTAGCGGCGGGATGCCCTGCATTTTGCGGACATTGTAATGCGTGACGGCTTGTCCGCTGAACGGCACATACATCATCACGTCGTCGGCGTCAATGTCATAGGCCGCCAACCATGCTTTGTTCAGGCAGAGCAGCATAGAGATGTAACCTCCGGCGGAATGGCCTGTGACAACGATTTTCTTCGTGTCGCCGCCATATTGGGCGATATGACGGAACACCCACGCCACCGCCTCGGCGGCATCGTCAAGCAGGGCTTCAATCTTCACCTTCGGCAGCAATCGGTAGTTTACACCCACGACCACATAGCCTTTCTGCTTCAGTCGCCAGGGTATTTCCTTGTTGCCCGCTTCGAGTCCGCCGCCGTGGAACCATACCACGACAGGACAACCAGTCATGCCTTCTGGATAATACACGTCAAGTTTCAGGCGCTCTACGGCGTAGGCATCTGTTTTTTTCGTATAACTGATGTCGTTTACCTGATTATAAGTTTGTGCCGTTGCTTCGGTCATTGCCAGACAAAGAAGCAATAGAATAGATGCAATCTTTCTCATGT
>CAMJFC010000147.1 GCA_946404865.1 uncultured Prevotellaceae bacterium
CTATTAAAGTAAACAAGTAAAACATTAAATATCAATAGGTTATGATAGAAGTTAATAACGTTTCGTTCAAATATGGTGGTGGCTTTGCTCCCGTATTTAAGGATTTCAGTCTTTCGCTTGGCGAAAATCGTATTTATGGATTGCTCGGAAAAAACGGCACAGGAAAATCCACATTATTATATTTGATTAGTGGTATGTTGCGCCCCTCTCAGGGTACAATTACCGTTGATGGCATGGATGCGCAAAAACGTTTGCCTGCGATGCTTCAAGAGATGTTCATCGTGCCCGAGGAATTTGATTTCCCCGCCATGAATCTTGATCATTATGTCAAACTCAACCGTCCTTTCTATCCCCGTTTCAATCCAGATGTGTTGAAGAAATGCCTCAATGACTTTGAATTGGACGACAACCTCAAACTCAATTCTCTCTCCATGGGTCAGAAAAAAAAGGTGTTTATGAGTTTTGCTTTGGCTGCCGGCACCAAACTTCTCTTGATGGATGAGCCGACCAATGGACTTGATATCCCCTCAAAGACGCAATTCCGCCGTGTGGTGGCTGAGAATATGGCCGATGACCGTACACTTATCATCTCCACCCATCAGGTGCATGATGTGGAGGCGCTGCTCGACCATGTTATCATCATGGAACAATCGCGGTTACTGATTGACGCTGAGGTGTCTGAAATTACCGATAAATATTCCTTCGAGTTCCGTAACCCGCAAAACCTCGGCGATGATGTCATCTATGCTGAGCCTTCCCTTCAAGGTGCTGCCGTTGTGGCTGAAAGAAGGGGCGGGGAAGAGACAGCTGTCAATCTCGAACTGCTGTTCAATGCCGCTGCTATGGGAAAAATCAACCTTAACAACAAAAAATGATGGATTTCAAGTTAAATAGATTCTTCTATCTGATGCGCTGGACTCTTGCTAGAAGCAAGAAGAGCATGGTTGTCATCGCAGCATCTTTTACTGGCGTTTTGCTCTTTCTCATGGGTATGGCGGTAACAGGTGCTGAGAATCTCAAAGACTATCATGTCATCTTGGAGCGCATATGTGGAATGGGGATGTACATGTTCTTCCTCTTCTTGATAGTAAGTCCGTCATTTTTGATGGCGAATTACAAACGGCGTCAAGGTACATTGGCATACCTCTCAATTCCAGCGTCGTCGTTCGAGAAATATCTCTCACGTTTCCTTTTGGTTACGGTTATATGGGGATGCTGTCTTATCGTGGGATACTTGATCTTCGACTTGTTGCAATTTATCATCGCATCGATTGCCATCGGACATGAAGCCGAACTGAGCACATTCAGTTACCTGCTGAACAGTAAGGTGCCATTCTTCAATATCGACGGTACAGACTCTCTGAAGACCTTGCTTTTTGTATGGCTTCTGCTGATATGGTTCCAATCGATATATGCTCTCGGCGGCACTTTCTTGCGCCGTTTCCAGTGGATTTTCGTGTCGGTGATTCTTCTTGTCGCACTGATCATCTTCCTGTCATGGGCCACAGGTACAGGTGCCCGCTCGGTCGCTACTTGGCTGTGGGAGCACAAAGAACAACTCCCGCTGTATCGAATTATCTTATGCTCTGTCATTGCTTTGTTCATCATAGTGAATTACAGACTCTCATATCGCTTCTTTAAGCGTACTCAAGTTATTCAAAATAAATGGTTTAACGTATAAATACTCAATAAGATGTCGAATCATTCTCAATTCTTCAATATATGTAAATGGCAACTGGATACAGATGCCGGGAAAATTCTCAAAACGTTCGTTTTCTCGTTCATTTTGAATGCTTTGGTGCTCTTTGGGGGCAGTTTCATTTTTGACCAGGCCTCTGTCACCACTGTAACAGATTTGTCTGAAACTGGCACATTAGTATCTGTGTCTTTCTGCTTCTCGGCTTTACAGTTGTTCATGCTCTTCGCAGTATGCCGTCTGATTGCTCCAATGACCAATAAAAACCGACGTGTACAGTTCTTCATGATGCCTGCATCTATGGCACAGAAATTTACCATGAGAGTGCTTTTCCTCTCCGTTTTCTGTGCTGTCGTCTGGTTGGCTGGATTCTTCTTGGCCGATGCGGTTCATGTCCTTACGGCAAGTTGGTTCTCTTCTCCAAATGCTGATTGGGCCACCCCGACAATGGTAGAGACCTGTCAATCCATGTTTACATCTGCCACGTCACCAGGCGAGACGGCTGATATCTTTATGCAAGGTATGCATGCAAGCCGTGAGTTGTCTGATTCCGTCAATGTCAATATGGATAATGCAGAGGTGCTGCGTCAGTCTATGGAGATGCCCGAGGAACTGCTTCGTGCAAAATCATTTGCTGAAGCTGGCGTGTTCAATGTCTATTTCGGACTGGTATCATTCCTCTTCTCTTGGTCTATGTGCCTGCTCTGTGGTGCCTTGTTCCGCACCGCGCCCTGGGTCTTCGCATGGATCGCATCACTCGTGCTGACTATTCTGCTCGCAGTTGCCGATTATGCACTCGGACTTGGCAAACCAATCA